>NZ_JBCGCS010000008.1:0-290950 GCF_038594925.1 Achromobacter sp. JD-1 | reverse complement strand
TGCTTCCCGTACATCTTCCGGGGTGCGCTGGACGTGGGCGCCACCACCATCACGCGCGAAATGGAAATGGCGGCGGTCTATGCCATTGCCCAGTTGGCGCAGGAAGAACAGAACGAAGTTGTGGCGGCCGCCTATGGCACGTTCGACATCTCGTTCGGCCCCGAATACCTGATCCCCAAGCCGTTTGACCCGCGCCTGATCGTGCGCATTGCGCCGGCCGTGGCCAAGGCCGCCATGGACGGCGGCGTGGCCACGCGCCCGCTGGCCGATATGGAAGCCTACGAAGCGCAGTTGCAGCAATTCGTCTACCACTCTGGCGCGTTCATGAAGCCGCTGTTCTCGGCCGCCAAACGCATCGTGCGTGAAGGCGGCCCCGCCCGCATCGTGTTTGCGGAAGGCGAAGACGAACGCGTGCTGCGCGCGGTGCAGGTGGTGGTTGACGAAGGCCTGGCGCGCCCCATTCTGGTGGGCCGCCCGTCGGTGCTGCTGACCCGCATCGAAAAATTGGGCCTGCGCCTGCGCCTGGGTGAAGACGTTGAAGTGACCAACCCGGAATACGACGAACGCTTCCATCAGTACTGGACCACCTACTGGGAACGCATGTGCCGCCGTGGCATCACCAAGGAAATGGCGCGCGTGGAAATGCGCCGCCGCATGACCTTGATCGGCGCGATGATGGTGCACCTGGGCGATGCCGACGGCATGGTCTGCGGGTCGGTGGGGGCGTATCACGATCATCTGCGTTTCGTGGATGAAGTGATCGGTCGGCGCCCCGGCCACAACGTGTATGCCGCCATGAACATCCTGCTGCTCAATGAGCGCACGGTGGTGTTGGTGGACACGCACGTCAACGATGAACCCACGGCCGAACAGATCGCTGAATTCACCATTTCCGCCGCCAACGAAATGCGCCGCATGTATCTGGCGCCAAAGGTGGCGCTGCTGTCGCGTTCGAACTTTGGTTCCGGCAGCTCGGCGTCCGGCGCCAAGATGCGCCGCGCGTTGGAAATCGTGCGCGAGAAAGAACCCGAACTGGAAATCGACGGCGAAATGCACGGTGACTGCGCACTGGACGAAGCGCTGCGCATGCGTATCCTGCCGTCGTCCACCCTGAAGGGCGAAGCCAATCTGCTGGTGTGCCCGAACGTGGACTCGGGCAACATTGCCTACAACCTGCTCAAGACGGCCGCGGGCGGCAACGTGGCGGTCGGCCCGTTCCTGTTGGGCTGCAATGCACCGGTGCATATCCTGACCTCCAGCTCGACCGTGCGCCGCATCGTCAACATGACCGCGATGACTGTGGTCGATGTCAACACGCCACGTTGAAGTCAGTCCCGCCGGTCCGGCGTGCCCCCGCGCGCCGATCGGCCTGGTCCTGACGGGGGGCGGCGCGCGCGCCGCCTACCAGGTTGGCGTGCTCAGCGCCATCATGGAACTGCTGGACCCCGACTGGCAATCCCGCTTCCGTAACCCGTTTGACATCATCTGCGGCACGTCGGCGGGCGCGATCAACGCCGCCGCGCTGGCCTGCCGCGCGGACCGCCCGCACCTGGGCGTGCGCCGCATCCGCCGGCTGTGGTCGTCGCTGAATACCGACATGATCTACCGCGCCGACGCGCCCGGGCTGATACGCACGGGGGTGCGCTGGCTGGGGCTGCTGTCGCTGGGATGGATGTATTCGGGGTTGACGCGCAAACGGCCGCAGTCGCTCTTGGACAACAGCCCCATGGAGGCGCTGCTGGGCCGGGTGCTGAACTTCGACCATTTGCGCGCCAACCTGGAAGGCGGCGCGCTGTCGGCGCTGGCCATCACGGCGTCGGGCTACACCAGCGGCGAACACCTGACCTTCTACCAGGCGCACGCGCCCATCGAGCCCTGGCACCGCTATCTGCGGCTGGCCATCCCCACCCCTATCGGCATCGACCACCTGATGGCGTCGTCATCGATTCCCTTTGTGTTCCCCGCCCGGCAGGTGCAGGTGCATGGCAAAGGCGAATGGTGCGGCGACGGGTCCATGCGCCAGTTGGCGCCGATCAGCCCGGCCATACATCTGGGCGCGCACCGCGTCATGGTGATCGGCACCGGCTTTCGCGACGATACCCACCCGGAGAACCGCGAAGATTCCCCACCGTATCCATCCCTGGCGCAAGTGGGCGGGCATGCGCTGTCCAGCATCTTCCTGGATGGTTTGTCGGTGGACGTGGAACGGCTTGAGCGCATCAATGCCCTGATGGAGCATGCCACGCCGGACGGCGTCCAGGTCAATGTGCGCCGCATCCAGGTGCTGACCATCACCCCCAGCCAGTCGCTGGACACGATGGCGCTAGAGCACCTGCAAGACATGCCCGCACAAGCGCGTGCCCTTTTTCGCGTACTCGGTGTATCGTCCGATCCAGGCCGTCCTGGGGGCGGTGCGCTGATGTCGTATCTGCTGTTCGAATCCAGCTACACCAAGCGATTGATTGAACTGGGTTATGCCGATACGATGCAGCGTAACGAAGAAGTGATCGCCTTTTTCAAGGAGGCTCAGGCATGACGCGCAATGGCCAATCTACGTTGCAGAAGCAGCTTCTGCGCGGGGGAGCGCTGCCTCATGAGGGGCTGGACAAGAAGGCCGTCGTTGACGCCTCGCACGAGCTTGGCCTGTCCTTGTTCGTTGCCAACTGTGACCCCGCCCGCAGCCGTTCCGCGGTACTGCGCGCCATCGTCAAGGCGGTGGACTTTCCCGAATACTTCGGCGGCAACCTGGATGCCCTGTACGACTGCCTGTGCGATACGGTCCTGGATCACAAGACGGGCGTCGTGTTGTGGTTGTACCGGCTGCACTCGGGCGACCCGGTGCTGGAAGAAGACGCCGCCAAAATTGAAACCGTGTGTTCGGACGCTGCCGATTTTGCGCGTGAAAATGGCCGCATCTTTGCGTTTGTCATAGAACACGCGGGCCGCCACCCCGACCCGGAACCCGGCATCGCGGCGGCCCCTTACGGCGAGAACGATTAGCTGTTTATCTTTCTGACCGCTTGGCGGGGGCGGCAATGCCGCGGCGTGTGCTTGTGCTTGTGCTCGTGCCCGGCTCCAGGACTTGGACGGCTACCAGCCCATCAATGCGCTGACTGCCGCCAGCAGCGCCAGCCCGGCCGTCTCGGTGCGCAGCACGCGCGGGCCAAATCGCACGGCCTGCACGCCCGCCTGGCGGGCCAGATCCAGTTCCTTGTCCGACCATCCGCCTTCGGGGCCCACCAGCAAGGTCAGCGCCGGTAAGTCGGGCGTGGCTCGCAGCTTGCCGGCCAGATCGTCAGTGGCTTCCGGATGACACAAGAGGCGCAATCCATCAGCCGGCTGGGCCAGCCAGTCAGCCAGCGTTTGCGGTGCATCCACCGTCATCAGGCGGTTACGGCCGCACTGCTCACTGGCGGATTGTGCAATGCGCTGCCAATGAGCGACCCGTTTGTCCAGCCGAGGCCCGGACAACTGCAACACGCTGCGTTGCGCGGCAATCGGGCTGACACGGGCCGCGCCCAGCTCCACCGCCTTTTCCACCACCCAATCCATCTTGTCGCCCGACGGCAAGCCCTGTACCAGCGTGATGCGCCCGGCAAGCTCGGCTTCACGGGGGTTGAAGTCGCCCAGCGTGGCGAAGCCTGCCTTGCCATCCACCTCAAGCACGGCGTCGTACTCACCACCCTGTCCATTGAACAGCACGACGGTTTCGCCGGCTTTCAGCCGCAGCACGCGCAACGCATGGTGCGCCAGGGCGTCCGGCAAGGCGACACGGGAGCCGGCAACAAGGGGGATGTCGCAGAAAAATCGGGGGGCGGACATGGGCGTTCGGGCGCGGGGGGCGGGCGATCAGGTTATTTGAGCGCGTAGCCTACCACCTTGACCCCCCATTCCAGGAAGGTCGGGGCGCTGGACGCCAGGTTCAGGCCCAGCAGCGTCAGAAACCCCACCGTCATTTTCTTGTCCAGCCGCATGAACTGGGCGCGCAGGTCAGCCAGGTCTTCGTGCGTGGCGAAACGCTTAAGCTCTTCGCGGTTGGGCAGTTGGGCGATTTGTTCCTGAAGCGCGCGTTGCGTCTCCTTCAGCGACGCCTCGGATTTTGCGTAAATACTCGCTACCAGTTCGGCTTCGCCCTTGATCTGGGCGTGCTCCAGCGCGCGCGCCAAAGCAAAGGCACGCTCTTCGCCCAGAGCGGTGCGCAAGGCCATGATGCCTTCAACGGGGATGGTCAGGTTCAGCATGAGGCCCATGGTAGGGGACTCCATCAGAGAGGTACAGGGCACCATGCTGAATGTCGGACCACTTTCCCGCAATTGTGGGAGCTACGCTGATATTTCCCCTGGGGCGATACGCTTCATTACATCGGGCTTAAGAGCGATGGCGTGAGGGAAATCCCCTGATGCTAAAATCGTCTGCTTCGCAACCCACTCAACTGGCCCCTATATTCCCCTTAGGCGCGCCAGCTTCAAAGAGCCTTCCGAATGAGCAATCCGACCGCCCCTAAACTTGCCTTGGCGGATGCCATCCGCGCCCTCGCGATGGATGCTGTGCAACAAGCGAACTCCGGGCATCCGGGTGCTCCCATGGGCATGGCGGAAATCGCCCAGGCCTTGTGGACGGGCAACCTGCGCCACAACCCCAACGATCCCGCCTGGGCCAACCGCGACCGCTTCGTGCTGTCCAACGGCCACGGCTCGATGCTGATCTACGCGCTCTTGCACCTGACCGGTTACGACCTGTCGATCGACGAGCTCAAGAATTTCCGCCAGCTGCATTCCAAGACGCCGGGCCACCCCGAAGTGGGCATCACCCCGGGCGTGGAAACCACCACCGGCCCGTTGGGCCAGGGCCTGGGCAACGCCGTGGGCATGGCGCTGGCCGAAGCGCTGCTGGCGGCTGAATTCAACAAGCCCGGCCACACCATCGTTGACCACCACACCTACGCCTTCACCGGCGACGGCTGCCTGATGGAAGGCATCTCGCACGAAGTGTGCTCGCTGGCCGGCACGTTGAAGCTGTCCAAGCTGGTCGTGCTGTATGACGACAACGGCATCTCCATCGACGGCCACGTTGAACACTGGTTCGCCGACGACACCGCCAAGCGCTTCGAAGGCTACGGCTGGAACGTGATCCGTGGCGTAGACGGCCACGACGTCGCCGCCGTGGACGCCGCCATCAAGGCCGCGCGTTCGCAATCGGAAAAGCCCACGCTGGTGATCTGCCGCACCGTCATCGGCAAGGGTTCGCCCAACATGGCCGGCACGCACAACGTGCACGGCGCGCCGCTGGGCAAGGACGAAATCGCCGCCACGCGCGCCGCGCTGGGCTGGTCGTCGGAACCGTTCCAGATTCCGCAAGACGTATACGACGGCTGGGATGGCCGCAAGCAGGGCGCCGCGGCCCAAGCCGAATGGCAGACCGCGTTTGACGCCTACGCCGCCGCGTTCCCCGCCGAAGCCGCTGAATTCACGCGCCGCATGAAGGGCGAAATGCCCGAGGGCTACGCCGACCAGTTCAAGGCCTTCCTGGCCTCGACCCTGGAAAAGGCCGAAACGGTCGCCACCCGCAAGGCTTCGCAATTCGCGATCGCCGCGCTGGCGCCGCTGCTGCCCGAAATGCTGGGCGGCTCGGCCGACCTGACCGGTTCCAACTTCACCGACTGGAAGGGCGTTGCCGCCGTTCGCGCGGGCGAAAAGGGCATTCAGTTCGGCCGCCACATCAACTACGGCGTGCGCGAATTCGGCATGGCCGCCATCATGAACGGCGTGGCCTTGCACGGCGGTTACCTGCCTTTCGGCGGCACCTTCCTGACGTTCTCTGACTACTCGCGCAACGCCATCCGCATGGCCGCGCTGATGAAGCAGCGCGTGGTGCATGTGTTCACCCACGATTCGATCGGCCTGGGCGAAGACGGCCCGACCCACCAATCCATCGAACACGCGGCCAGCCTGCGTTTGATTCCCAACCTGTCCCTGTGGCGTCCTTGCGATACGGCCGAAACCGCCGTGGCCTGGAACGCCGCCGTGACCCGCCCGACCAGCATCGGCATGGACGTGCATGACGGCGGCCCGACGGCCCTGTTGCTGTCGCGCCAGAACCTGCCGTTCGTGCCGCGCGATGCCGCCACCGTGGACGCCATCGCGCGCGGCGGCTACGTGCTGCGTGATGCCGAAGGCGCCCGCGCCGTCATCATCGCCACCGGCTCGGAAGTGGCCATTGCGCTGGACGCGCAAGCCCAACTGGCTAAGGAAGGCATCGCCGTGCGCGTGGTCTCCATGCCCAGCACCGACGTATTCGACAAGCAGGACGCCGCCTGGAAACAATCCGTGCTGCCCAAGGGCCTGCCGCGCGTGGCTGTCGAAGCCGGCGTGACCGCCTTCTGGCACAAGTACGTGGGCCTGGAAGGCGCCGTGGTCGGCATCGACCGCTACGGTGAGTCCGCCCCGGCCGGCGCATTGTTCAAGTTCTTCGGGCTGACCGCCGACAAGGTGGCCGAGACCGTCAAACAGGTTTTGTAAAAAAGGGAGCTTAGTATGACTATTCGCGTCGCCATCAATGGTTACGGTCGCATCGGCCGCAACATCCTGCGTGCCCACTACGAAGGTGGCAAGAAGCACGATATCGAAATCGTCGCCATCAACGACCTGGGTGATCCCAAGACGAACGCGCACTTGACGCGCTACGACACCGCCCACGGCAAGTTCCCGGGCACCGTCGAAGTCGACGGCGACTTCATGGTCGTCAACGGCGACAAGATCCGCGTGCTGGCCAACCGCAACCCGGCTGAACTGCCCTGGGGCGAGCTCAAGGTTGACGTGGTCCTGGAATGCACGGGCTTCTTCACGACCAAGGAAAAGGCCGGCGCGCACATCAAGGGCGGCGCCAAGAAAGTCATCATCTCGGCCCCGGGCGGCAAGGATGTGGACGCCACCATCGTGTTCGGCGTGAACCACGGCGTGCTGAAGTCGACCGACACCGTCATCTCGAACGCGTCCTGCACCACCAACTGCCTGGCCCCGCTGGTCAAGCCGCTGAACGACAAGCTGGGCTTGGAAAACGGCCTGATGACGACCGTTCACGCCTACACCAACGACCAGGTCCTGACCGACGTCTACCACGAAGACCTGCGCCGCGCGCGTTCGGCCACCATGAGCATGATTCCCACGAAGACCGGCGCCGCCGCCGCCGTGGGCCTGGTGCTGCCGGAACTGAACGGCAAGCTGGACGGCTACGCCATCCGCGTCCCGACCATCAACGTGTCGCTGGTTGACCTGTCGTTCGTGGCCAGCCGCGACACGACCGCCGAAGAAGTGAACAGCATCCTGAAGGCCGCGTCGGAAGGCGAGTTGAAGGGCATCCTGGACTACAACACCGAGCCCCTGGTTTCGGTGGACTACAACCACAACCCGGCCTCCAGCACCGTTGACGCGTCGCTGACCAAGGTCTCGGGCCGTCTGGTCAAGGTCTCGTCCTGGTACGACAACGAGTGGGGCTTCTCGAACCGCATGCTCGACACCACCGTCGCGCTGATGTCGGCCAAGTAAGCAACACGGTCAGTCCATAGGGGACGGATTTGTTTTCCGCCAATGCGGAAAATGGGTTCGTCCCCTTTGTTCGCCTATCGTAGGAAAGCAAATATGTCCAAGGTCAATACCCTGTCCGCGCTGGCCAAGTCCGGCGCCCTGTCCGGCAAGCGTGTGTTTATCCGCGCCGACTTGAACGTGCCGTTCGACGACGCCGGCCGCATTTCCGAAGACACGCGCATCCGCGCGTCCGTGCCGGGCATTCGCCTGGCGCTGGACGCCGGCGCCGCCGTGATGGTCACGTCCCACCTGGGCCGCCCGAAAGAAGGCGTGCTGACCGAGGCCGATTCGTTGGCCAAGGTCGGCCAGCGCCTGTCCGAATTGCTGGGCATGCCCGTGCAATTGGTGCGTGACTGGGTCGATGGCGTGCAAGTGGACCACGGCCAGGTCGTGCTGCTGGAAAACTGCCGCGTGAACGTCGGCGAAAAGAAAGACGACGAAGCACTGGCCAAGAAGATGGCCGCGCTGTGCGACGTGTATGTCAACGACGCCTTCGGCACCGCCCACCGCGCCGAAGCCACCACGCACGGCATCGCGCGCTTTGCGCCCGTGGCCTGCGCCGGCCCCTTGCTGGCAGCCGAACTCGACGCCCTGGGCCGTGCGCTGCACGAACCCAAGCGCCCGCTGGTGGCGATTGTGGGCGGCTCGAAGGTGTCGACCAAGCTGTCCATCCTGCAATCGCTGGCCGACAAGGTTGACCAGTTGGTGGTGGGCGGCGGCATCGCCAACACCTTCTTGCTGGCCGCCGGGCTGCCCATCGGCAAGTCGCTGGCGGAACCTGACCAGGTTGAGCAGGCGCGCGCCGTGATCGACATGATGAAGCAGCGCGGCGCGGCCGTGCCGATTCCGGTGGACGTGGTGTGCGCCAAGGCGTTCGGCGCGGACGCCGAAGCGACGGTCAAGGCCGCCACCGATGTGGCCGACGACGACATGATCCTGGACATCGGCCCGCAGACCGCGGCGCAGTTGGCCGAGATCCTGAAGAAAGCCGGCACCATCGTCTGGAACGGCCCGGTGGGCGTGTTCGAATTCGACCAGTTCGCCAACGGCACCGAAGTGGTGGCGCGCGCGATTGCGGAGTCCGACGGCTTTTCGATCGCGGGCGGCGGCGACACGCTGGCCGCCATCGCCAAGTACGGCATCGGCGAACAAGTCGGCTACATCTCGACGGGCGGCGGCGCCTTCCTGGAATTCCTGGAAGGCAAGACCCTGCCGGCCGTGGCCGTGCTGGAAGCGCGCGCGGCGTAAGCGGTGGAGCCATCGCGCAACGTCCCATCGTAGGATGGGTGTAGCGCGAGACGGTCTCTGAAATAGCGCTGCAACTTATCGCGCGAAACCCATCAAGCGGCATACGCATGTGGCTGAATTAGCCATTGCGCCTATGCTGCTTGATGGGTTTCGCGCGTTTGGGGCTGGTGTTCTTCTTTAGGTTCGGCTCGCGCTGCACCCATCCTACGTGCCATTGAAGACCGGTTTTTAGCCGACCCGCCTTATTCCATTTTGGCGCCGGAGATTTTCACGATTTCTGCGTAGCGCTTGATTTCCGATTGGATGAACGCGCCGAACTGTTCCGGCGATTGGCCGGCCGGCACCAGCGCGCCCATGTTCTCCATGCGCTGCTTTACCTCCGGGGTGGCGACGACCGCATTGACTTCCCGGTTCAGGCGCTGCACCACGTCTTTCGGCGTGCCCGCCGGGGCCACGATGCCGTACCACGCCGACGCAAACATCTTCGGCACGCCCGCCTCCTCGAACGTGGGCACATTCGGCAGGGCTGGCAGGCGCTGGTGCGAAGCCACGGCCAGTGCGCGCAGGGCGCCCGCCTGTACCTGGGCCAGCGAACCGGTGTCCAGCATCATGTCGACTTGTCCGGCCAGCAGGTCCGACACCGCCGGGCCACTGCCCTTGTACGGAATGTGCATCACATCCGCGCCCGTCAGATGCTTGAACATCGAACCCGCCAGATGCTGTGACGAGCCAACGCCGCCCGAGCCGTAATTCAATTTGCCCGGTTCTGCCTTGGCCGCCGCCACCAGGTCGGCGACCGACTTAAAAGGCGACTGCTTCGGCACTTCAAGAATGTTGGGAATCTCGGCCACGAAGGCGACCGGCGCGAAGTCCTTTGCGGCATCGAAGCCCAGGCGCGCATACAGGTGCGGATTGGCCGCGTTGGTGGAACTGGTGGCCATCAACAGCGTGTAGCCGTCGGCCTTTTCACGCACGAAGGACGCGGTGCCGATGTTGCCGCCCGCGCCTGCCTTGTTGTCCACGATCACCGTCTGGCCCAGTCGTTCGGACAGGCGCTGCGCCAACAGGCGGCCCAACGAATCGGTTGCGCCGCCCGGCGGCCAAGGCACGACGAGTTTGATGGGGCGGTCGGGGTAGGCTTGCGCCTGTACGGCCGGGGCAACGCCCGCGGCAAAGGCGGCCAGAATAAGCGCGCGGCTGGCGCGGCGCAGGAACGTGTAGGACATCAAGTCTCCAGAAGTGCCGGCCCTGTCCTTCGCGTCGGGTGATCGATGCGGGGCGGGCCATGTCGGTGTGCAATACGCGGCGGGGTGCCGCTTTTCTTGTGCGGGGACTCTACGCAATCCTGCTTTTCGATAAAAGAGATAAATATGCAACGATCTTCATTCTAAAAAGGAATGAAATGCACCGGCTTGTTGATGTGGATCCGGTTCAAAGCGCGTCGCTTGGTGTAGCCTTTGCGGTCTCTCTGCCCATCGCGCAACATCATCAATCAGGTCGTCTCGCAGCATCATGAACTACCGTCTCTTTCCCGGCCTGAACAACTTCCGAGGCATCACTCGAGACTCGGCGCGGCGCGATGTCATGGCTGGGCTGAGCGTGGCGGCCGTGGCCTTGCCGGTGGGCCTGGCCTATGCCGCGATGATGGGCGTGCCCCCCGTCGCCGGCCTGTGGGCCGCCATCGCCGGCATGCTGGGCTATGCGCTGTTTGGTTCGTCGCGCACCTTGGTCGTGGGGCCGGACACCGCCACCTGCACGCTGATCGCCGCCACCCTCACTGGCATGGCGCTGACCTCCCCCGAAGACCGGCTGGTGGCGGCCACCGGCATTGCGCTGACCGTGGGCGTGGGCTGCCTGATCGCCCGCGTGTTGCGGCTGGGCGTGCTGGCCAATCTGCTGTCGCGCCCCGTCTTGATCGGCTATATGGCCGGCGTGGCAATTACGTTGGCCGTGTCGCAAATGAGCGGGCTGACAGGCGTGGGGCTGCGTAACACCGGGCTGGTGCATCCGTTTCTGGAACTGTCCCGGCGCGTGCAGGAAATCCAGATTCCGACCCTGATCCTGGGGCTGGCCTCGTGTGCGTTGCTGTTGGGTGTCAAACACTGGCGGCCAACCTGGCCCGGCCCGATCCTGCTGGTGGTGGGGGGCTGTCTGTTGTCGTGGCTGTTTGATTTTCCCAGCCTGGGCATTGCGGTGGTGGGTGAGGTACCGGCCGGCTTGCCGGGCATCAGCCTGCCCGTGCGGCTGGAAGGCGTGGACAGCATGCTCCTGGGCGCGGCGGGGGTGTTGGTGGTCAGTTTTTCCAGCGGCATCGTTACGGCGCGCAGCTTTGCCGCCCGCACCGGCGAACATGTGGACCCCAACCGCGAACTGGTGGGCTTCGGCGCGGCCAATGTGGCGGCGGGCCTGTTCCAAGGCTTTGTCGTGACAGGCGCGGATTCGCGCACGGCGGTGGGGCTGGTGGCCGGCGGTTCGTCGCCGCTGGTCAGTGTCAGCGCGGCCGTCGCCTTGGCGATTGTCGTGGGCTTGTTGAGCGCGCCGTTGTACTGGCTGCCGCAAGCTGTGCTGTCTGCGATCTTGCTGTTGGCCGCGGCCAGCCTGTTCGACGTCAAGGCATTCATGCGCCTGGCGCGCATTTCGCGCATCGAACTGGCGTTCGGTGTGTTGGCGGCAGTGGGCGTGGTGGGCTTTGGCGTGTTGCAGGGCGTGGCGGTGTCGGTGGGCGCGACCTTGCTGTATGCCATGTATGTGTCGGGCAACCCGCGCGACGCGCTCTTGGGCCGGCTGCCGGGTGAATATGTATTGGGCAAGTTGCACCTGAACCCCGACGCGCAGCCCGTGCCGGGCGTGGTGATCTGGCTGTTCGAATCGTCGGTCTGGTTCTTCAATGCCGACGCTTTCCGTCGGCGCGCGCGCGAAGTCATGGAACAGGCGGGCGATGCCACCTGGTTCGTGTTGGACGCCGAAGCCATGACGCAGGCTGATGCCGATGCGGTGGAAGCCTTGTATGAACTGAAGCGCGAATTGGACGACCGCCATATCACCATGCTGGTGGCGGGCGGCCACGGCCAGTTCCGCATGGCGCTTGAGCGCTCGGGTCTGGTCAAGAAGATTGGCCGCGACAATATCTTCGGCAGCCCCGAGCAGGCGGTGGAAGCGATTGAGCGGCGCCGCCAGGGGCCGCCGGACACGCTGGCCTGAGCCTAATCGATGATGTGATAACCGCCGTCGATGTACAGCGTTTGTCCGGTCATGCGCCGCGCGGCGTCGGTGGCCAGCCACGCGGTGGCTTCGCCCACATCGTCGATGGACACCAGGCTGCGCGCGGGCGCCTTGGCTTGCGCGCGGTCCAGCAGCGCGTCGAATTCCGCAATGCCAGAGGCGGCGCGCGTTTTCAGCGGCCCGGGTGAAATCGCATGCACGCGGATGCCTTGCGGGCCGAGTTCAGCGGCCAGATAGCGCGTGGCGGATTCCAGCGCCGCCTTTACCGGGCCCATCATGTTGTAGTGCTCCACCACCATCTGCGAGCCGTAATAGCTCATGCAGAAGAGAGCGCCGCCCTTGGCCATCAGCGGTTCGGCCAGTTTCGCCATGCGGATGAACGACCAGCACGATACGTCCATGGCTTGCAGAAAGCCCTCGCGCGAGCAGTCCGTCACGCGGCCATGCAGGTCGTCGCGCGGGGCGAAGGCAATGGAGTGCAGCACGAAGTCCAGGTGGCCCCATTCGGCCGTGATGCGGTCGAACACGGCTTCCAGTTCGCCGTCGTTCAATAGGTTTAGCGGCATCAGCAGCGGCGCATCCACCTGCCTGGCCAGCGGCTCGACGTGGGGCAGGGCCTTGTCGTTCAGATAGGTCACCGCCAGTTCTGCACCCATCGCACGAAACGCCTTGGCGCAGCCCCAGGCGATGGAATCGGCGTTGGCGATGCCGGTCACCAGGCCGCGCTTGCCAGCCAGCGGCAACGCCGGGTTCGGGATGGGGGCGTTCATGGTTGGCGTACTCATCGTTGGCGTACCAGGGCCAGCGTGTGCTGGGCGATGATCAGTTCTTCGTTGGTGCGGACCACATACACGCCGATGCGGCTGTCGTCGCTGGAAATGCGGGGGCCTTGATGGGCATTGCGTTCGGGGTCCAGCTTGATGCCCAGCCAGCCCCAATGGTCAGCGATCATCTGGCGGATCTGGGGTGAGTTCTCGCCCACGCCGGCCGTGAACACAATGCCGTCGATGCCGTTCATGGCGCAGCCCAGGCCGATCATGCCTTCGGCCACGCGCCACGCGAAATACTTCAGCGCCAATTGCGCGGCGGGCGCATCGCTGGCCAGCAGTTCGCGCATGTCGTTGCTGATGCCCGACAGACCCTTCATGCCGCAGTCGTGATAGAGCAGATGCTCGATCTGGTCATGGTCCATGCCGCGTTCCATCATCCACAGCACCACGCCCGCGTCCAGCCGGCCGGGGCGCGTGCCCATGGGCAGGCCTTCCAGCGCGGTGAAGCCCATCGTGCTGTCCACGCTCTTGCCTTCATGGATGGCGCAGGCGGACACGCCCGACCCCAGGTGCGCGGTGATGATCTTGCCCATTGCCAGCTCGGGCAGCGCCTGCTTCAAGCGCTGCGCGATGTATTCATAGGACAGCCCATGAAAGCCGTAGCGGCGCACGCCTTCCTGGTACAGCGATTCGGGCAGCGCGTAGCGATCGGCCACGTCGGAATGGCTGCGGTGAAATGCCGTGTCGAAGCAGGCTACCTGTGGAATCCACGGGCGGCGTTCACGGATCACGCGGATGGGCGCCAGGTTGTTGGGCTGATGCAGCGGCGCAAGCGGCGTGAAGGTGTCCAGCTTGGCCAGCACGCTATCGTCGATGAGCACCGGTTCGGAAAGGTCCGGCCCGCCGTGCACCACGCGGTGTCCCACCGCCAGCGGCGCGCCGCCCAGGTGGCCGCTCAACCAGGTGCCGACCACTTCCTGGGCGTTGGGCACGTCGGGGGCGTGGCTCGGGGCAACGTCGCGTTCCAGCAAGGTCCGGCCCGCCGCATCGCGTACCCGCAGCTTCGGGTGCGAGGTGCCGATGCCTTCCAACTGGCCGCCCAGGCGTGGCGCCAGTTCCTGCTGGCCGTCGATGTCGTACAGGTAGAACTTGATGCTGGAACTGCCGGCGTTGATGACGAGGATGGTGTCGCTGGTATCACTCATGGCTCTGGAGTCCGGTAGCGGTGATGCGGATGGATCAGGCCAGGGGGCGGGCCGCCAACTGGCTGAGATGGTGCGCGTAGATGGCCGCCACCGCGCACGATGCCAGTCGCGAACGCGGGCTGTCGGCGCGGCTGGTCAAGATGATGGGCACGCGCGCGCCCAGCACAATGCCGGCCGCTTCGGCATTGGCCAGGAACGTCAGGTTCTTGGCCAGCATATTGCCCGCTTCCAGGTCGGGCACCACCAGCACCTGCGCCACACCCGCCACGGGCGAGCGTATGCCCTTGATGCGCGCGGCGTCCGGGCTGATGGCGTTGTCCAGCGCCAGCGGGCCGTCCAGCAGGCCGCCCGTGATCTGGCCACGGTCGGCCATCTTGCACAAGGCGGCCGCTTCGATGGTGCTGGGAATGTTGGGCGTGACCTGCTCCACCGCCGACAGGATCGCCACGCGCGGCTCACCCAGCCCCAGCCCTTGATGCAGGTCGATCACGTTGCGGATGATGTCGGCCTTGGTTTCCAGGTCAGGGAAGATGTTGATGGCCGCGTCCGTGATGAACAGCGGGCCGGCATAGGTGGGCACTTCCATGATGAAAACATGGCTGATGCGGCGGCTGGTGCGCAAGCCCGTCGTGCGCGCAACGACCTCGTGCATCAGTTCATCGGTGTGCAGGCTGCCTTTCATCAGCAGCGTGGCCTCGCCATTGCGCACCAGCGCCACGGCGGTTTCGGCGGCGGCGTGGCTATGCGGCGCGTCAACAATGCGTGCATCGCCCAGGTTCAGATTGAACTGGGCCGCCGTGTCGCGGATCTTCTTTTCCGGCCCCACCAGGATGGGGTGCAAGAGGCCCAGGTCGCGGGCTTCCAGCGCGGCGGACAGCGAGGGTTCGTCGCAGGGGTGGGCGATGGCGCAGAAGGCCGGTTCCAGCGTCTGCGCGCGGGCGATCAGCGTGTCGTAATGCGTGGACGTGGTCAGTGTCATGCGCGTTTGGCCTTGGCGGGTTGTTTAGCGGGTTGCGCGGCGGCTTTTGTGCTGCGCTTTGCGGCGGGCTTGGCTGCTTTCGTTGCTGCCTTGGGTGCCGCCTCCGTTGCGGTCTTCGGTACTGCCTTCGTAGTCGCCTTCGATGCCGTCCGGGTTACTGCCTTGGTTGCGGCCTTCGTCGCCACCTTCGTCGCTGACTTTGCCGCCGCCGGATGCGGCTGGGCGGTCTTGGACGGCACCTGTGCGGCCGCGTCGATCAGATTCAACGCGGGGGCGGTGGGGGCGGGCTCGGCTTCCAGTTGGGCGGGCGCATCCGCCTGGGCGCGCTTCTGGGCACGACGTTCGGCAGCTTCGAAGATGCGCTCCATTTCCGTCAGGCTGTCACGTGCCGCCGGGCTAAGCGGTTCAGCGGCTTCCAGCACGTGCTTCATCGTTTTCAGCGCGTCGCGGATCGCGGCGGCGGACGACTTCTCCAACAGGCGCGGCATGGCCTGGATGGCGGCGTCGGAATCCAGCGTCAGGATCAATGCCTGGTCGCGGATGGTGTCCTTGAATTCCTGCAAGGTCATGGCGTTGTCGGATTCGGCGCGCACTTTGCGGATCAGCGCAAAGCTGCGTTCGTCCAGGCCGCCCTCGGCCCCCGACACATACAGCAGCATGCGGATGGCCGCCACGCGCAAGCCGCCTTCTTGCAGCAACGAACGCAGATCGGCGGTGCGCTCTTCCATGAAGCGGCGGTGTTCGGGCGACACGCCGGGGTGCTTGCGCGGCGGGCCGGAACGCGCACCCAGCCCGGCCAGGTCCTGCACCAGCGGCGAACCGTATACGCCCATGAAGGTGCGTTCGTCCGCCGAATCGCGCATTTCCTGCCAGATGTTCAGGCTGGTCTCGACCCAGTTGGAAAACATTTCCTGCGCCATCAGGAACGGGTTGGACTCGGACACCGGCTGGCGGTGCGCGCGCACCTGTTCGGCAACCTTCGCGATGGGGGCGATGGCCGGGTTGCGGTCCGAGATCAACTCATACGGCAAGCGCAACGGATGCAGGCGCTGCGACCATTCCGCCGATTGCGGCGTGACCAGCGCGCGCAGCCAGGGCTGCATGAAGCTGCGGTACATGCCCAGGTTGATGTCCGAGATGCGTGCCACGGCGGCAAAGCGCTTATCGTCTTCTTCCTTGCGGTCGACAATGGTGCGCACATCGTCCAGCGTGCGCTGCTCGAACGACAGCACGTAGTTGCCAAACGCCAGGTCGGCATTGGGCGTGTCGGGCGTTTTGTCGGCGATTTCCGCCTGGTAGATGCCGGGCGGGAGCACGTCGATCATGTCGATGTTCGACGTGAATTCCTGGTGTTCCTTGCGGGCCACGCTGCCCGACACGAAGATGCCCAGGTGGCCAATGCTCTCATGCACGGCATAGACGATGGTCTGCCCGTGGGCCAGCACTTCGGCTTCGTTCTGATAAAGGTCGGGGATCCAGCCCAGCGCCTGCGGCGGGGGCGTGATGTTGTCGCCCTTGGAGCAGAACACCACGATGGGCGAACGGATATTGCGCAGGTCGATACGGATGCCGTCGGAGGTGACCAGGCCCGCGGTCGCCAGGCGGTTGCCCACGAACAGGTTGTCGACGATGTACTGGATTTCGGGGCCGTTCAGGAAAACGTGGCCGCCCCACCATTTTTCAAAGCTCAGGTAGCGGTCGGCTTCGGTGTCCACCTTGGAATACAGGTTGTACTGCTTGGACCACAAGGTGTTGGCCGGATTCAGGTTTTCGAAGTTCTGCACCAGCCAGGCGCCGTCGAATTTGCCGTTGCCCAGGTCGCTGGTCATCGCCGTCAACCAGCTGCCGCCCAACAGGCCGCCGGAATAGCGCATGGGATTCATGCCGCGCCAGCCCGCCCAGTACGACAGCGGGGCACCAGCCACGATGATGGGGCCGAACAGTTCGGGGCGCACGGCGGCGGTCATCATGATCTGCCAGCCGGCCTGGCAATTGGCCACCACCACGGGCTTGCCTTCTGCGTCGGGGTGCAGCGCGATGATCTCTTCCAGGAAGCGGGCTTCGGCCATCATCACGTCTTCGACGGTCTGTTCCGGCATGGGCTGCGGCAGGAAGGTGGCGAAGTAGCAGGGGTGTCCGGCTCGCACCGCCACGCCAATTTCGCTTTCCGGCTTGAAGCCGCCGATGCCCGGGCCGTGCCCGGCGCGCGGATCCACCACCAGGAAGGGGCGCTTGATCGGGTCGGTTTCCACGCCTTCGGGCGGCTGGATGCGCAACAGCCCGTAGTTGACGGGGCGGGGCAGCTCGCGGCCATCCATCACCAGTTCGAACTCCATGCTCAGCACGTTGGGGGCGCGCTTGGCCATGTGTTCGTGGTACTGGTTGCCGCGCTGGCGCAGCACGTCGGCGTAGAGCACGCCACGTTGCCAGGCATCCACGGCATATTCGTAGGCGGCCGTCCAGGGATTGAAGGACGGGGTGGGGACGCGATCGTTGCCGGAATCGGCCATGGCGATCTCCTGTAAGTGGCGCCCGACGGCGAAAGACCGTCGGACCGGCCCCAAGTGGAGCCGGCTAAGTTGACCTCACCATTACACCGCAACGAATGCTGCGCCGCAACATTTCAGCGATTAAAACTCGGTAATCCGGAGCGAATCAAGCCGTCCCTTTTTATTGTTTTCGACGGCCTTGCATCGGTTCGTTGTCAGTCGCGGGCGGCGGCGTTGTGTTCCAGCCATTTTTGAACTGATGGGCGCTGCCATTGGGCGTCGACATAAGCGCGCAAGGGGTCGGGCAGGTCGTCCTGGGCCAGGCGCTTCAGCATGACCGCCAAATCCAGGTCGGCGATACACCATTGTTCAAACAGATTGGCCTGGCCCGCCGGGAGCAGATGGCTGGCTACCCGGAGCAGCTTGGCCGAGGCCGCGTGCGCCGCGTCGGACAAGGGCTGGCCCGTCGCGCCGTAGAACACGGTTTCGGTGGGGCGTTCCTGGCGCAAGGCGGTCAGGTCACTGCGCAACCAGGCCTGCAATTGGCGGGCGCGGGCGCGGAAGCGGACGGCTTGCGGATACAGGGCAGCATGTCGGGGGGGCGGGAAGACCTCGTCCAGGTACTCCGTGATCACGCTGGATTCAGTCAGATTGAAGTCGTCATGCGTCAGCGCCGGCACGCGCGCGGTCAGCGCGCGGCATTGATAGGGTTGCATCCACTGTTCGCCAGCGCTCAGGTCGATGGGGCGTATTTCGAAAGGCAATTGCTTTTCGCTCAGCGCCACATACACCGACATGGCGTAGGGGCTGAGGAACTGGGAATCGACATATAGCGTAATCGGGGCGCCCACTTTAATCTCCGGTCAGGCGGGGGTCTGGCAATGCGGCAATGAATCGACATGCGGCGCCGGGCCGCATGAAGGGCAAAGCGTAACGCAACGGCAATTTTTCGTGTCGCGTGGGCGCATCAGTCAATAATGAAGAGCTTCGCGCCCGTGGCGGTGGACGAGCGGTGCGGTTCGGCCTGGTCGGCCACCTGGTAGCTCATGCCGGGAGTCAGCACGAATTGGCGGCCGTCTTCAAGCTCGGTGTGCAGCTCGCCTTCCAGACAGAAAAGGATGTGGCCCTTGGTGCACCAGTGGTCGGCCAGGTAGCCCGCCGTGTATTCCACCATGCGCACGCGCAGGTCGCCGAATTGGCGGGTGCGCCAGTACGCCATGCCGGTGTCGCCGGCGTGTTCGGTGCGTTCGACTTCGGACCAGTCCGTGGTGCCGAAGGGGATGTTGCTCATCTTCATTGTGGATCCTGCGTGGAGTGGGGCAGCGGCTATCGCTTGGCTGCCGGTAAAAAGCAGATACTACGCCACTCGGGTGACATGCCGCATCTACGGCTTGGTCTGATATTGCGCATTGATAAATCGGTTCGCAGCCCCTATCTTGTTGATATTCCAGGCCTGTGGCGGCACGACGCCACAGCGGCCGAAACCTTTAAGGTGAGCTGCATATGGAGTTCAAGGACTACTACAGCATTCTGGGGGTGGAGCGCAGCGCGTCGGAAGACGAGATCCGGCGCGCCTACCGCAAGCTCGCCCGTAAATACCACCCCGACGTCAGCAAGGAAAGCGACGCCGAAGTCCGCATGCGCGACGTCAACGAAGCCTATGACGTGCTGCGCGACCAGGAAAAACGCCTGGCCTATGACAACCTGGCGGCGGGCGTGTCGCCCGATGGCGGCTTCCAGCCGCCTCCCGGCTGGGACGAAGGCTTTGAATTCCACCGGGGCGCGGCGCCCGGCGATGAAGCGCAGTTCAGTGAATTTTTCTCGTCGCTGTTTGGCGGGCGTGGCCAACGCGGCCACCGCGCCGGCCCAGGCGGCGCCAGCCAGCAGGAATTCCGCGCGCGCGGCGACGACCATCACGCCGCCATCGAGGTTGATCTGGAAGACGCCATCCATGGCGCCACGCGCGACATCAGCCTGCGCGCCATGGAGATGGACGCGCAAGGCCGACCGCATCTGCAGACGCGCACTCTCAGCGTGCGCATTCCGGCGGGCGTGCGCGAAGGCCAGTTCATCCGGCTGTCCGGGCAGGGCATGCCCGGCTATGGCGGCGGCGAAAACGGCGACCTTTACCTTGAGGTGCGCTTCAAGCCGCATCCGCGCTATCGCGTCGAAGGGCGCGACCTGTACATGACGCTGCCGGTGGCCCCCTGGGAAGCGGCGCTGGGTTCAAAGGTGAATGCGCCCACGCCGGGCGGCACGGTTGAAGTCTCCATTCCCGCGGGATCGGGCAACGGCCGCAAGCTGCGGCTGCGCGGACGCGGCATACCGGGAGATCCGCCGGGCGACCTGTACCTGGTACTGGACCTGGTGCTGCCGCCCGCTGATAGCGATGCGGCCAAGGCGGCCTACCGCAAGCTGCAGCAGGAGGCGCCGTTCAACCCGCGACGCCACATGGGGGTCTGATCATGAGCAAACTTGTCATCACCAGCGCCACTGTCGTGGGCAAATCGCAGCCGCTCAGCGCCGACGACCTGGCGCGCGCCTGCCATGCGGAAGTGGAGTGGGTGGCCCAACTGGTTGAAGTCGGCATCGTCACTGCCAGGGGGCGTCAACCGTCGGAATGGTGCTTCTACAGCATGGACCTGCAGCGCGCCTTGCACGCGCGCCGGCTGGAGCACGACTTTGGCGCCAGCCTGGACGCGGTGGCGCTGATTCTGGACCTGAGCCAAGAGGTACGGCGCCTGAAAGCGCAGTTGCGCGCCCTGGGCGAGGCGGATCAGTAGTCATTTCGGCGGCTTTCGTCCGCGCGCGGCGCAAGGCAAAATGGTCGATGTCCAACGCAGAGGAGGCCGACCATGCTTACGCTTTACCATGCGCCGCGCTCGCGGTCGTTCAGGGTGTTGTGGCTGCTTGAGGAATTGGGCGTGCCCTACGACACCGAAATGGTGTCCATCCGCGGCACCGACAGCGCGGGGCACATGCCCGCCGATTACATCGACATCCATCCCCACCGCAAGGTGCCCGCCCTGGTGCACGACGGCGTGCCCATCTTCGAAACCCCGGCCATCGCGCTGTACCTGACCGATCTGTTCCCTGAAAAAGGGCTGGGGCCCTTGGTGGGCGATGCCCAGCGCGGCCCCTACCTGACGTGGTTGGCGTATTCCACTGGCGTGTTCGAGCCGGCCATGGTGGAGCGCGCATTCAAGCGCCCGCACCAGGACGGCGGGCCGGGTTGGGGGTCGGCCGACGAGGTCGAACAGGTGCTGACCCGGGTGCTGCAGGCCCGGCCGTATTTTCTGGGTGATAGGTTTTCGGCCGTCGACATCGTGCTGGGCGGGTCACTGCAATACATGGTGCAGGTGAAGGTGATACCCGAATCGCCCGTGTTCAACGCCTATCTGGAACGGCTGGCCGCGCGCCCGGCCATGCACCGGGCCTTGCAACGCGACGGCGACATCGAAGAGTCCTGACCAATCAGCCGCCGGCCTGAATGCGGCTGCGCAGGTCTGCCTGCCATTGCTCCGGGCGGCCCAGGTAGCGGCCGGGTTCCAACAGGGTACGGATGCCGCGCTGTTCAAGCACCAGCGTGGGGAAACCGCTGCCGCCCACCTGCGCCAGCAGTTGGCGGCTGGCCGCGATGTGCGCCGCCGTGTCCGCGCCCTGGGTGGCGTCATACGCGGCATCAAACGTGGCGCCGTCCAGACCGATCTCGCGGGCCAGCGTCTTGAGCACGGCGGAGTCGGCGATGCGGCGGCCTTCCACATAGTGCGCGTGCTGCACGCGCTTGAGCAGGTCCAGCCCGCGGCCGGCGAGTTCTTCGGCAGCCAGGATGGCGGTGGTGGGGGGCTCGGAATCAAACACCGCGTCGGTGTCGCGCAGCAGACCGTCGAAGTAGTCCTTGCCGAAGGCTTGTCCGCTCATGCTGGCGATGCGTTCGTCGTGCGCCATGACGTAGCGGCGCAGCGCATCGGTAACGGGCTGGCGGTTGCCGCCCGTCATCATGCCGCCGCCGTGGGGCGCTACGTGCAGGCCGGCAACGCCGCGGGCGGCGTCCACCAGCGGGGCGGCGCCATAGCACCAGCCGCAAAGCGGGTCGAAAATGTAATGCAGGGTCGGGATGGGGGAGGGAGTCTGGGTAGCCATGGCGCCATGGTAGACGCGGACCGCGTGCCAAGAAAAGCCCGACGCGGTCGCCACTGTGTTGCAGCGGCCGCGCGGATTGCCCCGCGGCCGTTTGTGGCCTTATCCCGAGATCTGAACGCCAAGCCAGAACAGCGCGGCCGCCAACGCCATGGACGCAGGCAGGGTCAGCACCCAGGCCAGCAGGATGTTGCGCACCGTATTGCCTTGCAGGCCGGTCTTGTTGGCGATCATCGTGCCCGCCACGCCCGAGGACAGCACGTGGGTGGTGGACACGGGCAGGCTGAACACGTTGGCCAGCCCGATGGCGGCAACCGCCGTCACCTGCGCCGACATGCCCTGCGCGTAGGTCATGCCTTGCTTGCCGATCTTTTCGCCCACCGTCAGCACCACGCGGCGCCAGCCCACCATGGTGCCCGCGCCCAGCGCCAGGGCCACGGCCACGATGACCCAGAAGGGCGCGTATTCGGTGGTGGCGGTAAGGTCGGCGCGCAGGCGTTGCAGGTCGGCGCGTTCGCGGGCGGGCAGCCCTTCAATGCTGGATACCTTCTTGGCCGTGTCGTCCAGACAGAGCAGATAGCGGCGCACGTCGATGCGCTTCTCGGGCGACAGGTCGGCATAGTTGCTGACGCCGGCCAGATCGGTTTGCAGCGCCGCAATGGTCGGCACGGTCAGCTTGGGGTCGCAGCGGAAGGTGGGCGGCAGTTCCGTCGTGGCGTCCGGGCGCTTGAGCGCCAGGAAGTCGCCCAGCATCGCTTCGTTGCGGTGGTAGAACACGTTCAGGTGATTGGCCGCGTCGCGCGTGCGTTCAATCTGGTAGGTGGTGCTGGTGGTGTCCAGCACGAAGTTGGCGGGCACGATGCCGATCAGCACCAGCATGATCAGGCCGATGCCTTTCTGGCCGTCATTCGAGCCGTGCACGAAGCTCACGCCCATGGCCGACAGCACCAGCACCAGGCGGTTCCAGAACGGCGGATGCTTTTTATTGTCGATGGCGCGGCGCTGCTCCGGCGTCTTGTGCATTTTCGACAGCGGCAGCCAGCGCTTGAGCAGCAGCAGCAGGCCGCCCGCCACCAGGAAGCCGGCGATGGGCGAGGCCACCAGCGACATGCCGATGTCGATGGCCTTGCCCCAGTTCACGCCGTCCGCCAGCGGCAGGTCGGTGATCAGGGCGTTGGCCAGGCCCACGCCCAGGATCGAGCCGATCAGCGTGTGCGAGCTGGATGCCGGAATGCCGAAGTACCAGGTGCCCAGGTTCCAGGCGATGGCGGCCGCCAGCATGGCGAACACCATGGCCAGGCCGCGGCCGGTATCCACGTTGATCAGCAGCTCCACCGGCAGCAGGTGGACGATGGCGTAGGCCACCCCCACGCCGCCCAGCAGCACGCCCAGGAAGTTGAAGATGCCGGACAGCACCACCGCAAGATGCGGCGGCATGGCCTTGGTATAGATCACCGTGGCCACGGCATTGGCCGTGTCGTGGAAACCATTGATGAATTCGAAGGCCAGGACGAATGTCAGGGCCAGCACAAGGCTGAGGCCGACCCAGAGGTCTAGGCCGTGGAAGAGGTCGAACATGGAGGCGGGGGGCGAGGTTCCGGCGTGAGGAGCCGATTATTGCAGATTTGTGACCGTGGCCTGGTTGCGTCGGAAAACCAAATTCCGCCCCTCCGACGGGCCAGGCCGTCAGAATTTCGAGTACTGAAACTCGATCTCCATCGGTTTACCCAGGTTGGCGGCGGTGTCCGCCTGGATCAGCAGCACGGCGAGCACGCCCAGATACAGCAGGCACAGCCAAAGCGTTCTTTTCATGAGGGCGTCAATTCAATGGAGGGCAGCGAAACCTGCCTTGGTGGGCCGGGGCGGGCGTCATGGGCGGAACACCTCGGCAATCTTCCGGTTCACGCGCAGCCAGCCCAGTTCACCCAGGTGCTGCACGTCGCGCAGCATGCCCACTTCGTAGGGCGCGTCATACATGTCCAGGCAGGTCATCGCGTAGCGCTGGCATAGCGCGGCGACTTCCTTTTGCACAGGGTCAAACCGATGCAGGTCCTTGAATACCATCGGGTGCAGGGGCTGCATCACAAACAGCGCATTCACGCCACGCTGATGCAGCAACGCCATCAACGCATTGAGCTCGCGCAATTCTGCGCGGCCCGTCAGGGGCTGCGGCTGAAAGGCGGTCTTGCCGCCTTCCGGGATGGTGCTCAGGTATTTGTTGAAGAAATCGTCGCGCACCGCGTAGCGGTTGCCCGCCATCAGGTCCTGCTCTGCGCGTTGGGCTTCTTCCGCCAGCGCGTCCCAGTCCACCACGCGGGCGGCGGGCGCGGGGCCTTCGCGTTCGCGCTCCGGGGGCGGCGCGGCATGCGCGGGCGCCCACAGGTCGACCAGGCGCTGGCGGAACACATAGGCCTGCTCGGCCAGCATCGACCATGCCACGCCCGCGTCGCCCTTGTCGCGTAGCCAGCGCGCCAGCTCGGCACGGGCTTCGGGCTGCTTCACCAGACGGGGCAGCAGCGGGTTGGCGTGTTCCTTGAATTCGTCGGCGCCCAGCCCGCCGTCGCCGTCGAACCAGCCGGGCGACAGCATCACCACCACGCGCGAGTCTGGCGACAAATCGTCGGCCAGCGCGGCCAGCACCAATTGCATGCCCAGGGACTGAAAGCCCGAATGGCCGTAGGCCAGCACGGGCATCTGGAGTTCTTCGGCCAGATAGCGGTAGGGGACGAAGCGCAGATCGTTGCTGGTCAGTTCGGACGAACCCAGAATCACGAGCCGGTCCCCGGTGCGCAGCGCCTGGCTCAGCCGCGACAGGTTGCGCGTCTGCTCATGCAGCGTGTTGCCCAGGTTGGGGATGTAGATGCCGGGTGCCGCGGCGGGCACGGGTTCCGTCTTCAAGGCTAAGGCGTGCCAGGCAAGCGCGGCCACGGCAGCGGCGCTCGACAAGGCCAGCGCGGCGGCCAGCGCGTGCTGGCGTAACGGTCGTTTGAACATGGAAGCCAAGAGGGGGGAAGGGGCGCGCCAGCCGGGAATATTTTTGTTAGCGAATGTTATCCAGCGCCTGTGGCGCGAACAAGCGCGGTAAATGGGGCCGCGGACCGATTTGCTTTTTTGCCACAGGGCGGAACGAGCCAGGTGGACGGGACCGGCCACCGTTCGCCTGGGAAAGAATGCGATAGCATCGACACCGCGGCTGTCTTCTGGATTTCCATGATTGACCGCGTCGCGTGCCATGCCTGGCCGCCCGGACTGCCCTTTTCCTCTCTTACGCCTACGCCATGACCACCACAACCCGAATCGCCCGCCGCCATCCCGACGACCTGATCATCGGCCTGGTGTCCGTTTCTGACCGCGCTTCAAGCGGCGCCTATCAGGATCAGGGCCTGCCCGCCTTGCGTGAATGGCTGGGCTCGGCGCTGGTATCGCCCTGGCAGGCGGTGGACCGCCTGATTCCTGACGAACCCGCGCGCATTTCCGACACCCTGATCGAGCTTGTCGACCTCTGTGGCTGCGACCTGGTGCTGACGACAGGCGGCACGGGCCCGGCCCGCCGCGACGTTACCCCCGAGGCCACCTTGGCCGTGGGGACGAAAGAAATGCCGGGTTTCGGGGAACAGATGCGCCAGATCAGCCTGCGCTTTGTGCCCACGGCCATTCTGTCCAGGCAGGTCGCCGTCATCCGCGAAACGCCTTCGCATGCCGCGCTGATCGTGAATCTGCCGGGGCAGCCGAAGTCCATCCGCGAGACCCTGGAAGGGTTGAAGGATGAAGATGGCGCCGTCATCGCACCGGGAATCTTTGCCGCCGTCCCGTATTGCATCGATCTGATCGGCGGGCCTTACGCCGAGACGCGCCCCGAGGTCATCGATGCCTTCCGCCCCAAGTCGGCCCGCCGCGCGCCCCGTTCCTGAGGCGCTGCTGCGTGATAGCGCTGCGTTATAGTTTTGGCCGCCCATCCACTTTTTGCTTGAGAGTTCGCCCGTCATGAAGGTTCGTATTGCCCTGTCCCTTACCGTCCTGGCTACCCTGTCGGCCTGCGCCAACGTCAAAGACGTGCGTGATCGCGAGCCCGTTTTTTACGGATCCACCCAGCGCACAGCCGAGGCCTACACGACCTGCGTGGCCAACGCCTGGAAGAACATGGGCGTCAACTTCGAGCAGAAGGCGGTGCGTAATGGATTTGAATTGATCCAGGCAGACAGCTTGGGCGTCGAAGCCGTGCTGACCACCACCACCTGGCAGGGCAAGACCGAAACGCGCCTGTCGACGCGCATCGCCCGCCGCGACCAAAGCATCATCGAGCCTGCGAACCTGTGTCTGTGAACGCCTTGACCTCGCGCCGCGCCGTACTGCGGCTGGGCGTTGCGACCGCGGCCGTGTTGATGGGGCTGCCCGCGCGGGCGGCTGTCCAGCAAGGCTACATTTCACGCAAGCTGAATGCCCCGGTGCCGGGCGGCGTGGCCGTCTTGGCGCTGGGCGATGCCGACATTGCGCCCGAAGTCACGTTCCAGGACCGGCGCGTGATGGTCCTGCGTGAAGAAGGCAAACAATGGATCGCCGTGGTGGGCATCCCGCTTACCGTAAAGCCGGGCGAGCAGCACGCCGTGGTGCGCGACGCCAACGGCGAACGCAAGCTGGCGTTCAAGGTGGGCGCCAAGGACTACGTGGCGCAGCACATCACCCTGAAGAATCGGCGCCAGGTGGATCCCAATCCAGACGACATGAAGCGCATCGAACGCGAGCTGGCCGAGCAGGTTGCGGCCTATCGGACGTATCGCGCCGGGGTCACGCCCAGCAATGTGCTGCTGGACCGCCCCGTGAACGGTGGCCGCCTGTCCAGCCCGTTCGGGCTGCGCCGGTTTTTCAACGGCCAGGAACGCAATCCGCATTCAGGGCTGGACTTCGCCGTGCCCGCGGGCACGCCGATCAAGGCGCCGGCGGCGGGCGTGGTGGTGCTGGTGGGGGATTATTTCTTCAACGGCAAGACCGTGTTCGTCGACCACGGCCAGGGCTTCATCAGCATGTTCTGCCATATGTCGGCCGTAGACGTGAAGGTGGGCGACGAGGTGCCGCGAGGTGGCTTGGTGGGCAAGGTGGGCGCCACGGGGCGCGCGACCGGCCCGCATTTGCACTGGAACATCAGCCTGAACGATGCGCGGGTGGACCCGGCCATTTTCATCGGGGCCTTCAAGCCCTGATTCCGCTGGTTCAATGCCGGGCCGGCGTGCCCGGCGCGCGCATCAGGCGGTGGCCGTCTGCTGCGCGATCTTGTTCAGCACGTACTGGTGCATGCGCTCGGCATAGTCCATCTGCTGGCGCACGTCGTGCTGCGCGGCCTCTTGCTCGTCCAGGCAGTTGTCGTACTTGACCTTGGCTTCGGAGTACGTCAGGCCGGTATTGCGCAGGCTGTTGATGAACGCCTCGCGCGACTGATGCAAAAGGCGCAGGCCTTCCTCCCCTTTCGCGAACTTTCTTCGCGCCAGGGAAAGCTGGTCAGCAGCGGCTTGCAATTCTTCTTTGAAATCCATCTTGCTTCATGCGTTTCCTGCCAGACATTGCGCCTGAGCAGCTTGCCATTTTTTCACGAACGGACGTTCCACGCATTACGGCATGTCGCGCCGTGGCCTTAAGGGCGGTGCGCCCAGTGGCCGGGCGACGAAAAGCCAGGGGGAGCCGGCCAACAGGCCGGCCCTGAGGCCCTGGCTTAACGGCGGTATTGCTGGGGACGGTGCGGCGCGGGAGCGCGTTCGTCCTTGTGGCGGAAATTGATGCGGCCCTTGGTCAGGTCATAAGGCGACATTTCCAGGGTGACACGGTCACCCGCCAGGATGCGGATGCGGTGCTTGCGGATACGGCCGGAGGCGTAAGCGCCGACTTCGATGCCGTTGTCCAGTTTGACGCGGTAGCGGCTATCGGGCAGCACTTCGTCAACAATGCCATCCAATTCGATGAGTTCTTCTTTAGCCATTCTCTACTCCTTGATCAATACGCGCAGCCAGGCCGGCGGCATGACGCGCCGCACGAAGCGGCATGCGCGTTGGACACAGATAACCAGGTCCAGCGGTTGAACGTAAAACGTTCGGGCAAGCGCGGGTAAAGGCCACGGCATCCGAAGCGGATGTCTGAAATGGCGGATACTCGCGCAGCGTGGGCAATGTGCGCGCGGGGCGCGGCTTGGTCGCGATGCCGTGCAATTGCACAGCTCCGGAAGAAGCGGGTTGGAGCGTTGCTGCGATACCTTGCGGCGCAGGGGTTGCGGCGCGTGGGCTGGGGTGAGATCGCTCAGTGAGGTCACTCGGTGAGGTTGCTCGGCAAGATTCCCCAGTGACGTCCAACCGGGCCATCCCGTGGTGGGTAATCCATTGGACTATCCAGTGGCTTATCTCAACCAAACCGGGAGCAGCCTGGGTATCTAGGGGCGTTGCCCGAAGGAGTACAGGTTGGCACGCAGAGTGACCGAAGCCCGGTTTTTGCGGAAAAATCACGGACTGATGTTACTGCAAAGCGCTGCGCTTAGCCAGTATTTATCCGTGGCAGCACCGTGATAGTTGCTGCTGAACGACTCTGCGCCGCGGGGGCGCAAGCCGCAGAGCCCCAGCGGGCGCGCCGCCGGGCGGCAGCGCTTCCGCTTGCTGGTTTATGTAACGGTTTGCTGGTGCGATTCGATCTCGGCGGGAAAGTTGTCGGGATACTGGGGTAAATCGTCGGTGATGTCGAACCACGGCGCCTTGCTGGCCACGTGGCAGTGCGCGGCGGGCTTGACGCCGGGGTCGTCGTCCAGGGCGCCCAGCGGCAGGCCATAGGCGTCGGGTGCGTGGTCGAAGCGGCTGAGCAGGGGCGTGCCGCAGGCTTCGCAGAAACCCCGGTAATTGCCCGGCGACGAGGCATACCACGTGATGTGGTTTTCGCCCTTGGTCCATTTGAAATCAACCGCTTGCACCGAGGCACGGCTTCGAAAAGCCGCGCCGTGCGACTTGCGGCACATGACGCAGTGGCAGTTCAGGGCATCGGTGAGGGGGCCGTCGATCTCGTAAGCCACGCGGCCGCACAGGCAGGAACCTTTGATCATGATAAGCGCCAGGCATGGGGATAACACCTCGAATATACCTGCGCCGCCGCCTGCCGCAAGCTGTCCGCAAAGCGGTTTGTGACGGCAATCTTTCAGTCGCTTACCGGCCCTGATTTTTCTCTTGCCGGTTCCGCTTGCCGGGTCATCGCACTGTCATGCCGCCAAAACAGAATGCCGCAATGACCACATCCAAGGGGATCAGGCGATGACATACGCCATCGAAGTACAGGCCTTGAGCAAAACGTTCCATGCCGGGACCAAGGCGCTGGATAACGTCAGCCTGCAAGTGGCCGACGGCGAAATGGTGGCGCTGCTGGGGGCCTCGGGCTCGGGCAAGTCCACCTTGTTGCGCCATCTGGCGGGTTTCGTGGCGGGCGATGCGGGTGAGTCGGGCACGGGCAGCGTAACGGTCAACGGCCAGCTCATCCAGCGCAATGGCCGCCTTAGCCGTGACGTGCGCGCGGCGCGCGCCGGCATCGGCTTCGTGTTCCAGCAGTTCAACCTGGTGGGCCGCCTGCCGGTCATCACCAACGTCTTGACCGGCATGTTGCCGCGCGTGCCGCTCTGGCGCAGCCTGACGCGCTGGTTCCTGCGCGATGAAGTGCGCCAGGGGCTGGAAGCGCTTGCCCAAGTTGGTATAGACGACTATGCATTTCAACGCGCGTCGACGCTGTCCGGCGGCCAGCAGCAGCGCGCCGCGATCGCACGCACGCTGGTGCAGAACGCGCGCGTGATCCTGGCCGACGAACCCATTGCATCGCTGGACCCCGAGTCGTCGCGCCGTGTGATGGACACGCTGGCCCAGATCAACCGCAGCCGCAAGGTGGCGGTGGTGGTGTCGCTGCACCAGGTGGATGTGGCCCTGCGCTACTGCCCACGCGTGGTGGCGCTGCGCCACGGCAAGGTCGTGTACGACGGCCGCGCCACTGACCTGACCCCCGAAATGCTGCGCGACCTGTATGGCTCGGAACTCAGCGAACTGCTGCCCGAGTACACGCAGCCGTCGCCGGCCCTGGCGGCGCTGCCCACGCTGGCGCAGGCCGCCTGATTGCTTTTTTTGATGCCGCCCTTGCGGCATCTTTGCCCCTTCCTACCTCGGAGCCACCCATGCTACGCAGAACCTTCGTTACCCTGATCGCCGCCGCGGCCTTGTCCACGCAAGCCCACGCGGAAGAGGCCAAGACGCTGAACTTCGGCATCATCTCGACCGAATCATCGACCAACCTGAAGTCCGTCTGGCAGCCCGTCATTGACGACATGAGCCGCGCCATCGGCGTGCCGGTCAAACCCTTCTTCGCGTCGGACTACGCCGGCATCATCGAAGGCATGCGCTTCAACAAGGTGCAGGTGGCCTGGTTCGGCAACAAGTCGGCCATCGAAGCCGTGGACCGCGCCAAGGGCGAAGTGTTCGCCTCGGTCATCGACAAGGACGGCAACCCCGGCTATTGGTCGCTCTTGATCGTCAACAAGGACAGCAACCTGAAGACGCTGGATGACGTGTTGAAGAGTCCGGGCAAACTGAGCTACGGCGCGGGCGATCCCAACTCCACGTCCGGCACCGCCGTGCCCGGCTACTACCTGTGGGCCGCCAACAAGATCGAACCCAAGACCTTCTTCAAGACCATGCGTTCCAGCAACCATGAAACCAACCTGCTGTCGGTCATCAACAAGCAGGTGGATGTGGCCGTCAACAACACCGAAGCGCTGGAACGCTATCGCCTGAACACGGGCAAGGACGCCCACGACAGCGTGCGCGTGCTGTGGAAGTCGCCGCTGATTCCGGCCGACCCGCTGGTCATGCGTTCCGACCTGCCCGCCGACCTGAAGGGCCGCATCCGCGACTTCTTCGTCAACTACGGCAAGGGCAAGGACGCCCAGCGTGAGATGGCCAACCTGAAGGCGCTGACCTATCAGGGCTTCCGCGCGTCCGACAACCAGCAACTGGTGCCGATTCGCCAGATCGAGCTGGCGCGTGAAAAAGCCAAGGTCGAATCCGACACCACGCTGAGCCAGACCGAAAAGCAACAGCAACTGGCTGACCTGGACAAGAAGCTGGCCAGCCTGGGTCAGCCGGCCGTCGCCAAGCAATAAGCGCGGCGTATCGCCGCTGCATTACCGGCGCATCGCAAGGTGCGCCGGCCCTGCCTTTTTTGAACGTCTTCAAGCGAACCGCCCACCCCATGAACCTTGCCACTCATTCCCCCCGCCTGCCCACCGCGCCGCGCTCGTCGCTGCCGGTGCTGCTTGTGTGGGCCGTCGTTCTAGCGCTGCTGGTCATGTCATGGCAGGGCGCGGACATGCGGCCCATGGACCTCTTGCGCGACTCGGGCAACATGGCCCAGTTTGCCGCGGACTTCTTTCCGCCCAATTTCCGCGACTGGCGCATGTATCTGGACGAGATGATCGTCACGGTGCAGATCGCCGTGTGGGGCACGTTCCTGGCCATCGTGTTGGCCGTGCCGCTGGGGCTGCTGTGCTCGTCGAACATGGTGCCGGCCTGGGTCTACCAGCCGATGCGGCGCCTGATGGACGCGTGCCGCGCCATCAATGAAATGGTGTTCGCCATGCTGTTCATCGTGGCCGTGGGGCTGGGGCCGTTCGCCGGCGTGCTGGCCCTGTGGGTGCACACGACGGGTGTGTTGGCGAAGCTGTTTTCGGAAGCCGTCGAAGCCATCGACCCGCGCCCCGTCGAAGGCGTGCGCGCCACCGGCGCCAACGCGTTGGAAGAAATCGTCTACGGCGTTATTCCACAAGTGCTGCCGCTGTGGATTTCGTATTCGCTGTACCGCTTTGAATCCAACGTGCGGTCGGCGTCGGTGGTGGGCATTGTGGGTGCCGGCGGCATCGGCACCGTGCTGTGGGAAATCATCCGCAGCTTCCGCTACGCCGAAACCTGCGCGGTGATGATCATCATCGTGGCCTTCGTGGTGATCATCGACATGCTGTCCTCGCGGATCCGGCGGGCGTTGATCTAGTGATCTAGCTGGCCTGCTGTCCCGCCAACAGCGCCGGCAACGCCAGCAAGCCCGCCAGGCGGGCGTTGTCGACGTCGGCGTCCGACACCTTGGGGCGCGGCATCAGGAAATTCACCGTGCCCAGGCACACGTCGTTGTATACGACGGGCACGTTGATGACCGATTGCAGGCCCAGCTTGCGAATGGCGTCGTGGTCGTTGAAGAATTCGCGGATGGCGGCTTCCCCTTCGCCCACGAACACGCGCTGTTCCAGCAAGACGTGCCGGCCCCAGGGCGTGTCGCGCTTGTCCTTGCTGCCGCCCGGTGGATAGGCCTGCGGGTTGGAGCTGTACAGGCGCACCACGCGCATGCTGGCGGCGTCAAAGCGGTTGACGGTGCACAGGGTGTGTTCCAGCGAGGCGTGGGCGTAGGCGTCGATGGCCTGCAAGGCCGCCGCCGAGTCGGCGGCGGCATAGGCCAGGGCAATCGCCTGTACGCCGGCCAACGCCGGCGTCACGGAAGTCGGCTTGCCGTTCATTCAGCGGTGATTCCCAGTTCCTTGATCAGCTTGCCGTACTTGTCGGCATCGCGCGCCAGGATCTGGCCGAACTGTTCCGGCGTGGTTTCCGTCAGCAGCACGCCCATGTCGCCCATCTTCTTGATGACCTCGGGACGCTTCAGGATCAGGTTGATCTCGCGGTTCAGGCGGGCGGTAAGTTCGGGCGGCATGCCGGCGGGGCCGAAGGCGCCGTACCAGACCGACAATTCATAGCCCGGCAGCGTTTCGCCCACCGTGGGCACCTCGGGCAGCAGCGGCGAACGCTGCTCTTCGGTGACGCCCAGCAGCGTCAGCTTGCCGGTGCGCACGTGCGGCAGGGTCTGCGTGCCGGCGCTGAACAGCACCTGCGTGCGGCCGGCCACCGTGTCCAGCACCGCGGGCGCGCCGCCACGGTAGGGGATGTGCATCATCTTCACGCCAGCGGCCTTTTCAAACAGCGCGGCGCTCAGGTGGTTGGTCGAGCCTTGTCCCGCCGACGCGTAGGCCACGGTGTCCGGGCGCTCTTTCACGTAGGCAATGAATTCCTTCACGTTCTTGGCGGGCACAGAGGGGTGCACCACCATCGTGTTCGTCACCAGGGCCAGTTCGGCGATGGGGGTGAAGTCCTTGACGCCGTCGAAGGGCATATTCGAATACAGCGCCTGGTTCATCGTGTGCGTGCTCATCGAACCCACCAGCAGCGTGTAGCCGTCGGGTTTGGCGCGCGCCACGAAGGTGGTGCCGATATTGCCGGACGCGCCCGAGCGGTTTTCCACGATGACCGGTTGGCCGAGCGATTGGGTCAGCCCTTCGGACAGCACGCGCGCCAGGATGTCGGTGGACCCGCCGGCAGCCCACGGCACGATCAAGGTGATGGGTTTTTCAGGCCAGGCCGCCTGGGACAAGGCGGGCGTGGCCAGGGCCAGGCCCAGCGCGCACACGCGCAGCAATCGTTGGAAATTCAGCTTCATGGTGTTTACCCCTGTGAAAGTGCCGGTCTGGACGCCGGCTGGATGGAAATGGTTGATAAGCAACTAGCGCCCCACGGCGTAGCCCTGCATGCCGCGCGGATTGGCGCCCGCGCGCAGCAGCAGGCCGCCGCCCGCGGCGCGTTCGCGCGTGCAGGCGCTGATGCGGCCTTCTGACCAGGCGGGTCCCACCTTGACGTCGTGACCCGCGGCGCGCAGCGCCTCTATGGTGGCCTCGGGCAAGCGCGATTCCACCGTCAGCCGGTTCAGCGTTTGCGTGCGTGGCCAGAACGAGCCCGGGAAATGATCGATGTGCCACGACGGCGCGTCGATGGCTTCTTGCAAATTCATGCCCATGGCGTGCCGCAGGAAGAACGCCACGGTCCATTGGTCTTGCTGGTCGCCGCCCGGCGTGCCGAACGCCATATAGGGTTGCCCGTCGCGCAGCACCAGGCCAGGCGACAGCGTGGTGCAGGGGCGCTTGCCGGCTTGCAGTTGGCCGGGTACGCCATCGTCCAGCCAGGTCATTTGCAGGCGCGTCGTCAGCGGGAAGCCCAGGCCGGGCACGACGGGGCTGGACGACAGCCAGCCGCCCGAGGGTGTGGCGGCCACCATGTTGCCGTCGCGGTCGATCACGTCGATCTGGCAGGTATCGCCCACGAAGATTTCGCGCGCGGCCCATTCGGCCACGGGCGGCAAGGCCGCGAACGTGGGTTCGCCCACGCCGAAGCGCGTGTCGGAGGCGGCCAGCGTGCGGTCGGCGGCGGCCAGGTCGGGCAGGCGGGGGGCAAGGCCGTCGGGGCTGCCGGGCCGAAGCACGGTGGACGCCGTGGCTTTGATGAGGGCAGCGCGTTCGCGCGCATAGGCGTCGCTCAACAGCGCGGTCAAGGGCACGGGCGTGAAGTCGGGGTCGCCATACCAGGCGGCGCGGTCCGCGAACGCCAGCTTGGCCGCTTCGGCAATGCGGTGCACGAACTCCGGCGACGTGGGGTCCAGGCCGTCCATGCCCAGATGCCGCAGCATCGCCAACTGCTGCAAATGCACCGGCCCTTGCGACCACACGCCGCACTTGGCCACGGTGTAGCGGCCGTACTGCATGGTGACGGGGGCGTCGTAGGTGGCGCGCCAGTCGGCCATGTCCGCCTTGCGCAGCAGTCCGCGATTGCGCTGGCCGGTGGTGTCACGCACCTCGGCTTCGGTGTAGTAGGTGTCGATGGCGTCGGCGACGAAACCGCGATACCAGCAGTCCAGGGCCGCGTCGATGCGGCCTAGCCGGTCGCTGCTGGCGGCATGCGCTTCATTCAGGATGCGCGTATACGTGTCGGCGATGGCGGGCGTGCGAAACAGGGAATCCGGCGCGGGCACGCGTCCATCGGGCATCCAGACATCGCGCGACGTGGTCCATTCATCACGAAACAGCGACTGCACGGCCAGCACCGCTTGAGACACACGCGGCACCAGCGGGAAACCGTGGCGGGCGTAATCGATGGCGGGGCGCAGCACGTCGGCCAGTTCCCACGTGCCGTAGTCGCGCAGCAGGGTCAGCCATGCACCGAACGCGCCGGGCACCGTGGCGGGCAAGAGGCCGATGCCGGGCACCATTTCCACGCCCAGTGCGCGGAACGCGGCTGGCGTGGCCAGCGCGGGCGCAGGGCCTTGGCCGCACAGCGCGCGCATGCGTTGTTCGTTTTCGCTCCAGAACAGTATGGGTACTTCACCGCCCGGGCCGTTCAGGTGCGGTTCCACGATCTGCAGCGTGAAGCCGCCAGCCACGGCCGCGTCATAGGCGTTGCCACCGCGTTCCAACACCCCCATGGCCACTTGCGACGCCAGCCAATGCGTAGACGACACAACACCGAAGGTGCCGCGTATTTCAGGACGGGTGGTGAAGGATGCGCTCATGGTGGCGGGGCGGCTGTGGCTAAGGGACGAGAAGAAGTATAGGGTTGTGAAATAACTGGATTCATCTTTGTTGGCATAATCCAATAACTATTTGGTTATAGAGAAAGCCATGAGCTGGGATGCCGCCCGTCTGTCCAACCGCCTGAAACACCGCCATCTGGTCTTGCTGACCAACATTGCCAAGCACGGTTCGTTGACGCGCGTGGCCGCGGCCACCGGCATCAGCCAGCCCGCCGTGACCAAGGCGCTGGCCGAGCTTGAGGATATTTTCGGCGGACCCCTGTTCCTGCGCAGCGGGCGTGGGCTGCTGCCTACGGCGCTGGGCAATCTGGCGCTGGTCCGCGCGCGGCACATGCAGAGCGACCTGGACCTGTGGGCGCGCGAAGTCGAAGCCCTGCATGCGGGCCATTCTGCGCATCTGAACGTGGGGGTTGTGCCCTATGTGTCCAGCGCCTTGCTCACCACCGCCATCAGCCGCCTGCACCAGCGTTTTGGGGTCACGCTGACGCTGCACCGCGCTACCACGGACCACCTGGTGCCCATGCTGCGCCGCCATGAACTGGACTGCATCATCAGCCGCGCCACGTCCACGGTGGCGCTGGACGACCTGATCCACAACGTGCTGTACCGTCAGCGCCCGCGCCTGATCGCGCATAGCCGACTGGCGCAACGCCTGGCGCGGCGCCGGCCCGATTGGGCCGCCGTGGCCGCCATGGACTGGGTGCTGCCGGCCGCCAACACGCCCACGCGGCAATTGATTGTCGAGCACTTCATCCGCGCCGGACTGCGTGCGCCATCGCCCGTGCTGGAAGCCTATTCCACGGATGTCATCGAAGGCATGCTGACTATGAATGAGGCGCTGATTTCAGTGGTGCCGGAAGACATCGCGCGCGAGCTTTGCCAGCGCGGCAAGCTGGGCATGCTGCCTTGGGATTTCGGTTGGGAACTGCCGCCCATCAACCTGATCCGCCGCAAGCGCGAACAGGTACTGGCGGCGGAAGAGCGCTTTTCGGAAATTCTGCTGGCGCTTTGTGTTGACGCCGGGCTGCCCGAAGGCGCGGGTTTCGGGGCGCCGGCAGCGGCCTGACCCCTGTAAACGGCTTCTTCGGGTCAGCCGCTTCAACCCGCCAACGCCCGGCGCGCAATGCCCAGCAAGGCCGCCGCCGCGACGTCGTGCGCGGCATCGTTGCTGATCCGCGTGTAGGCGCATTGCGGCGGAATGGCAAAGGCCTGCGTCGCGCGCGCCAGCCGCTCTTCGATCTGCTCCGCGCTTTCGCGGCCCCGGCCCGCCAGCCGCCGTGCCAGCACGGTCGGGTCCACGGTGATCTCCACGGCGGTCAATGCCGGGTAGCGCTGATGCGCCGCTTGCAGATGCTCTCGCGAACCGTTCACGATCACCGCCGCGCCGCAGGCCAGCCAGGTATCGATCTCGATGCCGATGCCGTATTGCAAGCCGTGGCTGGACCAACGCAGGGCGAAGCAACCCAGCGCCGCGCGTCGCGCAAACTCGTCCGGCGTCAAGGCCAGCGCGTCTTCCGTGCCGCCGCTATCGCGCGTGATGTAGCGGTGCGCCACCAACACCGGTTCTTCTGCGCGCAGGTGCGCGCGCAGCCAGCGCAGCAAGGTGTCTTTGCCGCTGCCTGATGCGCCCATCAGATAGATCAAGCGCGAGCCGTCGGCGGGCGGCAGGGGCGGCGCGGGCGTGGTCATGGCGCGGCGGGGCCTTGCAGGGCAGAAGCGCCGATGGCGTCTGACTGCGTGCCGTCGAAATGGTAGTGGCGCGCCGCGACAAAATCGGCGCCGGGTTCAGGCTGCACGAAGAGGCTGACGCCGGACACGGGCATCGCCTGGCCACGCAGCGGGTCGGCAAAGGCGGCGATGCGGCGTTGCGCCTGCTCCAGGGCGTGGCCCTCAAGCTTGCCGGTCAGGGTGATGTGAAAAGTGTAGGTATCGAACACGTAGGGGTAGCCCCAGCGCGCCAGCATCGCCTGTTGTTCGGGCGTCAGTGCATGGGGCTGGCGCCGCGCAATTTCCTCGGGCGTGGGCGGGGCGCGAAAGGCGTCCAGCGCCTGCACGGCGGCGTCCGCCAGTGCCTGGATGCGGGCCTGGCCTGAAGTGTCCGCATCCGCGATGCGCCAGGCCAGAAAGCCGCGCAGCGTTTCGCATTCCAGCGTCAAGTCAAAAGGGCTGATGCCGGCAACCAGCTTTTTTACTTCCGCGTCCAGCGCCTGCGGCGTGGCGCCGGAGGCCAGCCGGAAGGGCGGCTTCAGGGTGGCATGCAGCCCGTAATGGCGCGGCGCGTCGGTCCAGCCCCGTGAGGCATCGGGCTGGCCGGGCAAGGGCGGCAGCAGCGCGCCCGTGTCGGCGCAGCGGCCCAGCCAGCGGCTGCCGCATTCGCGCCATGGTCCACTGGGCGACAGATACAAGGCGTAGCGATGGGCAAGCGGCATGGTCAAGCGGCCATGCGTTGGCTGTGGCCGTCGCCGAACACGCGCGTGGCGTAGCGCAGTTCGCCGCCGACGATGGCCGCCACCACACGCGGCAGGCCCGCCACGTTGTCGTCCACCACGATGGTGTCGGCGATCAGGCCCGGCGCCAGCGCGCCACGGTCTTTCAGGCCAGCGGCGCGCGCGGGGTTCATCGACACCAGGTTCCAGGCCTGCGCCAGCGGCAGCACGCCGTCTTGCACCAGCCGCATCACGGCGGCCAGCGGGGCGGGGTAGTAGTAGTCGGACGTCAGGATGTCGCACAGGCCGGCCTGCACCATCTCGGTGGCGCTGGGCGCGCCGGTGTGGCTGCCGCCGCGCACCACGTTGGGCGCGCCGAAGACCACGGAATTGCCCAGGTCGCGCGCCACGCTGGCGGCTTCGCGGGTCAGCGGGAATTCGGCCACGCCGCAGCCCAGTTGGTGGTAGTAGCGGCGCGTGGCGGCGTCGGGGTCATCGTGCGAGGCCACTTTCAAGCCGGCCGCCTGCGCGCATACGGTCAGTTCGCGCATGGCGTCCGCCACGGAGTCCGCCGCCGACATCGCCGAGCGGATGCGTTGCTGGAAGGTGTCCAGGTCGCATTCCGCGCGGCTGGCGTACTGCATCAGCTTGCGGTCATCGCCCAGGCGGCGGGCCATGCCGGGCAAGTGGTCGTTGAGCGCCAGGAAGCGCACGCGGCCGTCGCGGATCCATTGCTGGGCCAGCTCCACACCGCCCACATGATGCGTTTCAAAGCGCAGGTGCACGTAGTGGCGCGCGCCCATCATCGGCTGCATGCGTTCCAGCGCGTCGAACATGCGTTCGGCATAGGCCTCGCCGCGCAGCCCGCCTTCCCAGGAGAGCGTGACACCGTGAAATTCGGTGGTGATGCCGTTGGCCAGCAGTTGGCGGTCTACGTCGAACAAGGCGCTGTCATACGGAAAGGTGACACTGGGCCGGGGCATGATCGCGCGTTCAAAGGCGTCGCCGTGCAGGTCGACGATACCGGGCAGCACCAGCAGTTGGCCGGCGTCGAACCAGGGCGCGCCGCGCGCGGGCGAGCCGCCACCGTCGTCGATAATCCCGCCATGAAAGCGCAGGCTGGCTTGTTCGACGCCGCGCGGCGTCAGGATGCGTTGGCCTGTAACACCGGCCAGGGGCGAGGGGGCGTGTGAGTTCATGGTGTGACGTTATCGATCTTGCATGACAACCAGATGTCTAGATGAGTTATGTTGCTTGTCGGCGCTGCTGTTTTTTTTACCCGGCACGTTTCCGTTCCGCGTGTTTCATCGCCGCCGCGCGATCAACGGCGGCGATGGCCGCGCGGCTTAACTGTCGTCCGCCACCATCAATTGCACCAGATCGCCCACGAAGCGGGTGATGCTGTATTGCAGCGGGGCGCCGTCCTGATCCACGTTCAAGGCTTCAATCTGCAAAATGGGCCGAGTCTTGGGCTGGCCCAGCAGGCGCGCGACTTCCGGCGTGGGCAGCACGGCGGTAATGCGCGACCACTTGCGCGTGTAGTCGCCAATGCCGTAATGCGCATACACCTTGGACACCGAGCGCAACGCGGTCAGGCGCTCGGCAAAATCCGGAAACCGCTTTTCGTCTAGGAAGTGCTCAGAGGCGCTGATGGGGCGGTTTTCCGCCTTGCCCACGATTTGCACGCGCAACAGCGGGGCTGTGCGGGCCAGCCCCAGGTGCTTGGCGATATCGGCCGCGCGCAAGCTCTGGCTGCCCAAGACTTCCTGGTGGCCCAGCATGCCCTGGCTGCGCAGGTTTTCGGAAAAGCGCGTGCGCTTGCCGATGGCGTAGTCAATGGCGTGCTCTTGCACGAACGTGCCACGGCCCTGTTCGATGCGGACCAAGCCACTTTGCTCCAGCTCGCCCATGGCGCGCCGGATGGTGTGGCGGTTGACCGAAAACTTGGCGGCCAGCTCGGGTTCGGAGGGCAACTGCTCGCCCGCCAGATAGAGCTTGTTGCGGATGTCGTCCGCCAGGGACTCACCAATTTGCCGCCAGACGGCGATGCCGGAACCTCTTTCAACCATGGGGTCTGCTCGTGCTGTCATATCAGCTTCATGAAGAATGGCTGTGATTGTGCCCGATGCGGCGCGCGCCGGATAGGCAGTGCACACGCACCGCAACTGTCATCAAAAATTCACGCCAGCCTGTTGAACTTCGATTTCCAAGCGATCATACTTCATCCAGTCGTCTAGACGTGTAGAGGAAATTATGGATCAGTCACAAACCGGGCAGCAAGCGCCCGATGCCCGGCGCGCCGCCTGGATGCGCGTGTTGTCGCTGGCCGACCCGGCCGCGCTGGAAGGGGCGTTCAGCGGCTTGGGCAGCGTGCCATCGCACCAGATGTTGCGGCCCGCCCAGACCGGCATGGCCATGGTGCGGGCGCGCAGCGGGGGCACCGGGGCGCGTTTCAACCTGGGCGAAATGACCGTGACGCGCTGCGCGGTGACGCTGGACGCAGCCGGGGCGGGCGTGGTGGGCGTGGCCTACGTGCAGGGGCGTTCACTGCGCCATGCCGAGCAGGCCGCGGTGGCGGATGCGCTGCTGCAACTGCCGGAATGGCACGACACCGTGCAGGCGCAATTGATCCAGCCGCTGGCGCGCCAGCATGCCGAAAAGGTCGATAACCAGGCGCGTGTCGCGGCGCAAACCAAGGTTGAATTCTTCACGATGGTGCGAGGCGAGGACTGATATGCAAGCACAGACAACACCCCCGGCGCCCGCCGCGCGCGGTGGTCTCATCGCCGGGTTTGCCGACCCGGTCAACGATGCGCAAACCACCTTTCGCGCCGCGCTGAAGGCCTTGGCGCACCCAGGGCGCGTACAAGACATCCTCGCCCACTGCGGCGTGCCCGCCGGCTTGTCGCCGGCCATGACGGCGCTGCTGCTGACGCTGGTGGACGGCGATACGCCGTTGTGGCTGCCCCCTGAAGTGAGTGCCGACGCGCTCGCCTTCCTGCGTTTTCATTGCGGCTGCCCCATCGTGCCATCGCCGTCGCTGGCGCGTTTTGCCGCCGTGCCGATAGGCTGCGATGCGCCCGCGCTGTCCGCCTGCCATCCGGGTGACCCGGCCTATCCCGACCTGTCCACTACCTTGCTGCTTGAGGTGGATTCCCTGGCCGACGGCCAAGCCGTCAGCCTGACCGGCCCGGGCATCCAGACGCGGCAAGCGCTGTCGGTCACGGGCTTGCCCGACGGCTTCTGGCGCGACTGGCGCTTGAATCATCAACAGTTTCCGCTGGGCGTCGACGTGTTCCTGACGCAAGACCGGTGGATGTGTGGACTGCCGCGCACGACGCGGGTGGAGAACTGACATGTACGTAGCCGTCAAAGGGGGCGAACGCGCCATCCTGAATTCCTACCGCATGCTGGACGCCTACCGGCGCGGCGACCGCGCGGTGCCCGAGCTGAGCCTGGACCAGATTCGCGAACAGATGCCGCTGGCCGTGTCACGCGTGATGGCCGAGGGCTCGCTCTACGATCCACAACTGGCCTCGCTGGCGCTCAAGCAGGCCGCGGGCGATGTGATCGAAGCGGTGTTCCTGCTGCGCGCCTATCGCACCACCTTGTCGCGTTATGGCTACACGCAGCCGATCGACACGGGCGCCATGCGCTTGCAGCGCCGTATTTCGTCCACCTTCAAGGACGTGCCGGGCGGCCAGATTCTGGGCCCCACCTACGACTACACCCAACGCCTGCTGGACTTCTCGCTGGAAGCGCAGCGCGAGGCCGATGCACTGCCCGCGGGCGGCGATGCGCTGGACAGCGCCATGCCGCGCGTGACGGATCTGCTGGCGCACGATGAATTGATCGACGCCGAACCCGTGCCCGAAGGCGACCCCGAGCCCTTCGACCTGACGCGTCAGCCGCTGGACTTTCCGGCCTCGCGCGCGGCGCGGCTACAGAACCTGGCGCGTGCCGACGAAGGATTCCTGTTGTCCATGGGCTATTCCACGCAGCGCGGCTACGGCAACACGCACCCCTTCGCAGCCGAAATCCGCTACGGCACGCTGGAAGTGGACATGTACATCGAAGAGCTGGGCTTTGCCGTCACCGTGGGCGAAATCGAAATCACCGAATGCCAGATGGTGAGCCAGTTCGCGGGCAATGCCGATGACGGCCCGAAGTTCACGCGCGGCTACGGCCTGACCTTCGGCTACGGCGAACGCAAAGCCATGTCGATGGCGCTGGTGGACCGCGCACTGAAAGCCCAGGACCTGGGCGAACGCGCCGACTCTCCCGCCAACGACCACGAATTCGTGCTGTACCACAGTGACAACGTCGAGGCGTCCGGCTTCGTCCAGCACTTGAAGCTGCCGCACTACGTGGACTTCCAGGCGAACCTGGAATTGCTGCGCCGCCTGCGCGCGGATGGGGCTGCGCAACACGCGTCAGCGCAAACCGCAGCGCAAGCCACATCGCAAACCGCGCCGCAACAGACGCCCCAAGCCGTCCCCAACGATCTCATCGACGAGGCTGTTTCCCAATGAGCGCCCAACACGCCACGGTCGAGCGCGACGACCACTACAACTTTGCGTATCTCGACGAATCCACCAAGCGCATGCTGCGCCGCGCGCTGCTCAAGGCAGTGGCCATTCCCGGCTACCAGGTGCCGTTCGGCAGCCGCGAGATGCCGCTGCCTTACGGCTGGGGCACGGGCGGCATCCAGGTCACGGCGGCCATCATCGGCCAGGACGATGTGCTGAAAGTGATCGACCAGGGCTCGGACGACACCACCAACGCCATCAACATCCGCCGTTTCTTCGGCCGTGTCACGGGCGTGGCCACGACGGAATCCACGCCGGACGCCACCATTGTGCAGACCCGCCACCGCATCCCCGAAACGCCGCTGCGCGAAGGGCAGGTGATGGTCTATCAGGTGCCGATTCCGGAACCGCTGCGCTGGCTTGAACCCAGCGAAACCGAAACGCGCACGATGCACGCGCTGGCCGAATACGGCGGCATGCACGTCAAGCTGTACGAAGACATCGCGCAGCACGGCCACATCGCCACCACCTATGACTACCCCGTCATCGTGAACGACCGCTACATGATGCGCCCGTCGCCCATCCCGAAGTTCGACAACCCCAAGCTGGACGGCAACCCCGCGCTGATGCTGTTCGGCGCGGGCCGCGAAAAGCGCGTCTATGCCGTGCCGCCGTACACCCGCGTCAAAAGCCTGGACTTCGACGACCACCCCTTCACCGTGGAAACCTGGACCGAATGCTGCGACCTGTGCGGATCGCGCGACAGCTATCTGGATGAAATCATCCTGGACGACGCGGGCACGCGCCGTTTCGTGTGCTCGGACACGGAATACTGCAACCACCGCCAAGCCGAACAACGCAACGACGAGGCCACGGCATGAGCCCGCAATCCAATACACAACCCAACACACAACCCCTGCTGTCCGTGCGCAACATGACGCGCACCTGGGATGGCGTGCATGGCTGTCGCGACGTCAGCTTTGACCTTTTTCCCGGCGAAGTGCTGTGCGTGGTCGGCGAGTCCGGCTCGGGCAAAAGCACCTTGCTGTCTGCCGTGTCGTACCAAACCCAGCCGGACGCCGGCAGCGTCTGGTACGACACGCGGGACCAGGGCTTCATCGACCTGGCCGCGCTGCCCGGCGCGCGGCTGCGCTTGTTGTCGCGCACCGATTGGGGCTTTGTGCGGCAGAACGCGCGCGACGGCTTGCGCATGCAGGTCAGCGCGGGCGCCAATATCGCCGAACGCCTGATGGCGGTGGGCGACCGGCATTACGGTGACCTGCGCGCCGTGGCGGGCAACTGGCTGCAAAAAATGGAGATCGACGCGGGCCGTCTGGACGACACGCCCGTGTCGTTTTCCGGCGGCATGCAGCAGCGCCTGCAGATTGCGCGCAACCTGGTCACGCACCCGCGCCTGGTGTTCATGGACGAGCCGACCGCATCGCTGGACGTGTCGGTGCAGGCGCGCCTGCTGGACCTGCTGCGCCAGTTGGTCACCGACCTGGGCCTGGCCGCCATCGTGGTCACGCACGACCTGGCGGTGGCGCGCCTGCTGGCGCACCGCACGCTGGTGATGCGCGGCGGCGTGGTGGTGGAAAGCGGGCTGACCGACCAGATTCTTGACGACCCCCAACACCCCTACACCCAGTTGCTGGTGTCTTCCATTCTGCAGAGCTGAACATGAACATGCGCGCAACCACTCCCATGATCGAGGTGCGAGGCCTCGGAAAAATGTTCACTTTGCATAACCAGGGCGGCATTCGCCTGCCCGTGCTGGACGCGGTGGATTTCGATGCGGCAGCCGGCGATTGCCTGGTGTTGGCCGGCCCGTCGGGCACCGGTAAAAGCACCTTGCTGCGCTGCCTGTACGGCAACTATCTGGCCACCGAAGGCAGCATCCGCGTGCGCGCCAACAACGAATGGGTTGAACTGGTGGGCGCGCCCGAGCAACGCATACTGGCGTTGCGCCGCGATGTCATCGGCTATGTCAGCCAGTTCCTGCGGGTGATTCCGCGCGTGTCGGCGCTGGACGTGGTGGCCGAGCCGCTGCGCATGGCGGGCGTGGACGCAGACGCCGCGCGCGAGCAGGCCGGCGCCTTGTTGCAACGCCTGAACGTGCCGCCGCGCCTGTGGGGCCTGGCGCCCGCCACGTTTTCGGGCGGCGAGCAGCAGCGCGTGAACATCGCGCGCGGCTTCATCGCGCGCCATCCCATCTTGCTGCTGGACGAACCCACGGCATCGCTGGACGCCGACAACCGCCGCGTGGTGATCGCCTTGATTCACGAAGCCCTGGCGGCCGGCCGCTGCCTGCTGGGCATTTTTCACGATGCCGAAGTGCGCGACGCCGTCGCCACGAAAACGCTGGCGCTGCGACCCGCGCTGGCCGAAACGGCTCCGCTGGAGTAATCATGCAAAGCACCTATCTGACCCACGCCCGCGTGGTGCTGCCCGACCGCGTGCTGGACAACAGCGCGGTGCTGATCGATGACGGCCGCATCGTCGCCATTGAACCGGATGGCGCGCGCGCGGATCGCGTGGTCGATCTGCAAGGCCAGACCTTGCTGCCTGGCCTGATCGATCTGCACTGCGACGCCATCGAAAAGGAAGCCGAGCCCCGTTCGCGCGTGCTGTTTCCTTTGGACTTCGCCGTGGCGCAGGTCGACCGCCGCAATGCCGCGGCCGGCATCACCACGCCCTACCATGCGCTGTCGTTCGCGAACAAGGATTTGGGGGTGCGCAATAACCAGACGGCGGCCGAAGTGGTGCGCACGCTGCGCGCATTCCGCCCACACAGCCTGGTGGATAACCGCGTGCACTGCCGCTACGAAGTCACGGACGAGACCTCGGTGCCGGTGCTGCGCGCGCTGATGGATGAGGGCGCGGTGGATCTGTTGTCGGTCATGGACCATTCGCCGGGGCAAGGCCAGTTCAAGACGCTGGAGTCCTACCTGCAATACATGATGGGCAATCATGCAATGAGCCGCGAGCAGGCCGAAGAGGCCGCCAACGCCAAGACGCGCGCCAAGGATGGCGCGGTGGAGCGGGTGGAAACGCTGTTGGCGCACGCAAAGTCCCTGGGCATTCCCAGCGCCAGCCACGACGACGATTCCGTTCAACGCATTGCCACGATGCGCAACCTGGGCGTGGCGATGAGCGAATTCCCGATCACGCTGGATACCGCCCGCGCGGCGGTGTCTTGCGGCCTGCCCACGATTCTGGGGGCGCCCAACGTGTTGCGCGGGCAAAGCCAAAGCGGGTCGATGCGCGCCATCGACGCCATCCGCGCGGGCGTGGCCAGTTGCCTGTGTTCCGACTACCAGCCATCCACGTTGATCGCCGCGGCGTTCGCGGTGGCGGCGCAAACCGACCTGAGCTGGCCACAGGCCATTGCCCTGGTCACGGCGAACCCGGCGGACGCCTGCGGCCTGTCGGACCGGGGCCGCATCGCCGTGGGGCAGCGGGCCGATCTGGTGGCGGTGGCGCAGGTGGGCGCCTTGCCATTGATCAGTCACACCTGGTCCGCCGGCCGACTGGTATTCTCCACGCACTATCTGCCGTCGCGCGCGCATGCGGCAGCGACTTGCGAGCCGCAATGGGTGGCGGCCTGAACCGCCGACGATGTCTTCCAGGAGAACCGCGATGAATCCGATCGTGATTGCCGTGGCGCTCAGCGCCACGCACACGTTCAGCAAGCCGGTGGTGCCGTCGATCATGTTGTTGCGTGGGCTGGGCGTTGATGGCGACGCGCATCAGGGGGTGACCGTCAAGCATCGCTCGCGCGTTCGCGCCGACCCCACGCAGCCGAACCTGCGCCAGGTGCATTTGATTCAGGCCGAGCTGCATGACGAGCTTCAACTGGCCGGTTTCAATGTGGCCGAAGGCACGATGGGCGAAAACATCACCACCCGGGGCATCGATCTGCTGGCCTTGCCGCGCGGCGCGCGCCTGCGCATCGGTGATGACGCGGTGGTCGAGATCACCGGGCTGCGCAATCCCTGCGTGCAGTTGGACCAGTATCAGAAAGGCTTGACGGCCGCCGTGCTGGGCCGCAACCCCGACGGCAGCCTGCAACGCCGCGCCGGCGTCATGGGGGTTGTGGTGGAGGGCGGGGCGGTCAGCGCCGGCGATGGCATCCGGATCGAGCTTCCCGCGCTGCCGCATTTGCCGCTGGAAAGGGTCTAGGGTCAAAAACATCGTCGCCGGTCAAAGACGGGTTGCCCGGCATCTGGTTAAATGGCGAAGGGCGTAACGGCCTAAGGCGCAGCCGGCCCTTCTCCGGCGCGCCATTCAATTTTCCGGAGCGCGCGATGGCACGATTCAATTTCAACCAAGACCCCGAAGAACCCGATCTGTGGGCGGCCGAAAACGTGCCCGTCGGCAAAGACCGACCCCCCATCCACGTCATGATTCAAACGGATGGCGAAGAGCCCGACAGCGGCGCATCCAAGGTGGTCAAGGCCATCATCGACAATCTGGACGATCACATCCTGGCGGCGGCCGAGTTCCTGCTGGATAACTATTCCTACGAGCACTGCAAGAAGCTGGGTCTGGAAGACGACCAACTGCTGCAGGAAGAAACCGCCGAAGCCATGGCCGAAAAAGCCGTGCTGCGTGCCCTGTGGCTGTTCGACGAAGACGGCGACGGCTACGAACTGTGGTTCACGCTGCCCTGGGATCCGGTCCACACCTACGACGTTGAGTTCGAAGACGGCGCGCCGGTGTCCTGCTCGGTGAACGACTGAATACTGTCGACTGAATCGGGTCGACCCGATTCAATCGACCCAACCCGTTCGACTACGCCTGGTTTTCGCTTGCGGTTGCCGACCCTGCCAGCGCGTGAGGGTCGTCCGGCTTGCCCTCCCGGTCATCTTCCAGTTTGGCGATGACCGCGGTGGCCAGGCTGTTTCCGACCACGTTGGTGGCCGTGCGGCCCATGTCGAAGAATTGGTCGATGCCCATGATCAGCAGCAGCCCGGCCTCGGGCAAATGGAACATCGGCAAGGTGGCGGCCACCACGACCAGCGACGCGCGGGCCACGCCCGCCATGCCCTTGCTGGTCACCATCAGCACCAGCAACAACGTCAACTGCTGGGCAAAGCTCATCTCGATGTTATAGGCCTGCGCGATGAACAGCACCGCGAAAGACTGGTACATCATCGAGCCATCCAGGTTGAACGAATAGCCCAGCGGCAACACGAAACCCGAGATGCGCTTGGACACGCCAAAGCGTTCCAGCGCTTCGATGGTCTTCGGGTAGGCCGATTCGCTGCTGGCGGTGGAAAACGCCAGCAAGGTCGGCTCCTTGATCAGCCCGCCCAGGCGGCGCGTGGACTTGCCCAAAAACAGAGCGCCAACGCCAAACAGAATGGCCCACAGCAGCGCCAGGCCCAGGTAGAACTCACCAATCAACTTGCCGTAGCTGACCAGCACGCCCAGGCCTTCGGTGGTGATGGCGGCGGCCATGGCGGCGAACACGCCCAGCGGCGCAAAGCGCATCACGTAATCGGTGACGCGGAACATGATCTTGGCCAGCTCGTCGATCAAGGTATAGATCGTGTTGTGACCCTTGCCACGGATGAACGACAGCGCAGCCCCGAAAAACAGCGAGAACACCAGGATCTGCAGGATCTCGTTGTTGGCCATGGCCTCGGCGATGCTCTTGGGGAACACGTGTGCAATGAAGGCCTTGAGCGTGAAGTCGCCCGTCTTCAGGCCCGAGGTGATGCCCGCGTCGGGTATCGCCAGATTCATGTGCGCGCCAGGCTGGAAGAGATTGACCAGCAGCAGGCCCAGCAGCAGCGATACGGCGGACGCGGCAATGAACCAGACCATGGCGCGCAGGCCGATGCGGCCCACGGCGTTGCCGTCGCTTATGCTGGCCAGGCCCGACACCAGGGTGGCGAACACCAGCGGGGCGATGATCATCTTGATCATGCGCAGGAAAATATCCGTGACCAGGCTGAAATACGAGGCAATGTGCGCGGCCGCTTGGGCGTCCGGCGCGGTCTTGTTGCAGAGATAGCCCACCAGGACGCCCAGCACCATGGCGATGCCGATCATGCGCGTCAGCTTTTTTGTATTCATGATCAAAATGGAAAACGTTTGCCCGCCGCGAAACAGCCGTGGGTAGGGGGCTGAGTCCGTCGGCACGGGGCGGGAAACGGGATCCGGTGACGGGTATGCCAGGGCAAAGCGCAATATGCGGGTTTTCCCTTGGGGCGCGATGTTAACGCTGCCCGCCTGACACGTAGTTGTCATGTTGGGGACGTATCCGTAACACCTTCGAGCATGCCAGAATGGGCCCGCCCGCCTTGCGGAGCACCCATAAGAACCGGCACCGACCGGAAACATAAAAGGAGATCAAGCAATGCCGAAACGCGAACTGTCCGTGCTGGCTTCCGGGTACACATATCTGGAAGGCCTGCGGTGGCACGACGACCGCTTGTGGGCGTCCGACTTCTATACCGAGCAGGTCATTGCCGTGGACCTGGCCGGCAACATCGAACAGATCTGCCGTGTGCCGCAGCAGCCGTCGGGCCTGGGCTGGCTGCCCGATGGCCGCTTGCTGATCTCATCCATGAAAGACCGCAAGGTGCTGCGCCGCGAGGCCGACGGCACGCTGGCCGTGCATGCCGACCTGTCGGCGCTTACGGGCGGCCCCATCAACGACATGGTGGTGGATGACCAGGGCCGCGCCTACGTGGGCAATTTCGGGTTTGACCTGATGGCCGGCGAGCCGGTCGCGACGACGACGCTGGTGCGCGTGGACACGGACGGCGTGGCGCAGGCGGTAGCCGAAGGGCTGTGCTTTCCCAACGGTTCGTTCATCACGCCGGACGGCAAGACGCTGATCGTCAACGAAACCTTCGGCAACCGGATCTCGGAATTCGACATCCTGCCCACCGGCGCGCTGGGCCCGCGCCGCGACTGGGCCAACTTCGGGCCATTGCCGGATAGCGACGACCTGTCGGTGTTGATTGCCGCATCGGCCATCGGCCCGGACGGCGGGGCGCTGGACGCGGAAGGCGCGCTATGGGTGGCTGACGCCATCGGCAAGCGGATTGTGCGGCTGGCGCGCGGCGGCCAGATTCTTGAGCAGATCGACACCGGCGAATTCGGCATTTTTGCAGCGGCGCTGGGCGGGCCGGATGGCCGCACGCTGTTCATGGCTGCGGCGCCGGATTTCATCGAAGCCAACCGCCGCGCCAAGCCCGAAGGCTGCATCCTGATGACCCGGGTGGACGTGCCGCACGCGGGCCGGCCTTGAGGGGAAGGCCCTGATGGGCCGGCCTTGATGCGGCTGCCCCTGATGGGCATGCCCCGATGCGGCTGCCCCAGGGGTTTGACGCCCAGGAGCCTGTCTGCGACGCCTACTGCGGCGACAGCCAGGCGTCGGCGTAACTCCCCACGGCGCCCAGCCCGGTCGTGATGGCGCCGTGCACCCGCTTGTCCAGATAGGTGGAGTAATTGGTGTCGTCTATCCAGGCCAAGGGCACGTCTTCCGCCAGAATCTTCTGGACCTCGGTGTACAGGCGTTGGCGTTCCGCGTCCGTGGGCGCGGTAGCGGCCTGGTCAAAGAGCGCGTCTACCTTGGGGTTGCGGTATTGCGAGGTATTGGTGAAGGCCAGGCCTTTCTTGATGTTGCTGCTGACGTAGGTGCGCGACACGCCGATCGCCGGGTCGCCATACTGGAACACGCCGTTGTAGGCCATGTCGAAATCCCAGTTGCCCATGCGGGTGGTCCAACCGCCCACGTCGGTGCTTTCGATGTCGATCACGATGCCGACCTTGCCCAGGCTTTGCTTGGTGTATTCGGCAATGCGGCGCTGCATTTCGCCGTAGGGGTTGGGGATCAGCCCCAGCTTTACGCGCACACCGTTGGCGTCCGGCTTCAGGCCCATTTCATCCAGCAGGGCGATGGCCTTTTTGGGGTCATACGGATACTGCTTGATGTTGGGGTCGTAAAAGCGCGTGTTGCGGTGGAACGGACCCGTGGATACGGTGCCCATGCCGAACATGATGCGCTTGGCGATGAAATCGCGGTCGATGGCGTACATGACCGCCTGCCGAAAGCGCTTGTCGTCCATGGGCTTGCGCGCGCCGTTCATTTCGATCCAGTGCAGCGTGGACCAATATTCATAGCCTTTTTGCGTCACATTGATATGCGGCAGCTTGGCCACGCGCGGCATGTCGAAGGGCTCGATGTCTTGCAGCCAGGCTTGCTGCACGGTGCGCTGTTCCAGCGCCAGGCGGCGCGAGGCCGCGTCCGGAATCACGCGGTAAATGATGCCGTCCAGATAGGGCCGGCCTTCCTTCCAGTAATGTTCGTTCTTGACCAGTTCAATATAAGAGCCGCGCTCCCAACGCTTGAACTTGAACGGGCCGGTGCCGACCGGGGCATTGTTGTGCGGGTTCTGCGCCATGGGCGTGTCGACATCGAACAGGTGCTTGGGCAGGATCACGCCGCCGCCGATGTCGAAGGCATACAGGAAAGCCGAATAACGTTCCTTCAGCTTGAACACCACGGTGTGGTCGTCCGGTGCGGTGATGTCCTGGATGTAGCGCATCAGCGCGCGCGTGCGCGGCGTGTTGGCCAGCACCTGCTTGTAGGAAAACAGTACGTCCGCCGAGGTGAAGGGCTTGCCGTCGTGCCATTGCGCGTTGGGCTGCAGGTGGAACGTATAGGTCAATTGATCGTCGGACACCTCCCAGGACTTGGCCAGGCTGGGCTGCGGCTTCAGGTCGAACGAATAGGTCAACAGGCTTTCGTAGACCTTGCCCGCCACCATCTGCGTGGTGCCCACCTGCTGCATGGCCACGTTCAGATTGGGCGGCTCGGGGTTCAGGATGGCGGTCAGCACACCGCCGTATTGCGGCTGAAGATCGGCCGAGGGCGGGGCGGCGATGGCGGTCGCGGGAGTGGCTAGTGTGGCGGTGAAGGCCGTGGCGGCCAATGCCGTGGCGGCCAGTGCCGTGTTGACAACGGCGGAGGCCAGCAGGCCTCGCGTCAGGGCGCGGCGGACGATATTGCACTTCAAGGCAAGTCTCCTTGGTTTTTAAGTATCACATATTGATACTGAGGAATCCAAGAGACTTATGGTGCAGCACTGGCCCAGGCCGCGCAAGGCGGCCAGGACTAGGGATATCCCGCGAAAGTAATAAGGCGAACGGCGCGTTCAGTTGCGGTTTGGACGACCGCTGAGCGCGCGCGCGGCCGATATAGCCAGTGAGCTGAAGCGCTGCGTGAAGGAATCCAGTGTCCATTCGGCCAGCAGGCCAGAGATATGGATGGCCGCGATGGGCCGGCCGCTGTGGTCGACGACCGCGCTGCCCAGCACGATCTCGCCCACCATGCTTTCTTCCAGGCAAATGGCGTAGCCCTGCACGCGCGCCTCGCGCACGCGCTGGCGGATCAGGTCGGGGTCGGTGATGGTCTTGGCCGTCAGCGGGCGCAAGTCGCTGCGCGCCAGGATGTCGTCGACCTCGTCATCGGCCAGATGCGACATGATGGCGCGGCCGCCCGACGACGAGAACGTCGGCATGCGGCGCCCCACCAGCGTGGCGTAGAAAGTCTGTCGCTTGCTTTGGCGGCGCAGCGCGTAAACGATGGTCAGGTCGTCGAACAGGCTCAGATCCACGCGCTCGCCGCATTCCTGCTGCAGTTGTTCCAGGATGGGGGTGGCGCGCTCCAGCAGCGGATGGCCGCGCAGGAAGTCGAAGGTTCGGTCCAGGATCTTCTTGCCCAGCACGTAGCCGCGCTGGTTGCTGCCGCGCTCCAGATAGCCCAGGGCCACCAGCGTGTGCAGCATGCGCTGGGTTGAGCTGCGGTCCAGCCCTGACAACTCTGTCAGCTCATTCAGGCTGAGCGGGCCGGGATGGTTCGAAAAAGCCTCCAGGATGCCGAAGCCTTTCGCCAAGGATTGGTTGAACCGGGTTTCGGTTGTGGCCATGTTGATCTACTCCAGTCTCTTTTCTTGTTTTCGCCGCGCGGCATCGGGCGGGCTATTCGCACGCGGATACGCACTGTAGTGGCAAATCGATTTCTGTCAGGGCTAGGGAAATTACCCATGGTTTGCGGCTTGTCCCGCAATTGTGCGAACTCTATCATGCCAAATATAGATATCTAGATATCAAATATTGATACCTACGAAATTCGCCGATTTCACATCCGACAAGGGGAAAGCAATGAGCAGCGTCGCAGCAGCCAGCCTGGACCAGGCCCGTATCGCCGAATCCGTCAGCCAGCTTCGCCAGTACATGACCGACACGCTGACCGGCTTCGTCCAGTGCCGCAGCCTGCCCGGGCAGGAAATGTCCGCCGCCGAGTTCCTGGAAGATGCCCTGGCGGATTTGGGCCTGGCGTCCGAGCGCATTGCGCTGCGTACCGAAGAACTGAAAAACCTGCCGCTGTATTCCCCGGCATGCTGCCCGGACGGTGGCCGCTACAACGTGCTGGCCCGGCACGAGCCGCGCAGCGCGGGCGGCCGGGCCGTCTTGTTCAACGGCCACCTGGATGTGGTGCCCACGGGCCCGCATGAGCTCTGGGATCCGGCGCCGTTTGACGGCGAACTACGCGATGGCTGGTTGTATGGCCGCGGCGCGGGCGACATGAAGGCCGGCATCATCTGCGCGCTGGCGGCGTTCAAGGCGCTGCGCGAGCTGGGCGTGCAACCTGCGGGTGCGGTGGGATTCAACGGCGTGCTTGAAGAAGAAAACACGGGCAACGGCACCCTGGCCACGGTGTCGGCGTTGCAAAGCGCCATCGCGGCGGCCAAGCTCAGTGCGTTCGACGCGGTGGTCATCCCCGAACCCACGCATGAACGCATGATGAGCGCGCAACTGGGCGTGTACTGGATGTACGTGGACATCGTGGGCCGCCCCGCGCACGCCGCCTACATGACCACTGGCGTCAATCCGGTCGAGACCGGCCTTCGCATCGTTGATGCCATGAAGCAGTTGGAACACGAATGGAACCTGCCGGAAAACCGGCACCCCGCCTATCGCGACCATGCACACCCCATCAACTTCAACCTGGGGCAGATCCACGCGGGCGACTGGAATTCATCGGTGCCCAGCGTATGCACGTTGGGCATGCGCATCGCCTGCTATCCGGACATGAGCATTGAAGCGGCCAAGCAATTGGTCGAGTCGCGCATCCGCGCAGTGGAAGCGGAATTGACCGACAGCGATGTACGCATCGACATACGCTACGAAGGCTTCCACGCGCCGGGCTGCGAGTACGACCTGGACGTGCCGGCCATGCAGTTGCTGGCCGACGCCCATCACCGTGTGGCCGGCGAAGCGCCGCAACCCACAGCGCTGACGGCCACCACCGACGGCCGTCACTTCCGACTGTTGATGGACGTGCCCGTGACCTGCTACGGCCCCAAGGTGCAGAACGTGCATGGCTTCAATGAATGCGTGTCGGTGGACAGCATGGTGCGCGTCGCCACTACCTTGGCGCTGTTTATCCACGATTGGTGCGGTGTGGAACCGCTGCAAGCCTGAGCCCCGGCGCGGCACGTGCCGCGGCGCCTTTCTCCGTTGTCTCTCGCGGCTGTTCACTCGCCGTTGTTCTTTCAATACGGAATCCCTGCCATGACATCCATCATCGCTCGGCGCGCCTTGGCGCGCTGCACCCTGGCCGTGGCCAGCCTCGTGCCCCTGTCCGTTCCGGTGGCGCAAGCCGCCGAAACGCCCCAGTACGGAGGCGTGCTGACCGCCATCCTGAGCCCAGAGCCACCTGCCTTGAACGTGGCGGTACAGCAAGTGGCCAGCACACAGCTGGTGGCCGGAAAGATCTACGAAAGCTTGCTGACCTACTCCTTCGACCTCAAGCCGCAGCCCGGCCTGGCCAAGTCCTGGGAGGTCTCGCCCGACCGCCTGACCTACACCTTCCATCTGCAACCCAAGGTGCAGTGGCACGACGGCAAGCCGTTCTCGTCCGACGACGTGGTGTTCACCTACACCAAGATTCTGGCCAATACGCCGCGCACTCGCACGTTGATGGCCAATGTGCAGGAGGTGTCGGCGCCGGATGCACAGACCGTCGTCTTCAAATTGAAGCAGCCGTATTCGGCGTTCCTGTATGCGTTCGACATCGGTGGCGGCGCCATCCTGCCCAAGCACCTGTATGACGTCGACACGCCCATCGGCCAGAACCCCAACAACAACGCGCCTATCGGCACAGGCCCGTTCAAGTTCAAACACTGGGAGCGCGGCTCTTACATTGAACTTGTCAAGAACGAGCATTACTGGAAAGAAGGCCGGCCCTACCTGGACGGCATCACTTATCGCGTGATTCCCGATTCCGCCTCGCGCCGCGTGGCGCTGGAACAAGGCACGGTGTTGCAAGCCTGGCTGCAGGACATCGAGCCGGTGGACGTGGCGCGCGTGGCCAAGCTGCCCACCATCACCCAGACCCACAAGGGATATGAGTACTGGTCGACCATGCAATGGATTGAACTGAACGGCGGCCGCCAGCCGTTTTCGGACAAGCGCTTCCGCCAGGCGCTGATGTACGGCATCAATCGCCAGTTCATCGTCGACAAAATCATGTTCGGTGCGGGCACCGTGGCCACCGGCCCCATCCATCACAACACGCGCTTCTATGACGCCAACGTCAAGAAGTACCCCTACGATCCCAAGAAGGCGATTGCGCTGCTGGACGAAATGGGCCTGAAGCCGGACGCCAAGGGCGTGCGCGCCACGCTTGGCCTGATCCCGCTGCCTTATGGCGAAATGCCGCGCCGCACGGCTGAATACATCAAGCAGAACCTGGCCAAGATCGGCGTGGCCGTCAGCATCGAAAACACCGATGTGGGCGGATGGGTCAGCCGCGTGGGCAATTGGGATTTCGACATGGGCGCCAACGGCGTGTTCCAGTACGGCGACCCGGCGATCGGCGTGTCGCGCACCTACGTCAGCAGCAACATCAAGAAGGGGATGATGTTCAGCAATACCTCGCAGTACAGCAACCCCAAGGTTGATGAGCTGTTCAATGCCGCCGCCACGGCGGCAACGGATGAAGAACGCCAGAAGCTGTACAGCGAAGTGCAGCGCATTCTTGTCGAGGACGTGCCAGTGCTGTGGGTGGCCGACACGAACTATTCGACGCTGCTGAACAAGCGCGTGCACAACGCGGTGACGACGGCGCTGGGCGTGGTGGATACGCAAAGCGATACCTGGCTGTCCAAAGAATGAAGAAGGTCGGCAAATTTCTGGCGAACCGGGTGGTCAAGAGCGTCCTGGTTCTGCTGATGATCGCGCTCTTCAACTTCTTCCTGGTGCGGGCGGCGCCGGGCGACCCCGCCGAAATCCTGGCGGGCCAGTCCGGCGCGGTGGATGCCGAGTTCATCGCCAAGTTGCGCCAGGAATTCGGGCTGGACAAACCCATTGCGGTGCAACTGGGGCAGTATCTGAAGAACGTGGCCACGTTCGACCTGGGCTACTCCTACCGCCAGCAAGCGCCGGTTTCCAGCTTGATCCTGCAACATCTGCCCGCCACGTTGCTGCTGACCTTGTCGGCCTTCGCGTTTGCGCTGCTGGCAGGCGTCAGCCTGGGCACGCAGGCGGCGCTGCGGGTGGGAAAGTGGGGCGACACCGTTATCACCACGCTGTCCATGCTGGCCTACGCCACGCCGTTGTTCTGGGTGGGGTTGATGCTGGTGCTGTTGTTCTCGGTCAACCTGGAATGGCTGCCTGCCTTCGGTTATGAAAGCGTGGGCGCGAACCTGACGGGGTTCGCCCGCCTGGCCGACGTGGCCAAGCATCTGCTGCTGCCGGCGCTGACCTTGGGCATGTTCTACATGGCGGTCTATGCCCGGCTGACGCGCGCGTCCATCCTGGAAATCAGCCAGCTTGATTTCGTCAAGACGGCGCGCGCCAAGGGCCTGTCCGAACGCACCGTCATCGTGCGCCACGTGCTGCGCAACGCGCTGCTGCCCGTCATCACGTACGCGGGTATCCAGGCGGGCGGCCTGATCGGCGGTTCGCTGCTGGTGGAAACCGTCTTCGCGTGGCCGGGTATCGGCCGGCTGGCGTTCGACGCCTTGATCCAGCGCGACTACAGCGTGCTGCTGGGCGTGTTCTTCGTGGCCTCGCTGATCGTGGTGGTGGTCAACCTAGTCACCGACATTTTGTACACGGTGGCGGATCCCAGGATCGAACTGAAATGAAAGCGTTCATGCAATCGTTCTGCCGCAACAAGGGCGGCATCATGGGCCTGATCGTGATCGCGCTGGTTACGCTGATGGCCATCACCGCCAGCTGGATCTTTCCGGACAGCCCCTGGGACATCATCAACGGCCCCTTCATGCCGCCGTTGTCGGACGGCGCCTTGCTGGGCACCGACACCCTGGGCCGCGACATCGCCACCGGCATCGCCTATGGGTCCCGCGTGACGCTGGTGCTGGCCGCCGTGTCCACGGCGGTGTCCATCCTGGTGGGCATCACGGTGGGCGCGCTGGCGGGCTTTTATGGCGGGCGGGTCGACCAGGCCATCGTGGGCTTCATCGAACTCTTCCAGACCATTCCCAGTTTCTTCCTGGCGGTGGTGCTGGTGGCCATCCTGACGCCCAACATGGCAACCGTGATCTTCGCGATTGCGGTGGTGTCCTGGCCGCCCCTGGCACGTCTGGTGCGGGCCGAATTCATGAGTCTTAAGAACCGCGAATTCGTGCAGGCGGCCATGCTGGCCGGCCAGTCCAACCTGCGCATCATCCTTACGCAGATCCTGCCCAACAGCCTGTCACCGGTGATCGTGTCGGGCTCGCTCATGATCGCCAGTTCGATCCTGCTGGAATCGGCGCTCAGCTTCCTGGGCCTTGGCGACCCCAACGCCATGACGTGGGGCTACATCATCGGCGCTTCACGCAGTGTGTTGCGCGACGCCTGGTGGATGAGCGTATTCCCCGGCGTGGCGATTCTGGTGACGGTGTTGTCGCTGAACCTGATCGGCGAAGCGCTGAACGACGCGCTTAATCCCAAGCTGGCGCGCAGGAGGACGACGTAATGGGTACCGACTACACGAAGGCCGCCGGGACGACTTCCAGCGCCGCCAGCGCGCTGCTGGACATCCGCGGGCTTAGCGTAACGGCTGCGCACGGCGGACCGACCGTGGTGCAGGACGTGTCTTACACCGTCAACCGCAACGAGATCCTGTGCGTGGTGGGGGAATCCGGTTCGGGCAAATCCGTGACGGCGCACGCCATCATGGGCCTGCTGCCAGCCGGCCAACTCAGCGTCACGCAGGGGCAGATCCTGTACGGCGGGCGCGACCTGGTCGGCTTGTCAGCCACCGACTGGTACGGCTTGCGCGGCAAGTCGTTCGGCATGGTGTTCCAGGAACCCATGACCGCGCTGAATCCCATCATGCGTGTGGGCCGGCAGGTGGACGAAGTGCTTGAACGTCACACCACGCTCAGCGTCGCGGCGCGCAAGCAACGCGTGCTGGAATTGTTCGAGCAGGTGTTGCTGCCGGATCCCGCCGCCATGATCGACGCCTTTCCGTTCCAGTTGTCAGGCGGGCAGCGGCAACGCGTGGTGATCGCAATGGCGCTGGCGCTGGAGCCCGACGTGCTGATCGCCGATGAACCCACGACCGCGCTGGATGTCACGACGCAGGCGCAGATTCTGGGTCTGATCAAGGACATCCAACGGCGCATGGGCATCGGCGTCATCTTCATCACTCACGATTTTGGCGTGGTGGCCGACATTGCCGACCGCATCGTCGTCATGCGCAAGGGCGCGGTGGTGGAGGCGGGCGCTGCCCAAGATATCCTGAACCGCCCACAGCATCCCTATACGCGCCAGTTGATAGCCGCCGTGCCGCACAAGCCCCAGGGCAAGGAAGAGGCCGGCGCGGCGCCCGCGCTGATGGTGGTGGACAAGCTGTGCAAGACCTTTGCCACGGGCGGGCGCCGGGTCGATGCATTGCGCGATATCTCGCTGGAGATCCGGCAGGGCGAAACGCTAGGCCTGGTGGGGGAGTCTGGTTCGGGCAAGTCCACCTTGGGCCGTACGTTGATCGGCTTGATTTCACCCGACAGCGGCAGCGTACGCATGGAGGGCCAGGAACTTGTCGGCATGAAGCCACGCGACTTCCGCCCGTATCGCCGCCAGATCCAGATGGTGTTCCAAGACCCTTACGCATCGTTGAACCCGCGCCACCGCGTGATCGAGGCGGTGGCGCAAGGCCCCATCGCCTTTGGCGCAAGCCGCAAGACCGCACTGCGCGACGCGCGTGAATTGTTGGAACTGGTGGGTTTGGGTGGAGACGCCGGCGACCGCTATCCGCATCAATTCTCTGGTGGGCAGCGTCAGCGCGTGGGCATCGCCCGCGCCCTGGCCTTGAAGCCCCGGCTGCTGGTGGCGGACGAAGCGGTGTCGGCGCTGGATGTGTCCATTCAGGCCCAGGTGCTGGACCTGCTCAAGACCGTGAGCGGGCAGTTCGACCTGTCCGTGCTGTTCATCACCCACGACCTGCGCGTGGCGGCTCAAATCTGCGACCGCATCGCCGTGATGCGCCAAGGGCAACTGGTGGAGTTGGAACGCGCGGCCACCATTTTCTATCACCCGCAACATGAATACACGCGCCGCCTGATCGAATCGGTGCCGGGCAAGGCCTGGAACAAACCCGATCTGGAAGCGCTGTCAGACCCCTCAAGGAGCAAGCAGTATGCGTGACACCGAGTATCAGGCGCTGGACGGGCTGGCGCTGGCCGACTTGTTGGCAAGGAGCGAAGTCAGCCCCGAAGACCTGATGGCCTGCGCCATCAAGCTGGCGCAAGAACGAGCGCCAGCCATGAATGCGCTCTGTTACGAGCGCTATGAAGAATCGCTGGACGTGGCGCGCGCCTGGCAAGCCCGGGGTGTGTTTGGCGCGATCCCGTTCCTGCTGAAGGATTCCGGGCTGGCGCACACGCGCTTTCCGTCCAGCCTGGGCTCCCGCCTGCTGAACGACACGCGCTATGCCCGTAACGCCACCCTGGCCGACCGCTTTGAAGCCGCCGGCCTGATTCCGTTCGCGCGCACCACCGTGCCCGAATTCTGCATGGCGCCCACCACCGAGGCCGCGCGCAACGGCGGCCCCACCCGCAACCCCTGGGACCCGACGCGCTCGACCGGCGGCTCCAGCGGCGGCGCGGCGGCGGCGGTGGCGGCGGGTATCGTGCCCTTGGCCCACGGCAGCGACGGCGGGGGTTCCATCCGGATTCCCGCCGCGGCTTGCGGCGTGTATGGGCTGAAGGTGTCGCGGGGCCGCGTGCCCATGGGGCCGCTGCGTGGCGAAGGCTGGGGCGGCCTGGCGACCGATGGCGTGCTGTCGCGTTCGGTGCGCGACACGGCGGCCGCGCTGGATGCCATCAGCGCGCCGGAGCCGGGCGCGCCCTACGCAGCGCCCGCCGCCCCGGGGTCATATCTGGACTTGCTGGCCAAGCCGCCGCGCAAGATGCGCATCGTGGTGTGGCGCAGCGCCTTCAATGGCGTGGCCGTGGCGCCCGAGTGCGTTGCCGCTGTCGAGCGGGCGGCGGCGCTGTGCCGGGAGCTGGGCCACGAGGTCGTGGACGGCACGCCACCGGACATCGAGTACGACGCCTTCGTGCAGGCCCACGCCAATGTGCTGGCCGGCAACATCGTGCTGTCGGTGGACACGCGGCTGGGCCTGACCGGCCAGTCCTTGAACGACGATGATCTGGAACCCGTGCTGCGCCAGGGCTACGAATATGGCAAATCACTGCCGGCCGCGCAGTACATCGGCAGCGTGAATCGTTTCCACGCCATCGGCCGCATCCTTGACAGCTATATGCAGGGCTACGACGCCATCCTGTCGCCCTCGCTGACGCAACTGCCGTTAAAGCTGGGCGAGTTGTCCACGGCCCACGGTTCGTTCCTGGACTTCCGCCGCAAGGTCGCCACCTATGGCACGTTCTCGGCGGCGTTCAATGCGTCGGGCCAGCCGGCCGCCAGCTTGCCGCTGGTCTGGACTGATGCGGGTCTGCCGGTGGGCGTACAGGTGGTGGGGCGCTATGGCGACGAAGCCGTGGTGCTGGCCTTGTCGGCCCAACTGGAAACGGCCCAGCCCTGGGCGGGACGCATCGCCGTGCCGGATGCTGTCTAACGGACGGCCCGGGGGATCAGCCCCCTAGGCAGGAGTTTCGCGCGTCGGGGCGGCTTTGGCCGCCCCTTGTCCATCATGCTTCCGGTCGACCCGCGCGGGGCTCGAAGCGGCCTGCCATCGGCTGAATGGACCGGATACCGCCGGTTGCAAGACCTTTCAGCGATTCCCCCGTAAAATCACCCCATTCAGCAAGGCTTCAACCATTTCAATAGACAGTACATAGGAGGACCACTCATGGCCCTAGTCTCCATGCGCCAGTTGCTCGACCACGCCGCCGAGAACGGCTACGGCATTCCGGCTTTCAACGTCAATAACCTGGAACAGGTTCAGGCCATCATGGAAGCCGCTGCGGAGACCGATAGCCCGGTGATCATGCAAGCTTCGGCCGGCGCGCGCAAATATGCGGGCGAAGGCTTCCTGAAGCACCTGATCCAGGCCGCCGTGGAATCCTATCCGCACATTCCCGTCGTCATGCACCAGGATCACGGCCAGTCGCCCAAGGTCTGCCAAGGTGCCATCGACCTCGGTTTCTCCAGCGTGATGATGGACGGTTCGCTGAAAGAAGACGGCAAGACCATTGCCGACTACGACTACAACGTCGAAGTCACCAAGAAGGTGGTGGACGTTGCCCACAAGCTGGGCGTGACGGTTGAAGGCGAACTCGGCTGCCTGGGTTCCCTGGAAACCATGGAAGGCGACAAGGAAGACGGCCACGGCGCCGACGGCAAGCTGACCATGGATCAGCTGCTGACCGATCCGGAACAAGCCGCCGACTTCGTGCGCCGCACCCAGTTGGACGCGCTGGCGATTGCCATCGGCACCAGCCACGGCGCCTACAAGTTCACGCGCAAGCCCACCGGCGACATCCTGTCGATTTCCCGCATCAAGGAAATCCACGCCCGCCTGCCCAACACCCACCTGGTGATGCACGGCAGCTCCAGCGTGCCGCAGGAACTGCTGGCCGAGATCCGTGAATTCGGCGGCAACATGAAGGAAACCTACGGCGTGCCGGTCGAGGAAATCCAGGAAGCCATCAAGTACGGCGTGCGCAAGATCAATATCGACACCGATATTCGTCTGGCCATGACCGGCGCGATTCGCCGCTTCTTCGCCGAGAACCCCGAAAAGTTCGACCCGCGCGAATACCTGAAGCCCGCCCGCGCCGCCGCCAAGGCGATCTGTGTGGCTCGCTACACGGAATTCGGCACGGCCGGCAACGCCAGCAAGATCAAGGCGCTGCCGCTGACCGAAATCGCCGCGCAGTACGCCTCGGGCAAGCTGTCGCAAGTGGTGCAGTAAACCTATCCAGCGCCGCCTTCGGGGGGCGCCGGGGTAGCAAAAAGGGGTGGGTCCGTCATGGACCCACCCCTTTGTTTTGGCCGGCTGCCAAGACGGGCGTATCGGCTGGCCGCGTCAGCCCCGCGCGTCAGGCGGGCGGCGAGTTTCGCGGGAAGTGCGGCACGCTGCGGTCCACGTGGTGCCAGGACGGCGCCGAACTGGTCCACAGGCTGGCTTTGGCGTGGAAGGCTTCGGGGTCGTCCAGCGAGCCCGCGCGCACCACTTCGTATCCCATGCCTTCCGAGCCGCCGAACAGCGGCGTGCCACAGGCGGCGCAAAAGCTGCGCATGACGGTGTGCCCGGAATCGCCCTTGTAGCGGTGTTCCTTGGCCTGGCCGCGCAGCATCGTCACCGAGCCGGCGGGGAAGATCAACGCATGGGCCGGGGCGCCGCCGCTGGAATATTGGCAGTCGCGGCAATGACAGGTGGCGGCGGTGATGGGCTCGTCGGTAACGGCGTAACGGATCGCGCCGCACTGGCAACCGCCAGTCAGGTGTACCTGCGCGTCGGCGGCGGGCGGGCGTTTGAGGGAAGCTTCCTGCATACGACTTTGTCTCCGGGCGTAAGGTCTGCGCCGTGACGCCCCAAGGCGGCCGGCGCGAATTGTGTGTCGGAAATCAGAGCCTAACCCGGCCCCCGCCGCCCGGCAAGACAGGCTTATTTGCAGTAATCTATGCGTCTTGCAGAGGCCATGCCGCCTTTTGCGCAGGTTCCGATTTCGTTCTACTTCCCGCCCTGGCGCTCGCCCGTGGCGGGAATCTTCATTTTTGCCATAGGCCATTCCCGTGACTTCTGCTTTGCATCAATCCAGCATCAAGTCCTTGCCGCTGCTGGGCCGCGGTAAGGTGCGCGATATGTACGCGGTGGGCGACGACAAGTTGCTGATCGTCGCGTCGGATCGTATCTCCGCGTTCGACGTGATCCTTGACGACCCCATTCCCGGCAAGGGACAGGTGCTGACCGAGCTGACCGAATTCTGGTTGCAGAAGCTGGCCCACATCCTGCCGAACCACTCCACGGGCGTGCAGCCCGAAGACGTGGTGGCCCCCGACGAAGTTGACCAGGTGCGCGGTCGCGCCGTCGTGGTCAAGCGCCTGAAGCCGATTCTGGTGGAAGCGGTTGCCCGCGGCTACCTGATCGGTTCCGGCTGGAAAGACTACCAGGCCACCGGCGCCGTCTGCGGCATCCAACTGCCCGCCGGCCTGCAACAGGCCAGCCAGCTGCCCGAACCCATCTTCACGCCCGCCGCCAAGGCCGAATTCGGCATGCACGACGAAAACGTGGATTTTGCGCATGTGGTCAAGGAAGTCGGCCAGGAAATGGCCGAGCGCATCCGCGACGTCACGCTCAAGCTGTACACGGAAGCCGCCAAGTTCGCGGCCACCAAGGGCATCATCATTGCCGACACCAAGTTCGAATTTGGCCTGGACGACAACGGCACACTGCACTTGATGGACGAAGTGCTGACGCCTGATTCTTCGCGTTTCTGGCCCGCCGACGGCTACCGCGTGGGCATCAGCCCCCCGTCGTTCGACAAGCAATTCGTGCGCGACTGGCTTGAAACCCAAACCTGGGACAAGACCCCGCCCGCCCCGCGCCTGCCGCAAGACGTGCTGGAAAAGACGGCAGCCAAATACCGCGAAGCGCTGGACCGCCTGATCGCCTGATCTGCCTTGCCGCATCAGGCCGTCGTGGTCGACACAACCCGCTCATGCCTATTGAGCGGGTTTTTTTATGCCCTCAAGGCATAAGCCGGCGCCGCGCGCATCAGGGCTTTCGATAGCAAGTATGTCGGATTGTTACGTTATACTCGTCGGCTGCTTAGCAGGGCGTCGCGCCGACAGGAGCCTTCCGCATGATCATGATGTTGCCCTTTCTGACCGGACTGGTCGCCGTGTGGTTCGGTGTGCTTGGCAAGCGCCGCCCCTGCGTGACCTTCTGGCTGCTGACGCTGGCGATTTTCGCCGCCTGGTGCGTGCACCACATGAACACGCCTCTGACGTTGTCGCTGTAAAGGCCGGACGATGATCTTTTCCCGCAATCCGGCGCGCGGTTCGCGCGTGTTGAACGGCCTGGCGCTACTGGGCATTACCGGCATCCTGGGCATGGCCTTCGCCTGGCAGTTCATCTATGGCGAACTGCCGTGCCCGCTATGCCTGTTGCAGCGCGTGGCGCTGATCCTTGCCGGGGTGGGCTTCTTGCTGAACATGCGCTTGGGGCCATCGCCCATGCACTACGCCATGAGCATCGCGGCGTCGCTGGGAGGCATGCTGGCCTCGGGCCGGCAAGTGTTGCTGCACATGGCGCCGGGCGACCCCGGTTATGGCTCGCCATTCCTGGGCATGCACTTCTACACCTGGGCCTTCATCGCCTTTTGCGCCATCATCGTTTTCTGCATCCTGATGCAGACGGTTGACCGCAAATGGGGCGACAGCATGCTGAAAAAACCGGTGTCGGTGCTGGGCGTGGCCGTCATGGCCCTGTTTTTCATCATGACGCTGGCCAACGTCGGCGGCACCACGCTGGAATGCGGTTTTGGGCCTTGCCCGGACAACCCCGACAGCTATCTGTGGCTATCGCCACCGGCCGCGCGCTAGCTTCGGCCGCGCGCCGGGTAAAATACCGGGTTTCGCGGACTGGCTCCGCGGTCCCTTGACATTCCGCGGGCAGGTTTCCGCGGTCTTACCTTTTCGACACCGGTTATGACAGCCAAGACTTCCGCAGCGGCAGAGGCCACCCCCGTGGTGGGCGTGATTATGGGATCTTCCAGCGATTGGGAGGTCATGAAGCACGCGGTGACCATGCTGGAGGATTTCGGCGTGGCTTACGAGGCGCGCGTGATTTCCGCGCATCGCATGCCGCAGGACATGGCCGAGTACGGCGCGGCCGCGCATGCCCGTGGCTTGCGCGGCATCATCGCTGGCGCGGGTGGCGCGGCCCACTTGCCCGGCATGATGGCGGCGTTGACCGAAGTGCCGGTGTTCGGCGTGCCGGTGCCGTCCAAATACCTGCGCGGCGAAGATTCGCTGCTGTCCATCGTGCAGATGCCCAAGGGCGTGCCCGTGGCCACATTCGCCATCGGCGAAGCCGGCGCGGCCAATGCGGCGTTGCACGTGATTGCGACGCTGGCCGGCACCGATGCGGGCTTGCATCAGAAGCTGGTGGCTTTCCGCGCGCGCCAGACGCAAGCCGCGCGCGACATGAAGGTTCCGCCCGAGGCGTCGATCGTATGAGCCAAGCTACTTCCTTCATGATTGCTCCCGGCGGCTGGCTGGGTTTGCTGGGCGGCGGCCAACTGGGCCGCATGTTCTGCCACGCGGCGCAAAGCCTGGGTTACAAGGTCGCCGTGCTGGACCCGGCCGACGAATGCCCCGCCGGCATGGTGGCCGACCTGCACATCCAGGCGGCCTACGACGACGAAGCCGGCTTGGCCCGCTTGGCCCAGACCTGTCAGGCCGTCACCACCGAATTTGAGAACGTGCCCGCCGACAGCCTGCGCACGCTGGCCACGCGCTGCCGCGTGAGCCCGGCCGCCGACGCCGTGGCCATCGTGCAGGACCGTATCGCCGAAAAGACCTTCATCGCCGCGCAAGGCATTCCCGTTGCGCCGCACGCCGCCATCCGCAGCGAAGCGGACCTGCGCGCCGCACCCGACGCCTTGTTTCCCGGCATTCTGAAAGTGGCCCGCCTGGGCTATGACGGCAAGGGCCAGGCCCGCATCAGCACGCGCGACGAAGCGCTGGCCGCCTTTGCGGAGTTCGGCGGCGTGGCTTGCGTGCTGGAAGCGTTGATGCCGCTGGATTATGAAATCTCGGTGGTGCTGGCGCGCGGTTTCGATGGCGCCAGCGTGGTGTTCCCGGTGGCGCGCAACGTGCATCGCGACGGCATCCTGGCCGTGTCGACGGCGGCGCCCGTGCAGTCGGACGCGGCCCATGCCGAACGGCAGGCCCGCGCCACCGAGGCGGCGCAGTCCATTGCGCAAGGCCTGGGCTACCACGGCGTGCTGTGCGTGGAGTTCTTTGTGTTGAAGGACGGCAGCCTGATCGTCAACGAGATCGCGCCGCGCCCGCACAATAGCGGCCACTACACGATGAACGCTTGCGTCACCAGCCAGTTCGAACAGCAGGCGCGCGCGATGGCCGGCTTGCCCTTGGGCAGCACGGCGCTGCTGGCGCCCGCCGTCATGCTGAACATTCTGGGCGACATCTGGTACGAATCGGCCACGGCCACGACCCAGCGCGAACCGGATTGGGCCGCCGCGCTGGCGGTGCCCACCGCCAAGCTGCACTTGTACGGCAAGCATGACGCGCGCCGGGGTCGCAAGATGGGTCACATCACCATCGTGGCGCCCACGTTGGATGAGGCCCGCAGCGACGCCGCCCGCGTGGCTGCCGCGCTGGGCATGCAAGCTCCCGAGTAAACCGCGATGCCTTCCTTGCCCACGCTGGATTCCGCGCCCGACGCGGACATCGCCCACGCCGCGCAGCGCCTGCTGGACGGCGAGTTGGCCGCCTTTCCGACCGAGACCGTCTACGGCCTGGGCGCGGACGCGGAAAACCCGCAGGCGGTGGCGAAGATCTACGCGGCCAAGGGCCGTCCGTCGAATCATCCGGTCATCGTGCATATCGCGCCCGGTGGCGATGTGTCGTATTGGGCGGCGGACGTGCCGCCCGAGGCGCGCTTGCTGATTGATGCGTTCTGGCCGGGTCCGCTGACGCTGATTTTGAAGCGCGCGCCGCATATCGTGGATACGGTCAGCGGCGGTCAGGACAGCATCGGCATCCGCTGCCCATCGCACCCGGTGGCGCAGGCGCTGCTGGCGGCGTTCGCGGCGGGCAAGCCGAACGGGCAGGGCGGCGTGGCCGCGCCGTCGGCCAACAAGTTTGGCCAGGTGTCACCCACGCGGGCCGAGCATGTGCGCAGCGAGTTCCCCGAGGAAGTCGCGGCGGGCATGCCGGTGCTGGAAGGCGGGGCGTCGGAAGTGGGTATCGAGTCGACCATTCTGGACCTGTCGCGCCTGGATCGCGGTGCGGGTCCGGTGCTGCTGCGCCCGGGGCATATCAGCGCGGCGCAGATTGAAGCGGTGCTGGGCGTGCAGGTGTTCGCACCGGACGCCGCCGCGCCACGGGCGTCGGGGACGTTGAAGGCGCATTACGCGCCGCGCACGCCGCTGGAACTGGCGTCGGATGATCGGCTGCAAGAGGTGGTGCAAGGACGGAGTTTGCCAGCGGGCAAGGTGGTGGTGGTGGCGTATGGGGCCAGGCCTGAAGCGTTGGATGAACGTTTGCAATGGCATCCTGTGCCCGCGGACCCGGCGCGCTATGCGCAGGCCTTGTATGGTCTGCTGCGTGATCTGGATAAGCAGGGGTATTCGCGCATCATCGTGCAGGCGCCGCCTGATAGTGATGAATGGCACGCGGTCAATGACCGGATTGGTCGCGCGGCCGCGGCGTTTTCGTTGGATATGACGGGGTTGGGGTAGGTGGGGCTGCGGGATTCTTGGGCGGTTGCTTGATGGGTTTCGCGCGAACTTGGCTTGGGTTCTTTTGTTGGGTGTCTCGCGCTGCACCCATCCTACGAATGGTGGGATGTGGTGGCTACTGAACCGGGCGGGTTGTTGCGGGCTGCGTTGAATGTGGGCGGCTGCTTGATGGGTTTCGCGCGAACTTGGCTTGGGTTCTTTTGCCGGGTGTCTCGCGCTGCACCCATCCTACGAATGGTGGGATGTGGTGGCTTCTGAACCGGGCGGGTTGTTGCGGGCTGCGTTGAATGTGGGCGGCTGCTTGATGGGTTTCGCGCGAACTTGGCTTGGGTTCTTTTGCCGGGTGTCTCGCGCTGCACCCATCCTACGAATGGTGGGATGTGGTGGCTTCTGAACCGGGCGGGTTGTTGCGGGCTGCGTTGAATATGGGCGGCTGCTTGATGGGTTTCGCGCGAACTTGGCTTGGGTTTTTTTGCTGGGTGTCTCGCGCTGCACCCATCCTACGAATGGTGGGATGTGGTGGCTTTTGAACCGGGCGGGTTGTTGCGGGCTGCGTTGAATGTGGGCGGTTGCTTGATCGGTTTCGCGCGAACTTGGCTTGGGTTCTTTTGCTGGGTGTCTCGCGCTGCACCCATCCTACGACTCGCGACTTGTAGGATGGGTGGAGCGCGGCATGGCTGTCAGCTAAGGGATGGTGCGGAACGCGCGTAACCCATCGGCCGGTGCCGCCCACGTTCTCACGCGACCAGAAATTCTCCGATTCTTTCCACTGCTTGCCGCAGCGGGGGCAAGAACTCTTCCGTCAGGCGTGTCAGCGGCACACGCGCTGCCTTGACGCTGACGTTTACGGCGCCGCAGGCCTTGCCGCTGGCGGAACGGACGGCGACTGAAATCGCGCGCACGTTCAATTCCAATTCCTGATCGACCACCGCGTAGCCCTGCTCACGAATACGCGCCAATTCCACGCGCAGTTTCGCTTCGGTGTTCAGCGTGAATTCCGTATAGGGCTGCAATTCCGTGGCGGCGAAATAGCGGGCCAGCGCGGGTTCGGGCAATTCGGCCAGCAATACCCGCCCGATCGACGTGCAGTAAGCCGGCAAGCGGCTGCCCAGGCCCATTGACGTTGCCAGCAGACGGTTCACTTCGGAACGCGCCAGATACAGCATTTCGTGGCCTTCCATGATGGCCAGCGCGCACGTTTCATTCACGGTGGCGCTTAGTTCTTCCAGCACGGGCTGGGCCAGCGACACAAAGGGCGTGGACGAGAAATACGCATAGCCTAGGCCCAGGATGCGCGGCGTCAGCACATACAGCCTGCCGTGCTGTTCGGCAATGCCCAGCAGCACCAGTGTATGCAGACAACGCTGCACCACCGCGCGCGGCAGGCCGGCGCGCCGGCTCAGTTCCGCCGCCGTTTGCGGATGACGCCGGGTGCCGAACGCGCGGATCACGTGCAGGCCGCGCGCCAGGGTCAGCATGTAGTCCGGGTCACCGCGAAACTGGTCGGGGTGGTCGTCAGCCGCCAACGGCGCGGCGTAGCCGGGCGGGGGCAGGTTGGGCAGCATCAGCCCGCGCGCAGCGGCGCGCCGGTGCGTCCTTGCAGTTCGGTCAGCGTCATGCCGTCGATCATATCCCGAACCACAAGGCCGTCCGGCATGACGTCAATGACCGCCAGATCGGTATAGATGCGGTCCACCACGCCCGCGCCCGTCAAGGGATACGTGCAGCGTTCGACGATCTTCGGATCACCGTTCTTGCTGTTGTGTTCCATCATGATGAACACGCTGCGCGCGCCCACCGCCAGGTCCATCGCGCCGCCCACGGCAGGCGCTTCGCCCGGCTTGGCCAGCGACCAGTTGGCCAAATCACCATTGGCCGCGACCTGCATGCCGCCCATGACGCAGATGTCCAGGTGGCCGCCGCGCATCATCGCAAACGAATCGGCATGGTGAAAATACGCGCCGCCCGCAAGCAGGGTCACGGGCTGCTTGCCGGCGTTGATCAAGTCCAGGTTGATGGCGTCGTCGGCGGGTGGCGGGCCCATGCCCAGGATGCCGTTTTCGCTATGCAGCACAATCTCGCGGTCATCCGGCAGATGGGCGGCCACCAGTACCGGCATGCCAATGCCCAGGTTGACGTAGCTGCCGTCGGGAATATCCAGGGCCAGGCGGCGCGCCATGGCCTCGCGGGTCAGGGGTTGGTACATGGCTGTCCTTCAACTGGAAAAGGCGGCATTGGCCACCTCGGTGACGCGCTTGACGAAGATGCCGGGCGTCACGATGGCTTCGGGCGGCAATTCGCCCAGTTCGGCCTTGGCGCGCACCTGCACGATGGTGGTCTTGGCCGCCATGCACATGATGGGCCCGAAGTTGCGCGCGCTCTTGTGATAAGTCAGGTTGCCCCAGCGGTCGCCCTGGTCGGCCTTGACCAGCGCAAAGTCGCCATGCAGCGGCGTCTCGAAGACATGGCCGCGTCCGTTGATCATGCGCGTTTCCTTGCCTTGCGCCAGTTCGGTGCCGTAGGCGGTGGGCGTGAAGAATCCGCCCAGCCCCGCGCCTGCCGCGCGCAGCCGTTCCGCGATGGTGCCCTGTGGCACGCATTCCAGCTCGATGCCGCCGCGCCGATACAGGTCGTCGAAGACCCAGGAGTGAGACGCCTTGGGAAACGAGCAGATCACTTTGCGCACGCGGCCGGCCTTGATCAGCGCGGCCAGGCCCGTTTCGTGGTTGCCCGCGTTGTTGCTGACCACGGTGAGCTCGCGCGCGCCCTGGTCGATCAGCGCATGGATCAGTTCGGTGGGCATGCCGGCGCCGCCAAAACCGCTGATCAGTATCGTGGCGCCGTCGTGGATGTCCGAGACCGCGGCCTCGGGCGTGTCGATGAACTTGTTGATCATGGTGTGGATTCCGATCAGACAGAGCAGCGGCGTTGCCGCCGCGCTCCGTCTTCGTTCAGTTCGCGGTGATGCCGACCTGCTTGACGACGTCGGCGTAGTGGGCGGACTCTTGCCGCATGAATTCGGCGAATTGCGCCGTCGTGCCCCCCACCGGCAGGAAGCCGACGTCGATGAATTTACGCCGTACTTCGGGGTCTTTCACCACTTCCGCGACCTCGCGCGCCATGCGGTCGATGATGGGCTGGGGCGTATTGGCCGGCGCCAGCAGCCCCGCCCACGAACCCGTTTCAAAACCCGGCTGGCCGGCTTCGCCCATGGTGGGAATGTTGGGCTCGTCAGGCCAGCGCTGCTTGCCGGTGAAGGCCAGCGCCTTCAGCCGGTTCTGCTTCACGTATTGCATCGGCACCAGGATCGGGTCGAACACCATCGACACGCGCCCGCCAAGCAGGTCGGTCAGAATCGGCGCGCTGCCCTTGTAGGCCACGTGCGTCATCGCAATCTGGTTCTTCGATGCGAACCGGGCGCCGGTCAGGTGCGCGTTGGAACCCGTGCCGCTGGACGCATAGGTGAGCTTGTCGGGATGCTTGCGGCCGTATTCGACCAATTCCGCCACGTTGTTGACGGGCACGTCTTCGGCCACGAACAGGAACAGGGGCAGGTCGGCCATTTGCACCACGGGCACCAGGTCCGTGGGCTTGAAGTTCAACTTGTACAGATGGAAGTTGACCAAGTAGGCCGGCAGCATGGCCAGGAAGGTGTAGCCGTCCGGGTCCGCCTTGGCGGCAATGGCCGAACCCACGCTGCTGTTGGCGCCCGGCTTGTTCTCGACAATGATCGTCTGGCCCAGGCGCGGGGCCAGCTTTTCCACCACGATGCGGGTGACGATGTCGGTAGAGCCGCCTGGGGTGTACGGCACGATGATCTTGATGGGCTTGGTGGGCCAGTCATCAGCGGCCTGGGCCGGGCCGGCGGCCAGGCCGATGGTGGCCAGGGCCGAGCACACCAGGGTTTTCAGGGCAAGGCGGCGGGGCTGCGATTTGCAAACTGTAGCCATGGATTTGTCTCCTCCATGAATCGACCGAATATCGATGCGCGCCGGGTTGTTATGGTGGCGCGCTCGGCGTTTTTTTAAGGGCTTGCGGCAATGCCGCGTATCGGACATCGACGCAAAAAAAGTATGGCATGCGGGCGCCTGGCCATAGGGGTGAAACGGCCTGATTAAGTTCGATCACCGGACAAATGCAGGTATCTATCAGACTCGTCATGCTTTAAGCAGCACTAGGGAAAGCCGCGTTGTTCACGGGATGGACATGGCGTAATCTGGCGCGGATTTCACCTTCAGGAGAAGCGCGATGAAGCGGTCAATGAAGTGGTCAATAAATCGGTCAACATGGTTGGCGGCCGGCGCTCTGGCCCTGGCTTGCGCGTCCCAGGCGGCGCTTGCCGGCCCCACGCTGGACGCGGTGAAGAAAAAGGGCTTTGTGCAGTGCGGCCTGAGCGACGGCGTCTCGGGGTTCTCGGCCACCGACAGCAAGGGCGAATGGGCGGGCATGGACGTGGACATCTGCCGCGCGGTGGCCGCGGCCGTGTTCGGTGACCCGAGCAAATTCAAAGGTACCGCGCTGTCGACCCAGCAACGCTTCACCGCCTTGCAGTCGGGCGAGGTCGATGTGCTGCTGCGCACCGTCACCCTGACCCAGACGCGCGACACGTCGCTGGGCCTGGCCGCCGTGGCCGCCAGCTTTTACGATGGCCAGGGCATTCTGGTCAGCAAGAAGCTGGGCGTGAAAAGCGCCAAGGACCTCAACGGCGCCACCATTTGCGTGCAGCCCGGCACCACCACCGAACTGAATCTGGCCGACTGGTTTCGCGCCAACGGTATTGAATTCAAGCCGGTGGTGATCGACAAGGTGACGGAAGTGGTGCGCGCTTTTGAAGCCGGCCGCTGTGATGCCTTCACCGACGATTCCTCGCAACTGGCCGCCGTGCGCGCCACGCAAGTGGCCAATCCCGACGACTACGAGATTTTGCCGGAACGTTTCTCGAAAGAACCGTTGGGCCCCATGGTGCGCCAGGGCGACGAGAACTGGTTGAGCATCGTGCGCTGGACCCTGTTCGCCTTGCTGGAAGCCGAGGAATACGGCATCACGCAGAAGAACGTTGATGACATGCTGAAAAGCAAGAACCCGAACGTCTTGCGCATCCTGGGCGTGACGCCAGGGGCGGGCAAGAACATGGGCCTGGATGAAAAATGGGCCTACAACGCCATCAAGGCCGTGGGCAACTACAGCGAAGTGTTCGAGCGCAACGTGGGCAAGGACAGCAAGCTGGGCTTGCAACGCGGCACCAATGCGCTGTGGAGCAACGGCGGCGCCATGTATCCGTGGCCGATTCGCTGACGCAGCCGCGGCGTGTGCGGCAGGCAAAGGCGGCCCGTGGCGTGGGCCGCTTTTTGTTGCCAAGGCGATGGCGAGCGTGATATTGACGCAGTCTTCCTTCAATCGCCATGCGATATAAGCAAACCGTTATGCGGTACGCTATGCGCTTTTCCCCCAAGCACGCGCCGTGCCATGACCCAGACGCCACACCCCGAGGATTCCCCGCTGTTCATCGCCGCGCTGGCGCGCGGCATTTCCGTGTTGCGGGCCTTCAGCGAAGGGCAGCCCGCCATGACCCTGCCGGAACTGGCAGAGGCCACGGGCCTGAGCAAAAGCGCGGTCCAGCGTTTTACCCATACGCTCTGGACGCTGGGTTACCTGCGCAAGGACCCGGTCAGCAAGAAGTTCTCGCTGGCGCCGTGGTCGCTGGAACTGGGCATGCACTATGTGCAGACCAGTCCGCTGGTGCTGGGCGGCAACCCGTTCCTGCACACACTGAACCGCAACAGCCAGGAAACGTGCAGCCTGGCCGAGCCGGACGGGCTGGACATGGTTTATGTGGCGCGCTTCGCCACCCACAAGGAAATGTTCGTGAACATGCCGGTCGGCATGCGCTTGCCCCTGTACTGCACGGCGGCTGGCCGCGCGGTGCTGGCCAAGCTGGACCCGGGTGTTGCGCAAGGGCTGCTGGAACGCTGTGACCGCAAGCCCTATACGGCGAACACGTTGACCAGCATGGACGCTTTGCTGGCCGAACTGGACTTCGCGCGGCGCCACGGATTTGCGTGCTCCAACGGCGAGTTCTATCCCGGTGACATCACGGTCAGTGCGGCGGTACTGGACGCCGGCGGCACCCCCTTGGGCGCCGTGAACGTGTCCGTGCCTTCCAGCCGCTGGTCTTTTGAACAGGCACAAGCCGTCTTCGGCCCGCAAGTGGTGGAAACCGCGCACGCTATCAGTGCATCGCGCACGCTGGGCCGGTCGCACCCCTTCTATCTGATGGAACCGCCAGGGGGCGCGTTGCGCGGGGCGATGCCGCCTCCCGACGACGGGGCCTGATCCTTTCCGTGTGCTTTTTTTGGTGCGGCCTTCGCACCATGGCGGGGCGCGCTCGTCTTTAATTCCTACTAAATAGATCAACTATATTTCTTGCCTCTAGGGGGAACTCCCTAATTGGCCCGGTAGGTTTTTGCTTGTTAATCTATTTATGACACGATCGTATCGCACAGCGATTCGAACGAATCTAAATAGAACCTCTTCGCCGATATCGCCGACGAGGCATGCCCAGGAGCCGCGCTGTGCCGCAGTCATCAGAAGTCAGTTTCCATCCCGTTGCCGGGTTCATGGGTTTGCCCTCGGCCCGCGAGCCCGGTGCGGGCCAGGCACGCGCCTGCGTGGTGGGCATTCCGTTCGATTGCGGCACGCATCCCTTCCGCGTCGGGTCGCGGCAGGGGCCTGACGCCATCCGCGAGCAATCTCGCTTGCTGCGTCCCGTGGACATCTTCCGCCGCCATGGCATCGACAATCCGCCTGAATTCCTGCGCGCCATCGATGTGGGCAACGTGGCCTGCCATCCCGGTGATCCGGACGCTTCCTTTCCGCTGATCGAAGCCGGCATCGGCGCCATTCTGGACGCGGGCGCCATTCCGATATCGATGGGGGGCGACGGCGCGGTGACCTTGCCGCAATTGCGTGCCGTGGCGCGCCGCCATCCGGATTTCGTCGTGCTGCATTTCGATTCGCATACCGACACCTATCCCATCCCTGGCTACAACACCGCCACCACGTTCACGCGCGCCGCCGAAGAAGGGCTGCTAGACGTGGCGTCCAGCTTCCACGTGGGCACGCGCGGCAGTTCCTTCATGCCCGGGGTGCTGGAATTCGGGCGCGAGGTCGGCTACACGATCGTGCCGTACGACGATTTCGATCAGGACCAGAAGGCCACGCTGGCGGACATCAAGCAGCGCATCGGCCAGCGTCCCGTCTATCTGTGTTTCGACATGGACATCTTCGACCCGTCCTGCGCGCCAGGCGTGTGCACGCCGGAATGGGGGGGCTTGACGGCCAAGGAGGGGCTGGCGCTGTTACGCCAGCTTGCGGGCCTGAACTTCGTGGCGTTCGACGTCAATACCGTGTCGCCGCCGCAAGACGTGCAGGGGGCCACGGCCTTCCTGGCCGCCACGGTGATGCAGGAATTCTGCGCGTTGGCGGCGGTAGCGGTGCAGCAGTACCCGCAAGGGCGCCCGGCTTGAACCGAGGCATTTGCGGCATGCTGGTTTGCGGCATTCGTGCTCGCGGCATTTATTCATCCAAGGGGAAAACGATGAAACTCAAATCCATTTTGCTGGGCCTGGCAACCGCCGGCCTGATGATTCAATCCGGCGCCCAGGCGCGCACGCTGGACGAGGTGCGTGCTGATAAAAGCCTGGCCGTCGTCACCACGGCCTCCGCGCCGCCGCACGGGTTCAAGAATCCGAAATCGAACCAGTTGGAAGGCATCATGGTGGATGTGGCGGCCGGCGTGGCCAAGCACCTGAAGGTGGCGGACAAGCTGTCCGACGTGCCGTTTTCCGGCTTGATCCCGACACTGACGTCGGGCCGTGCGGACGTCATGTCCGCGCCGCTTTTCATTACCGAAGAGCGGGCGAAGGCCATCGACTTTTCTGTGCCCGTCTACGGGTGGGGCGAGGGCGTGGTGGTCAGCGACAAGGCGACCAAAAAGTACGCCAAGTTTGAAGACATGCAGGGACAGCGCGTGGGCGTGCTGGTGGATTCGGTCCAGTTCAACATGATCAAAGACATGCCGGGCACCAAGGTCACGACCTACCAGGACTATTCGACCTTGCTGGCCGACGTGCGTGCCGGCCGCATCGACCTGGGCATCGTGGATCCGCCCAGCATCATCTACCAGATCCAGACCAAGAACATCCCGGGCGTGAAGCTCGACACCGGCTACCAGCCGCAACGCACGTGGCAGGTGGGCATGGCCGTGCAGAAGGGCAATACCACGCTGCTCGAAGCCGTCAACAAGGCGCTTGCCGAGATGAAGGCAAACGGAGAAATGGCCGCCATCGGAAAGAAGTGGGGCGTGTCCGACTTGATGAGCAAGTAAGCGCCGCAACGGCACGGATAAGGAGTACGACTTGGATCTCGCTACGCTGCGCATGTACCTGACCCCTTTGGCCGAAGGCACGGTCTGGACCCTGGCGCTGTTTTTCTGTTCGGCTTTCCTGGCGGTGGCGTTGGGCCTGGTCGTCTGCTTGTGCCGCTTGTCGCCTTCGCGCCTGTTGAGCCGCGGCGCACGGTTCTACATCGAGGTGATGCGCGGCACGCCGCTGCTGCTGCAGTTGTTCTACATCTACTACGGCTTGCCCGAGATGGGGGTGGTGATCAATGGCTTCGTCGCGGGCGTGCTGGGGCTGACCTTGAACTTCGGCGCGTATCTGGCCGAGTTGTTCAGAAGCGGCATCCAGTCGGTGGACACGGGCCAGTACGAGGCTGCGCGCGCGCTGGGCCTGCGCAAGGCGCAGCGGCTGCGCCGCATCGTGTTGCCACAAGCGCTGCGCACGGTCTTTCCGGCATTGGGCAACTACGCGCTGGTGCTGATCAAGGAAACGTCGCTGGTGGCCGTCATCAGCGTGTACGAACTGATGCGGGCGGGCGAGATGCTGGCTGGCGCGACGTTCCAGGCGCTGACGGTCTACACCATGGTGGGCGTCATCTACTTCGCCATGTGCAGCGTGCTGTCGTACCTGTTCCGGCGATCCGAGAAGCGCCTGACCGTACCGGGCTACTGGAGCGGCGCCGGTGAAAACCACGACATTTCCAAGGCTTGAAACGATGAACGCAATGACTGCCTCGGCCCCGATCATCACGATGCAGGGCGTCAGCAAATGGTATGGCGACTTCCAGGTGCTGAACGACCTGGCGCTGGACGTGTCGCCGGGAGAAAAGTTGATACTTTGCGGCCCGTCGGGCTCGGGAAAGTCCACCACCATCCGCTTGCTCAACCGGCTGGAGGACCACCAGAAAGGCCGCATCGTGGTCGACGGCATCGAGCTCAATGCAGACGTCAAGAACATCGAGCGCATCCGTGCGGAAGTGGGCATGGTGTTCCAGCATTTCAACCTGTTCCCGCATCTGACCGTGCTGGAAAACTGCACGCTGGCGCCGCTGCTGGTCAAGGGCGTGCCGGCGGACGAGGCTCGCGCGCGCGCCATGGAATATCTGGAACGGGTGCGGATTCCCCAGCACGCCGACAAATATCCCGGCCAGCTCTCGGGCGGCCAGAAGCAGCGCGTGGCGATCGCGCGCGCCTTGTGCATGCAACCCAAGATCATGCTGTTCGACGAACCCACTTCCGCCCTGGATCCCGAGATGGTCAAGGAAGTGCTGGATACCATGGTCGCGCTGGCCAAGGACGGCATGACCATGGTCTGCGTCACGCATGAAATGGGCTTTGCGCGGGAAGTGGGCGACCGGGTCGTCTTCATGGACCAGGGGGCCATCGTAGAGGCCGACACGCCGGAAAACTTTTTCAATGCCCCCCGGTCGGAGCGGGCGCAGGCGTTTCTGGGGCAGATATTGGGCTGAGCGCGGCGCGCGCGATAAGGCTAATTCCGGCTGGCGGAACCTGGTGGGCGAATTCGGAAATGGTTCCATGCCCGCAAGCGGAAATGGGTCTATCGCGTTTTTGATACGCTACCTATCATGCATATCAGGCGGGCGCGCATGCGCCCGCATCGCCATTTAAAACGACTAGGGAAAATCATGAACGGCGCTGACAGTCTCTGCGATACCTTGCTGGCCAACGATGTAGACGTGTGTTTTGCCAACCCCGGCACATCGGAAATGCACTTTGTCGCGGCCCTGGATCGCAAACCCAAGATGCGTTGCGTGCTGGGCCTGTTCGAAGGCGTGGTGACGGGCGCGGCCGACGGTTACGCGCGCATGGCCGACAAGCCGGCCGCCACCTTGCTGCACCTGGGCCCTGGCTTGGGCAATGGCCTGGCCAACCTGCACAACGCCAAGCGCGCGCGCACGCCCATGGTCAATATCGTGGGCGACCACGCCACCTATCACGTGCAATACGATGCGCCGCTGACCAGCGACGTGGAAGGCGTGGCGCGTCCGATGTCGCACTGGGTCAAGCGCACGATGACGGCCGCCGCCGTGTCGGCGGATGCCGCCGAGGCCATTGGCGTGGCGCGTCAGGCGCCCGGCAACATCGCCACCCTGATCCTGCCCGCCGACACCGCCTGGACCGATCTGCCCGACGGCGCGCCCGCGCCCGTGCAGGTAAAGGACTTACCCCTGGCGCAGACCTCCGCCGAAGCCGTGCGCGCGGCAGCCGCCGCCATCCGCTCGGGCGAGGTCACCGTGTTGATGCTGGGCGGCGCGGCGCTGCGTGAACGCGCCTTGAACGCCGCTGGCCGTATCGCTCGCGCCACCGGCGTGCGCCTGATGTCCGAAACCTCGAACCGCCGCATTGAACGCGGCGGCGCGCGCACGCCGGTTGACCGGCTGCCCTATCCCATTGACCTGGCCGTGGCCAAGCTGAAAGACGTGAAGCATCTGGTGCTGGCGGGCGCCAAGGCGCCGGTCGGCTTCTTTGCCTACCCCGGCAAGCCCAGCCTGCTGGCGCCGCCCGACAGCAACCAGGTGGTGCTGGCGTCCGCCGAACAAGATCTTGCGCACGCGCTGGAATGGCTGGCCGATGAGCTTGGCATTGCCGCCGACGCGCCGCGCCTGGCCACGCCGGCCGCGGCCTATGAAGTGCCGTCCTCCGGCAAGCTGACCGGCGCCGCCGTGAACATTCTTATCGCCCACACCTTGCCCGAGCAAGCCATTGTGTGCGATGAGTCCATCACGCAGGGCCGCGAGTTTCCTATCTACAGCGCCAGCAGCGCGCCGCACGATTGGCTGATGCTGACCGGGGGCGCCATCGGCATCGGTCTGCCACTGGCAACCGGCGCGGCGGTGGCTTGCCCGGATCGCAAGGTCATCACGCTGCAAGCCGACGGCAGCGGCATGTACACCTTGCAAGCGCTGTGGACGCAGGCGCGTGAAAACCTGGATTGCCTGACGGTCATCCTGGCCAATCGCTCTTACGCCACGCTGCATGGCGAAATGAAAAACGTGGGCGTGAAGGAACCCGGCCGCAACGCCCGCCGCATGCTGGACCTGGAAGAGCCCTATCTGGACTGGACGCATCTGGCGCGCGGCATGGGCGTGGAGGCGATCAGCGTGGATACGGTGGAAGGCTTTGCGCGCGCGCTGGCCGATGGCCTGAAGCGCCGTGGGCCGTTCCTGATCGAGGCGATCATCTAGGGCGGCGTTTTTACACGCCAAGATAGCGCGTCAGTTGTTCCGGTTGCCGGGCCAGCGACGCGCTATCGCCGTCTTCCACGATCAGCCCTTTTTCCATCACCAGGCAGCGGTCGGTGTGCTCAAGCACCGCGCGATAGTTGCGGTCCACGATCAACGTAGACATCCCGGTCGCGCGGATCTCGCGGATGATGCGCCAAATTTCCGCCACGATCAGCGGCGCGAGCCCTTCGGTGGCTTCGTCCAGAATCAGCAGGTCGGGGTTGGTCATCAGCGCGCGGCCGATGGCCAGCATCTGCTGTTCGCCGCCCGACAACTGCTGGCCGCCATGGCCCAGCCGCTCGCGCAGTCGCGGAAAGGTGTCCAGCACGCGCGCATAGGTCCAGGCCCGTTCGCCGCTGACACTGGGCCGCGCCGCCACTTGCAGGTTTTCGCGCACGTTCAGGTTGGGGAAGATGCCGCGCCCTTCAGGCACGTAAGCCACGCCCATGCGCGCAATGGCATGGGCCGGCGCGCGGGTGCAATCGCGCCCCGCCACGCGCACCTGGCCGCGCGTGCTTTTCACCTGGCCCATCAGGCTGCGTATCAGCGTGGTCTTGCCCATGCCGTTGCGGCCCACCAGGCCCACGGATTCCCCCGACCCGATATGCATGTCCACACCGCGCAGCACGTGGCTGGCGCCGTAGTACACATGCAGCCCGCCGGCTTCGATCAGTGCGTGCATGCGGGGTCTCCTGGTGTGTGGCCGGGGCGGTCGTCTTCGCCCAGGTAGGCTGTGCGCACGTCGGCGTTGGCGCGGATGGCGGCCGGTGCGCCGCTGGCGATGGCGGTGCCGTTGACCATCACGGTGATGGTTTCGGCAATGCGGAACACGGCGTCCATGTCGTGTTCCACCAGCAGAATCGCGTGGCCCGATTTCAAGCTTTGCAGCAGTTCCAGAATGCGGTCGGTTTCTTCGGGGCCCATGCCCGCCAAGGGTTCATCCAGCAGCAGCACCTGCGGCTCGCCTGCCAGGCACATGGCGATTTCAAGCTGGCGCTTGCGGCCGTGCGGCAGCAGGCCGGCGGGGCGTGTGGCGTCATCCGTCAGCCCCGTGCGTTCCAGCGCGTGATGCGCCAGTTCGGCGCTGCGCCGGCAGTCCGACGCCGAACGCCACCAATGCCAGAAGCGCTGGCGCGCTGCCTGCGCCGTCAGGCGGCAGTTCTCGAACACGCTCAGTTCGGGAAATAGTGTTGAACGCTGGTAGCTGCGGCCCAGCCCGGCGCGAGCCCGTTGCGGTTGGCGCCAGGTGGTGATGTCGCGTCCGCCCAGCATCACCTGGCCGCTGCTGGGCGCCAGTTCGCCCGATAGAATGTTGATCAGCGTGGACTTGCCCGCGCCGTTGGTGCCAATGACGGCATGCACCTGGCCGCGCGCCAGCGCAAGCGATACCCCGTTGACCGCCGTCAGTCCACCAAAGCGGCGTGTAACGTCGGTGGCGGCAAGCAGGCAATCAGACATGGCGTTCTTCCTGAATGGGCAGGCGGGGGGCGGGGCGCGCCGGGCCGGAAGGCGCCAGTGTGCTGGCGCCGGATGCGGCATGCGCGCGGGCCTCGCGCCTGTCGCGGCGCTGGCGCCATTGCGCGGGCAGGCCCGCAATGCCATTGGGCAGCAAGGCCACCAGCGCAATGATGGCAATGCCCAGCGGCAGATGCCAATGGCGCGCGTAGTCGCCAAACAGCGCCTGCGACTGAAATAACTCTTGCATCAGCACCAGCGTCACCGTGCCGATCACCGCGCCGCCCAGGCTGCCCATGCCGCCCAGAATCACCATCAGCAACACCAGGCCCGATTGTTCCCAGGCCAGCAGTTCCGGCGTGACGAAACCGTCTTTCAGCGCGAACAGAAAGCCCGCCAGGCTGGCCAGCGTGGCGCCCACCACGTAGGCGGTCAGCTTGTACGGATACGTGGAATAGCCGGCCGCGCGCATGCGTTGTTCATTGATGCGGATGCCGGCCAGCGCCGCGCCAAAGGGTGAGCGCCGCAACAGCGCCAGAAAACCCCAGCTTAGCGCCAGGCAGGCCAGCACGAAGAAGTAGAAGGTGGTGGCGTTGCCCAGGTCAAACGGCATCCAGCCGTCCACCAGAAGTTCAGGCCGGAAATACAGGTAGATGCCATCGCTGCCGCCGCCGAAGTCGGTGTCGTGAAAGACGTAGTAGGCCATCTGCGCAAAGGCCAGCGTCACCATGATGAAGTACACGCCTCGCGTGCGCAGCGCCAGTGCGCCGGTCACCAGCGCATAGGCCGCCGCCGCCAACAGGGCGGCGGGCAAGAGCCACCACAGGTTGCCTGCCTGGGATTCCGGCGACAGCAGCGCCGCCGCATACGCGCCGATGCCGAAGAAGGCGGCGTGCCCCAGGCTGACCAGCCCCGCGCCGCCCACCAGCAGCTGCAGGCTTAACGCGAAGATGGCGTAGATCATGACCTTGACGGCCAGGCCGGTGTAGTAGTCGCTGCCGCTGACGGCAAATGCGGCCAGCGCCAGCAGCGTTGCGATGGGAAGCAGTTTCTGCATGGCTAGCCCTGTTTGAACAGCCCTTCGGGCTTGCATAGAAGAATGAAGGCCATCAGCAGATACACCAGCACGCCCGCCGCCGACGGAAACAGCACCTGCCCGAAAGTTTCCACAAAGCCCACCAGCATCGCGGCCAGGAAAGCGCCGCGTATCGACCCGATGCCGCCTATCACCACCACCACGAAGCAGATGATGAGTACGCCGTTGCCCATGCCGGGATACACCGACGACACGGGCGCGGCAATGGTGCCGGCCAGTGCCGCCAAGGCCACGCCGGCCGCGAACACCAGCCGGTACAGCTTATTCACGTCGATGCCCAAAGACGCCGTCATGTCGCGATTGCTGGCGCCGGCGCGCAGCATCATGCCCAGGCGGGTGCGCGAAATCACCCAATACAGCAACAGCGCCACCGCAATGCCCACGGCCGAGATGAACAGCCGGTACACCGGATACGTCATCACGCCGCCCAGCGAGATACTGCCTTGCAGCCACGCGGGCAGTGGCACGCCGTGCACGTCGTTGCCCACCAGGATGCTGCGCAATTCCTCAAAGACCAGAATCAGCCCGTAGGTCATCAGCACCTGCTGCAAGTGGTTGCGGTGGTACAGGTAGCTGAAGAACGCCGCTTCCAGCACATAGCCCAGCACTCCGGCCAGCAGCACGCACACGGCCAGGGTGGCGATGAAGCCGCCGCCCAGCCAGCGGTCAAGCACCGGCCCCAGCGCAAACGCCATGTAGGCGCCAATCATGTAGAAGCTGCCATGGGCCAGGTTGATGATGCCCATGATGCCGAAGATCAGCGTGAGGCCGCTGGCCACCAGGAACAGCAGCAAGCCGTACTGGAATGCGTTCAGGCTTTGAATAAGCAGGATGCTGATGTCCATGGGGCGTCCTTATTGCCTGAGGGCGTCAGAGCTTGCAGCCGCGCGCGGGATCGGCCAGCTTTTTCGCGGCGACTTCGACGACCTTGTTCTCCAGGCCGTCCACCTGGCGCAGATAGATGTCCTGCACCGGGTTGCCCGCCGCCGACAGCGTGAAGGGGCCGCGCGGGCTGTCCACGGTGGCGCTGCGCATCGCCTGGCGGAAGTCCGCCTTCTTGGTGAAGTCGCCCTTCACGGCCGACAGGCCCGACTGCATCAGTTGCGCGGCGTCATAGCCCTGCACGGCGTACACATCAGGCTGCACCTTGTAGTGCTTGGCGTAGTCGGCGCGGAAGGCATTGTCGCGCGGGGTGTTCAGGCCATCGGCATAGTGCAGCGTGGTCAAGAGGCCTTGCGCCGATGCGCCTTGCGCCTGCAAGGTGCCGTCGGTGAGGAAGCCGGATCCGTACAGCGGAATCGTCTTGTCCAGGCCGGCCGCGTGATAGTCCTGCACGAACTTCACCGCGCCGCCGCCCGCGAAAAAGGTGAACACCATGTCGGGCTTGGTGGCCGCGATCTCGGTCAGGAGCGATTGGAATTCCACGTTGGGAAAGGGCAGGCTCAATTCCTTCACGACCTTGCCGCCGGCTTTCTCGAAGCCTTCCTTGAAGCCGCCGATGGCCTCGTCGCCCGCCGCGTATTTCCAGGTGATGGTGACCGCGGTCTTGTGGCCCTTGGCGTAGGCCACGGGGCCCATGGCATAGGCCGGCTGCCAGTTGGTGAACGACGTGCGGAAGATGCCGGGGCCGCACAGCGGGCCGGTAATGGCGTTGGCGCCCGCGTTGGTGACAATCAACGTGGTGTCGCTGTCTTTGGCGGCCTTGGCCAGCGCCATCGCCACGCCCGAGTGCACCGTGCCGATCAGCATGTCGACCTGATCGCGCTTGATCAGGCGATTGGCGTTTTCAGCGGCCTTGGCGGGGTTGGACTCGTCATCGACCTTGAAGTATTCGATCTCGCGTCCGCCCAGCTTGCCGCCTTGCTCGGCAACATACAGCTTGAAGCCGTTTTCAATGGCGTTGCCCAGCGCGGCGTAGGTGCCGCTATAGGGCAGCATGAAACCGACTTTGATCTTGTCGGCGGCCTGCGCGCCGCTGGCGGCGAACGTCAGGGCCGCGGCAATCGCAGCCCGGGTCAGGGCGTGGTTCATGGTTTGTCTCCGTGCTTATCATGGGCTGGCACAAGGCCGGCCGGGTTTAACCAACGCGCCGACAATGCCGGCGAGGGGGATTCATAGCGTTGCTTCTTCCAACTGACGCAGCCGGAAGCGCTGGATCTTTCCCGTGGCCGTCTTGGGCAGCTCTTCGGTGAAGTTGATCTGGCGCGGATACTTGAAGGGCGCCAGGTGCTGCTTCACATAGCTTTGCAGCGCGGCGCCGGTCTGGGCGTCGGGCTCGAAGCCGGGGCGCAGCACCACGTAGGCCTTGGTCTTGACCAGGCCGTCGTGGTCCGGCACGCCGATCACCGCGGCTTCCAGCACGGCCTCGTGCTGCACCAGCACGTTCTCGACTTCCACGGGCGACACATACTGGCCGCTGACCTTGATCATGTCGTCGCTGCGGCCGGCATAGGTGTAGTAGCCGTCGGCGTCACAGGTGTATTTGTCGCCGCTTTTCAACCAGTCGCCCAGAAAGCACTGGCGCGTCTTGTCGCGGTTGTTCCAGTACATCAGCGCGGCGCTGGGGCCTTTGATGTAGAGGTCGCCGATGGTGCCGGCCGCCACGGGCGCGCCGCTGTCGTCGCGCAACTGCACTTCGTAGCCCGGCACCGGTTTGCCGGTGGTGCCGTAGCGGATCTGTCCGCTTTGGTTCGAAATGAAGATGTGCAACATCTCGGTGGAGCCGATGCCATCCAGGATCTCGCAGCCAAAATGCCGCGTGAAGCGTTCGCCGATGTCTCGCGGCAAGGCTTCGCCGGCCGACGTGCAGACCCGCATCGCCACCTGCTCGCGCGGTGGCAAATCAGGGGATGCCAGCATGCTGGCGTACAAGGTGGGCACGCCGTAGAACACGGTGGGGCGATGTCGTGTCAGGCGCTGGAACACGGCCTGCGGCGTGGGGCGTTCGCCCATCAGGATGACGGTGGCGCCGACCGACAGCGGAAAGGTCAGGCCATTGCCCAGGCCGTAGGCAAAGAACAGCTTGGCGGCGGAAAAAACCACGTCGTCCTCGCGGATGCCCAATACGGGCTTGGCATAGAGTTCGGCCGTGTGCCAAAGGTTGCCATGCGTATGCACCACGCCCTTGGGCTTGCCGGTGGAACCCGAGGAATACAGCCAGAACGCGATTTCGTCGGACAGCGTGCGCACGGCGGGGGCCAGCGGCGCGGCGGCCAGCAGGGCGTCGAAGTCTTGAACGGCGGCGGGTAGGGCACTTGTTGGGTGCGCCGGATTCCGCTGTGCAGTATTGGGCTGTGCCGTATTTGGTTGTGCAATATTTGGCTGTGACACCACCACGTTTTCGACGTCACCGGGAGCCTGGGCCAGCGCCGCCTGCAAGGCCGGCAGCAGCGCGCCCGATACAAACGCGGCGCGCACGCGGCTGTGCGTGATGATGTAAGCGTAATCGTCGGGCGTCAGCAGGGTGTTGACGGCCACGGGCACCACGCCGGCATGCAGCGCGCCCAGAAAGGCTACGGGCCAATCCACCGTGTCCTGCATCAACAGCAGAATGCGTTCTTCGCGGCGCAATCCCAACTGCCGCAACGCGCCCGCCATGCGCGCGACCCGCTCGGCCAGTTCACCGTAGCTAAGCTGGCGGCTGTCGTCGATATAGGCGGGCTTGGCTGCGCGGGCGGCGTTCAGGGCGGCCAGATGGCTGGCGAAGTTGAGTTCGGCGGGGCAGGTGTTCACGGTTGTCTCCTGATGTCCTGGTGGGGGCGCGCCATGGCTGTGTTTTTTTGTTTGCCCTGGCGGGTTGGCGCCGGCGTCAGCCGCCGGGCCGTGTGAACGCGATGGCGCCGCCGGGCAGCAGGTACAACACCAGCGCGCGGCCCTGCGTCACGGTAGGGCTGTGTGCGCTGCCGGGGCCGTAGACCAGCCAACCGGCGCCGTGGCCATCAAAGCGCGCGTCGGTGGTCAGCGGCATGATCAGGTCTATTTCGCCATTGGGATGGGCGTGGTGGGGGCCGGCCAGGTCGTCCATGTCGACCACGTCCACCGAACAGCCGGCCAGGTCTTCCGCCGGCTTGATGACGCGCCCGTAGCGGATGCCGCCGCCTTCGCGGTTGCACATCCAGCCGTCGGCCACGCCCTGCCTACAGGCGGCGAAGATGTTCTGGTACAGCATGCTGTCGGGGCCGGCCTCGCGGTTCAGCATCGCCTGCAAGCCGTCATCCAGCGGCTGGTTCGCCACCAGGCGCGTGGCCTCGCGCATCAGGGCATGGAATTGATCTGGCGTGCTCACCGGGACTCCTCCTTTACACTGTCGGCGCCTTGGAAGCGGCATGAACTTGAATGCTGCTTTGTTGCGCGATAACGGCTTGGAACTGCTTGGAAGGAAAAATAGTGCTTCCATACGAAAGGGTCAAGCACTATAGTGCATAAAACATGGCGTATCAGGGTATTTGCGGAGTCAGCCAAACATGAATCAAGCGCTAGATGCGGCGCCAACCGAACCCAGGCGGGAAGCTTTCCTGGTGGCTTTGGGCGAGCGCGTGCGCCGCCTGCGAGCCATACGCGGCATGACCCGCAAAAGCCTGTCGCAGGTAACGGGCGTGTCGGAACGGCATTTGGCAAATCTTGAACATGGGGTGGGCAACGCGTCCATCCTGGTGCTGCTGCAGATTGCCCGCGCCTTCAATTGCGCGCTGGCTGAACTGGTGGGCGACGTCACCACCGAATCGCCCGACTGGCTGCTGATCCGCGAATTGCTCAGCGGCCGCACGGAATCCGACCTGCAACGCGCGCGCGAAGCCTTGACGCAACTGTTTGGCGTGGGCGCGGGCGCGCAGCGGCCCAACCGCACGCAGCGCGTGGCGCTGATCGGCCTGCGTGGCGCGGGCAAGTCCACGCTTGGCCAGATGCTGGCCGACGACCTGGGCTACCCCTTTGTCGAACTTAACCGCGAGATTGAGCGCGTGGCGGGGTGCAGCATCCTGGAAATCCATAACCTGTACGGCCCCAACGCCTATCGCCGCTACGAACGGCGGGCGCTGGAAGAGGCGGTGCAGATCTACCCGGAAATGGTGCTGGCCACCCCCGGCGGGCTGGTGTCCGAACCGGCCACGCTGAACCTGCTGCTGGCGCACTGCTACACGGTATGGCTGCGCGCCACGCCCGAAGAGCACATGGGCCGCGTCATGGCGCAGGGCGACTTCCGCCCCATGTCGGGCAATAACGAAGCCATGGCCGACCTGAAGCGCATCCTGGCTGGGCGCGAGGCCTTCTACGAGAAGGCTGACCTGACCTGGGTCACCAGCAACCTGGAAGTGCAGGAGAGCTTTGCGGGCCTGCGCACCCAGGTTCGCAAGGCCTGCGGCCTGCCGCTATAAAACTGCACTTTCTTGCATGTCTTGCTTGACGCGCCTTTTTGCCTGAACTAATCTGCACAATAATTCATGTGATGCAGTATTTTTCCTGTCCAGGCAGGGCGTACGAGGAGACACACGATGAGCAGCACCGCAAATGGGGCGGAAGTCCGCGGCGGCACCCGGTCTGAATCGATGACGGAAGCCCGCGTCGATTTCCGCACCCAGCCCGACCAATATCGCCATTGGCGCCTGTCGTTTGACGGCCCCGTCGCCACGCTGGCGATGGATGTGGCCGAAGACGGCGGCCTGCGCCCCGGCTACAAGCTCAAGCTGAATTCCTACGACCTGGGCGTGGACATCGAACTGCACGACGCGCTGCAACGCGTCCGCTTTGAACACCCCGAAGTGAAAAGCGTGGTCGTCACCAGCATGAAAGACCGCATCTTCTGTTCGGGCGCGAACATCTTCATGCTGGGCTTGTCGTCGCACGCCTGGAAGGTGAACTTCTGCAAGTTCACCAACGAAACCCGTAATGGCATTGAAGATTCCAGCCGCCATAGCGGCCTGAAATTCATCGCCGCGCTGAACGGCGCTTGCGCCGGGGGCGGTTACGAGCTGGCCTTGGCCTGCGACGAAATCCTGCTGGTGGACGACCGTTCGTCCTCGGTGGCGCTGCCCGAAGTGCCGCTCTTGGGCGTGCTGCCCGGCACGGGCGGGCTGACCCGCGTGACCGACAAGCGCCGTGTGCGCCATGACCATGCCGATATCTTCTGCACGCTGGTCGAAGGCGTGCGCGGCCAGCGCGCCAAGGACTGGCGGCTGGTTGACGACGTGGTCAAGCCCGCGCGCTTTGAAGCGGCCGTGCGTGAACGGGCGATGGCGCTGGCCGCAGGCAGCGACCGCCAGGCGGAAGACGCCGGCATTGCGCTGACGCCGATCGAACGCACCGAAGGCGCGGACCATTTGTCGTACCGCTATGTGGATATTCAACTGGACCGCGACAAGCGCCTGGCCACGTGGACTGTGCGCGCCCCAGAAGGCGAGGCGCCCTCCGAACTGGCGGACATCATCGCCGCGGGCGCCGCATGGTGGCCCTTGCAGATGGCGCGCGAACTGGACGACGCCATCTTGACGATGCGCACCAACGAGCTGGACATCGGCACCTGGATCTTCAAGACCGAAGGCGACGCCAATGCCGTGCTGGCCGCCGACGCCGCGTTGCAACGGCATGCCGGCCATTGGTTCGTGCGCGAAACGGCCGGCATGCTGCGTCGGACCTTGGCGCGCCTGGACGTCACGTCGCGCAGCCTGTTCGCGCTGATCGAACCGGGCTCCTGCTTCGTGGGCACCTTGCTGGAACTCGCGCTGGCGGCTGATCGCAGCTACATGCTGGATAGCGAAGCGGATGCGGATGCAGACGTTGACTCGCCTGCCGCGCGGATCGTTGTAGGTGAACGCAACTTCGGCGCCTATCCGATGGTGAACGGCCAAAGCCGCTTGCAGCGCCGCTTTTACGAAGAGACCGCACCGCTGGAAGCCGTGCGCGCCCGCGCCGGGCAAGCCCTGTCCGCCACCGACGCGCTGGACCTGGGCCTGGTGACCTATGCGCCCGACAGCATCGACTGGGACGACGAGGTGCGGATGATGCTGGAAGAGCGCCGCGCGCTGTCGCCCGACGCCTTGACCGGGCTGGAAGCCAACCTGCGCTTCGGCGGAAAAGAAACGATGGAAACGCGCATCTTCGGGCGCCTGACGGCTTGGCAGAACTGGATCTTCAACCGCCCCAACGCAGCCGGCGACAAGGGCGCGCTAAAGCTCTACGGCAAGGGCGAGCAGGCCGCGTTCGACTGGAAGCGGGTCTAAGAAATAAGTCGTAGACGCCCGGCCTGAAAACAAACAAGGAGCGAGACAATGTCTGGAATCAACTACACCGATAAGATCCCCAATAACGTCAACCTGTCCGGCGATCGCACCTTGCAACGCGCGCTGGAACACTGGCAACCCAACTATCTGCAATGGTGGCAAGACATGGGGCCTGACGGCTCGCATGGCTTCGACGTGTACCTGCGCACGGCGGTCAGCGTGGAGCCCGATGGTTGGGCCAACTTCGACCACGTGCGCATGCCGGATTACCGCTGGGGCATCTTCCTGGCGCCGCAGGACGGGCAGCGCAAGATCCACTTCGGCGAGAACATCGGCCGCGACGTGTGGCAGGACGTGCCGGGCGAACACCGCGCCAATCTGCGCCGCATCATCGTCACGCAAGGCGACACCGAGCCCGCCTCGATCGAACAGCAACGCCACCTGGGCCTGACCGCGCCGTCGCAGTACGACCTGCGCAACCTGTTCCAGATCAACGTCGAAGAAGGCCGCCACCTGTGGGCCATGGTGTATTTGCTGCATCGCTACTTTGGCCGCGATGGCCGCGAAGAGGCCGACGCGCTGTTGCAGCGCACGTCGGGCGATGCCGACAACCCGCGCATCCTGGGCGCCTTCAACGAGAAGACGCCGGACTGGCTGGCCTTCTACATGTTCACCTACTTCACCGACCGCGACGGCAAGTTTCAGTTGTGCGCGTTGGCGGAGTCCAGCTTCGACCCGCTGGCGCGCACCACCAAGTTCATGCTGACCGAAGAAGCGCACCACATGTTCGTGGGCGAATCCGGTATCTCGCGCGTGATCCAGCGCACTTGCGAAGTGATGAACCAGTTGAAGACCGACGACCCGCAAAGCGTGCGCGCGGCCGGCGTGATTGATCTGCCCACCATCCAGCGCTACCTGAATTTCCACTACAGCGTCACCATCGACCTGTTCGGCGCAGACCAATCTTCCAACGCGGCCATCTTCTATGGCTCGGGCTTGAAGGGCCGCTATGAAGAGTCCAAGCGCACCGATGATCACCAATTGAAGAACGACACCTATCGCGTGCTGAGCGTGAACAACGGCAAGCTGAACGAGGTTGAAGTCCCCATGTTGAACGCGCTGAACGAAGTGCTGCGCGATGACTTCATCCGCGATTCGGTGGCGGGTATTGGTCGCTGGAACAAGGTCATCGAAAAAAGCGGCATTCCGTTCCGCCTGCAGGTGCCGCACAAGGCGTTCAATCGGCAGATCGGCACGCTGGCCGGCATCCGCATGTCGCCCGAAGGCGAGATCGTGTCGGAAGCGCAGTGGCAGGCCAACAGCCACAAGTGGCTGCCCACGCCCGAAGACCGCGCGTTTGTCGCGTCGTTGATGGGCCGGGTGACGGAACCCGGCAAGTTCGCCAACTGGATCGCGCCGCCTGTCATGGGCGTGAATCGCCAGCCGGTGAATTTTGATTACGTCCGTTTCAACTGAAGGCGACAAGGGCGGCGCGCGCGTGCCGCCCGCCCGCGCATTGGGAAGACCGCGATGAACGCTCCCTTACCCGCACAGGTGCTCAAGCAGCACCTGATCGATCCCGAGATCTGCATCCGCTGCAACACATGCGAAGAGACCTGTCCGGTCGACGCGATCACGCACGATTCCAACAACTACGTGGTGGACCCCGACATTTGCAATGGCTGCATGGCCTGCGTGCCGCCGTGCCCGACGGGATCAATCGACAACTGGCGGCTGATGGTGCGCAGCGAAGCGTATTCGGTGCAAGAGCAATTCGGCTGGGAAGAGTTGCCCAAGGAAAAGGCGCTGCCGGTGGTGGATGATGCCGCTGCTGCAGCGCCTTCTTCGGATGAAGCGTCCGACGTGCTTGCACAACCGGCCGCGCAAACGACATTCACGCTGCCGGGCGCGTCCGTGCCGCCGTGGTCGGCCGCGCATCCCTATGTCAATCTCTACACGCATAAGGCGCCCATGACGGCGACCGTCGTTGGCAACTATCGCGTGACGGGCGCCGATACGGAAAGCGATATCCATCACATCGTGCTGGACTTTGGCGAACTGCCGTTTCCCGTGCTGGAGGGCCAGTCCATCGGTATCCTGCCGCCTGGGGTAGACGCACAAGGCCGGCCGCATCATGCGCGCCAGTATTCACTGGCGAGCCCGCGCGACGGCGAACGCGCGGGCTACAACAACCTGTCGCTGACGGTTAAGCGCGTGACCGAGGACCACGGCGGCGTGGCCGCGCATGGCGTGTGTTCAAACTATTTGTGCGATTTGGCCAAGAACGACACGGTGCAAGTCATCGGCCCCTTTGGCCATACGTTCCTGATGCCGAACCACCCGCGCGCGAATCTCATCATGATCTGCACGGGCACGGGTTCCGCGCCGATGCGCGCGATGACCGAACGCTACCGGCGGCGTATTGATACCGGCGAAAACGGCAAGCTGATGCTGTTTTTCGGCGCGCGCACCGAACGCGAACTGCCGTATTTCGGCCCGCTGATGAAGCTGCCGCGCGACTTCATTGACATCAACCTGGCGCTGTCGCGCGAACCCGGCCAGCCCAAGCGTTATGTGCAGGATTTGATCCGCGATCGGGCGGGGCAGGTGCGCGAATTGCTGGCTGACCGCAATACCTGCATCTATGTGTGCGGCCTGAAAGGCATGGAAGTCGGCGTGCTGGACGCCTTGCGGGACGTGACGATGCAAGGGGGGCAGGATTGGTCTATCCTGCACGATATGCTGCGCCGCGAAGGGCGCCTGCATTTCGAGACTTATTAGCGTCATACACAAGCGTGACATACGTGAAAAGCACGGCGCGCCTTGAGCGCGCCGATTGCTTTTTCGGGGGAAAAAACAAATGAAGTTCGCTGAGTTCAAAGACGGCATGTTGATCAAGGCCGGTCCGGTCACCATCACTGAAGCCGAGATTCTGGAGTTCGCCCGCAAGTTCGACCCGCAGTGGTTCCACACCGACCCGAAGCGCGCGGCGGAGGGCCGCTGGGGTGGCTTGATCGCCAGTGGTTGGCATACCTGCGCGCTGGCCATGCGCATGGCGGTGGACGCCGCGCTGCATGATTCGGAATCGTTCGGTTCGCCGGGCTTGGGAGAAGTGCGGTGGCGCACGCCGGTGCGCCCGGGCGATACCCTGCGATTGGAAGCACGTGTGCAGGGCGCGAGAACGTCGTCGTCACGCCCGGATCTGGGGATTATTACGTGGTCCTGGACGGTGATCAATCAGCACGACGAAGGCGTATTGGAAATGGACGCGACGAGTTTGTTTGATCTGTCGGGGGAGAATTAGGCGGGGGTGGGATGATGGGTTTGCGCGATGGCGGGTTGTGCGTTTGGCTGGTGCATCGCGCGCTGCACCCATCCTACGGCTTGCGGGGGATGTTGGGTTTGCGCGATGGCGGGTGTGATTTTGGCGGATGTGCCGCGCGCCGCACCGCGTCGTAGGATGGGTGGAGCGCGGGAATGCCGGGGCAAGGACACTGTCGGATAGCGCGCGTAACCCATCAACCGGCGCCACAAAAAAAAATCCCGCCTTCTTCACGAAAGCGGGATTTTCATTCAAGCCTGACTAGCGATCAATAGAACGCCTGGATGCCCGTTTGGGCGCGGCCCAGGATCAGCGCGTGCACGTCGTGGGTGCCTTCGTAGGTGTTGACCACTTCCAGGTTCACCAAATGGCGGGCCACGCCGAATTCGTCGGAAATGCCGTTGCCACCCAGCATGTCGCGCGCCAGGCGGGCGATGTCCAGGGCCTTGCCGCAGGAATTGCGCTTCATGATGGACGTGATTTCCACAGCGGCGGTGCCTTCGTCCTTCATGCGGCCCAAACGCAGGCAGCCTTGCAGGGCCAGCGTGATTTCGGTTTGCATGTCGGCCAGCTTCTTCTGGATCAGCTGGTTGGCAGCCAACGGGCGGCCGAATTGCTTGCGGTCCAGCGTGTACTGGCGAGCCGTATGCCAGCAGGCTTCGGCGGCGCCAACAGCACCCCAGGCGATGCCATAACGGGCGGAATTCAAGCACGTGAACGGACCCTTCAGGCCGGACACGCCGGGCATCATCTGGTCTTCGGACACTTCCACTTCGTCCATGACGATTTCGCCGGTGATCGACGCGCGCAGGCCGACCTTGCCGTGGATGGCCGGGGCCGACAGGCCCTTCATGCCCTTGTCCAGGATGAAGCCGCGGATCTTGCCGTCGAAGTCGCCGCCGACGCACTTGGCCCACACCACGAACACATCCGCGATGGGCGAATTCGTGATCCACATCTTGTTGCCGGAAATCTTGTAGCCGTCGGACGTCTTGACGGCGCGGGTTTCCATGCCGCCGGGGTCGGAACCGTGGTTGGGTTCGGTCAGGCCGAAGCAGCCGATCCATTCACCGCGAGCCAGCTTGGGCAGGTACTTCTGCTTTTGCGCTTCGCTGCCGAATTCGTTGATAGGCACCATCACCAGCGACGACTGCACGCTCATCATCGAGCGGTAGCCGGAGTCGATGCGCTCGACTTCGCGGGCGATCAGGCCGTAGCTGACATAGTTCATGCCGGCGCCGCCGTATTCTTCGGGAATGGTGGCGCCCAACAGGCCCAGTTCACCCATTTCCGAGAAGATTTCCGGATCGGTCTTCTCGTTGCGGAAGGCGTTCAGCACGCGGGGGGCAAGCTTGTCCTGCGAATAGGCATAGGCGGCGTCGCGCACCATGCGTTCTTCTTCGGTCAGTTGCTGGTCCAGCAACAGGGGATCTTGCCATTGAAAAGAAGGATTCGAGGACATGCTGGGTCTCCGCTATGGATCCGTATTCGGAATCTAGAAAGTTTAAACCTAAAATAATTCGGGCGGCAAGTTCGGGTTTGCGAGGGCGGCCCGCCTGGGCGCACCGCCATGTTTACCGGCCCGGTCGAGGGTTCAGTGCTGAGCTTTCAGCGCCGCGTCGCGGATCTTTTCCAAGGTCGTCGACGGGGTGATGGTTTCGGGGTCGATGAAGCAATGCAGGATGGCCGGCTTGCCGCTGGCCAACGCGCGTTCGAACGCCGGGCCGAACTGCTCGGTGGTTTCGACGCGCTCGCCGTGGCCGCCGAAGGCGCGCGCGTAGTCGGCAAAGTCGGGGTTCTTCAGTTCGGTTGCGGACACGCGGCCGGGGTAGTGCTTTTCCTGGTGCATGCGGATGGTGCCGTACATGCCGTTATCGACCAGCACCACGACGATGGGCAGGTCGTACTGGACGGCGGTGGCGAATTCCTGGCCATGCATCAGGAAGCAGCCGTCGCCGGCAAAGCAGACAACCGTCTTGTCGGGCCAGACGCGCTTGGCGCCCACTGCCGCGGGCAGGCCGTAACCCATCGAACCGGATGTCGGCGCCAACTGCGTGCCAAAGCGCGTGAAGCGGTGGAAGCGATGCAGCCAGGTGGCGTAGTTGCCCGCGCCGTTGGTCATGATGGCGTCGGCCGGCAGCGTCTTTTCCAGATACGCCATCACCTGGCCCATCTGCAGCGCGCCCGGCGTCGTCACGGCTTCCGGGTCGCTCCACTTCAGGTACGACTCGCGCATGGCTTGCGTGCCTTCGGCCCACACGGGCTTGGCCGGCGCCTTCAGGCTGCCCAGCGATTCGGCGAACGCGGCGGGCGACGTGTTGATGGCCAGCGTGGCGCGGTAGACGCGGCCAAGCTCGGCGGTGTCAGGATGCACGTGCACCAGCTTCTGCTTGGGCACCGGAATGTCCAGCAGCGTGTAGGCCTGGCTGGGGTTTTCGGACATGCGGCCGCCCACCAGCAGAATCAGGTCGGCATCGGCCACGCGCTTGAGCAGCGCCGGGTTGATGCCCAGGCCCACGTCACCGATGAAGCAGGGGTGATCCGCCGGGAACAGCATCTGGCGGCGGAACGACACCGCCGTGGGCAGCGCATGGCGCTGCGCGAAATCGGCAAACTGCTGCACGGCGCGGGCGTCCCAGCGGGTGCCGCCCAGGATGGCGACCGGGTTCTTGGCGTCGGCCAACAACTTTTCCAGGTCGGCCAACTGGCCGGCCGTGGGCGCGGAGTCAATCAATTCGTAGCGCGGGGCGTCGGCCACCTTGGCGGCTTCCACCAGCATGTCTTCGGGCAGCGCGATCACGACGGGGCCGGGGCGGCCGGACGTGGCGATGTGGAACGCGCGCGAGATCAGTTCGGGAATGCGTTCAACCTGATCGATCTCGGTAACCCACTTGGCCTGCGTGCCGAACACGGCGCGGTAGTCCATTTCCTGAAAGGCTTCGCGCTCGCGCATGCCGCGTTCGATCTGGCCCACGAACAGAATCAGCGGCGTGGAATCCTGCTTGGCGATGTGCACGCCGGCCAGCGCGTTGGACGCGCCCGGGCCACGGGTGACCATGCAGATACCGGGTTCACCGGTCAGCTTGCCGTGGGCGTCGGCCATCATGGCCGCGCCGCCTTCCTGGCGGCACACGGTAACTTTGATATCCGCGTCGTGCAGCCCGTCCAGCACCGCCAGATAGCTCTCGCCGGGAACGCAGAAAACGTGTTTGACGCCCTGGGCGACCAGTTGGTCGACCAGAATGTGACCGCCAAGGCGGGAATCTTGCTGAGACATGGTGGGGTGTCGTGGGTAGCCGAGGATAAGACTCTCGAGGATATGTGCCCTGGCCGCACAACGCAATTGATAAAATTGCACAATCTATTGATTCCCCGGCACGTAGTGCCCGTTGGCTTTCAGGCAGTTTTGCTCCATGAGAAACGGCATTCCCAACTTGACCGCCCTGCAGGCGTTCGAGGCATCCGCCCGGCTCGGCAGCTTTTCCCGCGCCGCAGAAGAACTGTCCCTGACGCACAGCGCCGTCTACCGGCAGGTGGCCAGCCTGGAAGCGCGGCTGGGCGTGCAGTTGTTCACCCGCGTGCGCCGCCGCATCGTGTTGACCGACCACGGCGCCGAATACGCCGGCCGGATCCGTCACCATCTGGATCAGATCGAAAAAGACACCTTTGGCCTGGTCAGCCGCACGGGCATGGGCCGCAGCATCCATATTGCGGTGGTGCCCACGCTGGCCACCACCTGGCTCATCCCGCGCCTGGCGGATTTTCAGCGGGCGCATGCCGACATCACCGTCAGCCTGTCGGTACGCACGCTGCCATTCCAGTTCAAGGACCAGCCCTTTGACGGTGCGGTGTATCACGGCGACGCCCTGTGGCCCGGCACCCAGGGCGTGCTGCTGTTTCCCGAGCGCGAATTGGTGCCCGTGTGCGCGCCTGAACTTGCCGCGCGGGCGGCCCAGGAGGCGCAGGCTGGCGTCAGCGTACTGGCCGGCATGACCCACTTGCACCTGGCGTCGCGGCCGGACGCCTGGCGCCAGTGGTATGCCGCCAACAACCATCTATATGGCCCGCAGGCGGCCGGCGGCCCGCGCTATGAACTGTTCACCATGGTGATGGCGGCGGTGCAGGCCGGCCTGGGCGTGGGGCTGATGCCGCGCTTTCTGGCCCAACCCGCGTTGGACCAGGGCACGCTGGCCATGCCGGTGCCGCAATCTCTGACGGTCAGCCAGGGCTATTACTTTGGCTATCCGCAGCGCAGCGACCGGTCGGATGCCCTCAAGCTGTTTGAAGCCTGGCTGAAGTCGGCGGCGGCGGGGGTGGGGGAACGGTGAAGGCCATGACGAAGGGAACGCCGAAGGAAACCACGAAGGGCATGACGACATCCCGCCCGCCGCTTGCTTCCCAGCCCGATATCGACGCCTTCATTGACGCCGTGTGGCTGGAAGACGGTTTGTCGGCCAACACGCTGGCCGCCTACCGCCGCGACCTGACCGGTTTCGCCCGCTGGCTGGAAGACCCGGAAGCCTACGCCCGCGAAATGGCCGACCGCCAGGGCGACGCGGCAAGCGCTCAAACGCTACCCGTGGGGCCGGCCAAACCGCTGTGCGACGCGCAAAAAGCCGACATCGAAGCCTGGTTCGCCTTCCGCCACGAAGAAACCCGCGCCACCACCGCCAATCGCCGCCTGGCCGCGCTGCGCCGCTTCTTTGCGTGGGCGCTGCGCGAACATCGCTCGGAACGCGACCCCTGCCTGACCCTGATCGCCGCCAAGCAGCCGCCACGCCTGCCCAAGACCTTGTCCGAGCAACAAGTGGACGCCTTGCTGCGCGCGCCCGACGTGACGCAGCCGCGCGGCCTGCGCGACCGCGCCATGCTGGAAACGCTGTACGCCACCGGCTTGCGCGTGTCCGAATTGGTGGGCGTGCGCGCCCTGGACGTCAGCCTGAATGAAGGCGTGGTGCGCGTGGTGCTGGGCAAGGGCGGCAAAGACCGCCTGGTGCCGCTGGGCGCCGAGGCGGCCCACTGGATAGATCAGTATCTGAAGACCGCGCGCCCCGAACTGGCCGCCGGCCGCCAGAGCGATGCGCTGTTCATCACCGGCCGCGCCGAAGCCATGTCGCGCCAGGCGTTCTGGCAGTTGGTGAAGAAGTATGCGTTGCTGGCCGACATCCACGCGCCGCTCTCGCCGCACGTCTTGCGCCACGCCTTCGCCACGCACCTGCTTAACCATGGCGCCGACCTGCGCGTGGTGCAGATGCTGCTGGGCCACGCCGACATTTCCACTACGCAGATATACACTCATGTCGCGCGCGAGCGCCTGAAGGCGCTGCATGCCGCGCACCATCCGCGCGGATAATCATCCAAGTCCGCGCTCTATTTTTTTCCGGCAACACCATGAGCAAAGCCCGCCACGTTTCCGAAACCCCCGCCACACAACTGCTCAAGCAGCACAAGGTGCCCTACACCGAACACACTTACGACTACGTAGACCATGGCGGCGCGGGCGAAGCCGCGCGCCAGTTGGGCCTGGACCCGCACGCGGTCGTGAAGACGCTGGTGATGGAAGACGAATCCGCCAAGCCGCTGATCGTCGTCATGCATGGCGACCGCGAGGTCTCCACCAAGAACCTGGCGCGCCAGGCGGGGCTGAAAAGAGTCGAACCCTGCAAGCCCGAGGTAGCGCAGCGGCATTCCGGTTACCAGGTGGGCGGCACGTCGCCCTTTGGCACCCGAAAGAAAATGCCGGTGTGGGTCGAGGCTGACGTGCTGAGCTATCCCGTGGTCTACATCAACGGCGGACGGCGGGGTTATTTGATTGGCATCGACCCCAATGCGTTGGTCACGGTGCTGGGCGCCAAGCCGGTGTCGGTGGCGCTGGAATAGGGAAGTAGCTCACGCACTGAGCCTAACCACCACCTTGCCCTTCGCTCTGCCGCTTTCGACATAGGCCAAGGCCTCGTGCGTGGCAGCCAATGGAAAAACGCGATCGATCACGGGCTGGATGGCGCCGGATTCGACTAGCCCGGTGATCTGTCGCAGCTGTTCTCCGTGTGCGCGCATGAACAAGAAGTCATAGTTGACGCCAGCCTTGGCCGCTTTCCGGCGAACGCGCCAGCTAAGAAGCCGCAATGCCTGCTTCAATCCCCACGATAGCCCTTGTTGTTCGGCGAAGGCGGGCGTCGGCGGGCCAGAGATGGAAATCAGTCGTGCTCCGGATCCGGCTTTGAGCACCTGAAACGATTTATCCAGTACGTCCGGCCCCAAGCTGTTGAGGACCACGTCGTAGTCGCGCAGCGTCGATTCGAACGCTTGTGTGCGGTAGTCGATGACAACATCGGCGCCCAAATCCCGCACCCAATCGACGTTTGGCGTGCTGGTTGTCGTAGCGACAAAAGCGCCCAGGTGCTTGGCAAGCTGGATGGCGATGGTTCCGACACCACCGGACCCGGCGTGTATCAACACCTTTTGCCCCGGCTTCACCTGCGCGGTTTCCACCAGCACCTGCCACGCGGTCAGCGCGACCAAGGGCAGCGAAGCCGCCTGTTCCATGTTCAGGTTGCGGGGTTTGAGGGCCAGCGCGTCTTCATTAACCGCAATCAACTCGGCGAAGCTGCCGATGCGATCGTCCGGCGGTCGCCCATAGACTTCGTCGCCCGGTTTGAATTGGCGCACGTTTCTGCCGACCCGCACGACGACTCCCGCCAGGTCGTTGCCAAGCACCAGGGGGAAACGATAGGGAAGGATGAGCTTGAATTCACCTTTGCGGATCTTGGCGTCCAGCGCGTTGACGCTGGCGGCATGCACCTGCACCAAGACATCGTTGTCGCCGACAGAGGGCTCGGGCAATTGGCCAAGCTTGCCAATGTCTTTGTAGCGCTCGATGAAAAATGCCTGCATGGTTGCGTAGCCTGTGGCCAGATAAAAGGCCGCGCGCACGGGGTGGCCGCGGTCAACACGAAGCCCGCGCGACGTCGAAATCCATCACGCGGGATTCATTATGATGTCGATCGTAATCTAAATGGTTTTCTGCGGCAAGCGCCGGAAACAGGGCAATGGCGCAATGCCGGGGCGGCCCGGGTTATTCCCGCGGCGGAGGGTTTCCCGCAGCCACCAGCGCCCATAGATTCTCGGCCACGGCAGCCATGTCGCTAGGTTGGCGAAACAGGCAGATGTCCAGCGGGATGTCCCATTCCTTCCCGCCTGCCCGAATCAAGCTGCCCTGTTGCAGGTCATCATGCACCAGCATGTCGGGTAGCCAGGCGATGCCTCGGCCTTGTATCGCCATGGATCGCAGCAACGTGGCGTGGGGGCCAACGAAGGCGGTCTGGATGCGTTCAGCTGGCATCGCCTTGTGCCGCAATTGGTGGCTGACGATGCGGCCCAGGCCGGAGGCCGGCCCATAGGCAAGAAAGGGCACCACGCCGTCGTCGTCGAGGCGGTGCGCCGGCGTGTCGGCAAGGCCACCGGCCGCGGGGGCGCAGACCGGCACCAGCATGTCCGTACCCAGATGCACCTTGGGGTAGGGCACTTCATCCAGTCGGCTGGCCACTTGTGGATGACGGTGGCATAGCAGGAACTGCACGCGCCGCTGCGCCATCAGGTCTTCGCAGGCTTGGAAACTGTCGGACATCATCTGGATTGCGCCCACTTCCAGCGCCGCTTCCAGCCGGGTCAGCCATTGGGGAAAGAACGTCAACGACAGCAGGTGGGTGGCCGCAAAACGCAAGCTGGCGCCTTCCTGGGCATGGGCGGCCAGCGCCTTGATGCGCGCGGCTTCGAGGTCGGCCATGACCTGCTTGAGCAGCGGCAGGAATTTTCGGCCCGCGGCGGTCAGTTCGGTGGGGTGTGTACTGCGGTCGAACAGGTCAGCGCCCACCCATTCTTCCAGCGCGCGGATGTGTCGGCTGAACGCCGGCTGCGCGATGGCGCGGGCTTCCGCCGCGCGCGAAAAACTGCCTGTCTCGGCCAGAGAGCAAAAGTCCTCAAGCCAATTCATGTCCAGGGGTCGGTTTCCAGGTCCCATGTCAGGTGTGCGCCGCGGCAAACATAATTCTATGCGTTTCGAGTATTGGACGACCCCATGGGGGTGCCGCAATCATACCTGCCATTCCCAGGCCTCATACACGGAGACAACAATGGCTTCCATCTCGAATTACCGCGGCATCATTCCGGCAATTTCCTGCCCCTTTACCGACGATCATCGTATCGACGAACCCGCGCTGCGCCGCCTGGCCTCGTGGCTGGCGGGTCATGATGGCGTTGTGGCCGTCATGACCAACGGCCATACGGGCGAAGTGTTTTCGCTGACCCCATCGGAGCGCGCGCAGGTGACGCGCATCGTGGCCGATGAGCTGCGCGGCAAGCTGCCCGTGATTTCTTCGATTGTCTGCGAAGGCATCGCCGAAGCGCAGGAACATGCACGCGCCGCGCGCGAAGCGGGCGCCGCCGCGCTGGACGTCATGCCGCCGCATCACTGGCTGCGCTTTGGCTTCACGCCAGGCCATGCGCTGGCGTATTTCCAGGCGATCCACGAGGCCGCGCCTGATCTTGATCTGGTGTGCCACGTTTACCCGGCGTGGACGCGGGCGTCCTACTCGGCCAAGCTGATGGGCGACCTGGCCCGATTGCCCTACGTGCAGGCGTTCAAGGTGGGCCAGCGCGACATGAACAAATATGCGCGCGACATCCAGGCGCTGCGTGAGGCCGATGCGTCCAAGGCCATCCTGACCTGCCACGACGAATACCTGCTGGCGTCGATGGTGCAGGGCGTGGACGGCGCGCTGGTCGGCTTCGCCACGTTCATCCCGCAACTGATCATTGACCTGTGGGATGCCGTCAAGGCAGGCGACCTGAAGCGCGCGCAGCAAGTGCAGGCCTTGATCACGCCGCTGAAAGGCGCCGTCTACGGCGGTGGAGAGCCCACCGGGGAAGCCCATGCTCGCATGAAGGCCGGCATGTATCTGGCCGGCGTGCTGGAAAGCGCGACCGTGCGCCCGCCCACCGAGGCGCCCGACGACGCCGACATGCAGGCGTTGCGCGCGGCGTTGACCGGCGCGGGCTTGCTGGCTCGCTGAAGCACTATTGCGCCTGTAACCGCACGGATGCAGCGGGGTGGCATGAGGCCAACCCCCTGCACGATGCGCTAAGTAAAAATAAATAAGAGAGGAGACACATCATGAAAAAGAGAATCGCGTTGCGCGCCATGGTCGCGTTGTGCCTGGCTATTGGTGGCGGCATGGCGCATGCGCAGGACACCTATCCATCACGGCAGGTCCGGTTTGTGATTCCGTTCCCGCCCGGCGGCACGCTGGATATGCTGGGCCGCGACCTGGCGCAGAAACTCAGCGAGCAGACCGGTCAAAGCTTCATCGTGGAAAACCGGTCGGGCGGCAACGGCATCATCGGCGCCGACGTCGTCGCCAAATCACCGGCCGATGGCTATACCTTGCTGTTCAATGCGTCGACATTCACCACGGCGCCCATGACCATGAAGGCGGTGCCCTTCGACGTGAACAAGAATTTCGTGCCGGTGGCCATGGCGGGCAAGGCGCCGCTGTCGGTATCGGTGAAGAAAGATCTGCCCGTCACCGACCTGGCCGGCTTATTGGCCTATGCCAAGAAGAACCCGGGCCAGCTTACCTTCGCCGTGGGCTCCATTGGGTCTGCCGGCCATCTGGCCACCGAGCTGTTGAAACGCCAGGGCGGCCTGGACTACATGGTCATACCCTATCGCGGCACGTCGCCCGCATTGCAGGACTTGGTTGGTGGGCGCATTGATGGCTTCATCGATCCGGTTTTGGGCGCCGTGTCGTACTACAAAAGCGGCATGCTGAAGATCCTGGCCGTGACGTCTGACGCGCGTCTGCCAAACCTGCCCGACGTGCCCACGGTCAGCGAAGTCCTGCCCGGCTATCAGTTCTACAGCTGGTACGGACTGTGGGCGCCCGCCGGCACGCCTGGGGCCATCGTCGAGAAGCTGAACGCCGAGGTCAACAAGGCCTTGGCTTCCGGCATGACGGCCAAGTACGAACAACTGGGCGTGTCGTTGACGCCGGGGTCGGCCGCGGCGTTTGCACGCTTCCAGAAAGACGACATGGCACGGTCGCGCAAAATCATCCAGGAAGGAAATATCCATGTTGAATAATCCGGCGGGCGCGCTGGCGGTGGTGACCGGCGCCACGGGCGGCATCGGCTTGGCCATTGTGCAGCGCCTGCTGGACGCGGGCTGGCAGGTGGCGGGCCTGGACATCGGGCCGGCCGTGGCGCGGCATGCGGCCTATCGCCACATCATCGTTGATCTGTGCGATGAAGCCGCTACCCGGCAGGCGTTGCAGGGCTGCAAGCACGCCGGCGCGTTGGTGCATGCCGCGGGCATCATGCGGGTGGGGCCCCTGGCGCAGTTGGACCCCGCCGACGGCGAACGCATGTGGAAGCTGCACGTGGATGTGGCGGTGCGGTTGGCCCAGGTGCTGACCCCGGGCATGGCCGAACGCGGTGACGGCCGCGTGGTGCTGGTGGGCAGCCGGACGGCCCAGGGCATGCCCGGGCGCAGCCAGTACGCGGCGTCCAAGGCCGCGCTGGTGGCGCTGGCGCGCAGTTGGGCCGCGGAACTGGCGCCCCAGGGTGTCACCGTAAACGTGGTGTCGCCGGCCGCCACGCAGACGGGCATGTTGCAGGACCCCGCCCGCGCGGGCAGCGCGCCGCGCATGCCTCCGATTGGCCGCTTGATACAGCCCGAGGAAGTGGCGGCGCTGGTGGCGTTCCTGCTGTCGCCACAGGCGGGCGCCATTACCGGCCAGGACATCGCCATCTGCGGCGGCGCGTCATTGCCGCGCTGAGCAGGCCCGCTGTGGTATCCCATTACCACCCCCTGCGTCGTCGTGGCGAGCACAATGTCTCCCAGAACATCAAGAACCGGAGCCCCTGGCGGGCGCTGAACCGGCCGCCCCTCATCCCAAGGAGACATTCATGAGCAAGAAACTATTGATGCTGGTCGGCGATTACGCCGAAGACTACGAAACCATGGTGCCCTTCCAGACGCTGCTGGCGGTGGGGCACACAGTGCACGCGGTCTGCCCGGACAAGAAGGCCGGTGACACCATCGCCACCGCCATCCACGATTTCGAAGGCGCACAGACCTACAGTGAAAAGCGCGGCCACAACTTTGCGCTGAATTTTGACTTTGACCGCGTCGAGCCCGCCTCCTACGACGGCTTGGTGATACCGGGTGGACGCGCGCCCGAATATCTGCGGCTGAACGAGAAAGTGCTGGATATCGTGCGCGACTTCGATCAGGCCGGCAAACCCATCGCCGCGGTGTGCCACGGCGCGCAATTGCTCGCCGCGGCCGGTATCTTGAAAGGGCGCACCTGCTCGGCGTACCCCGCGTGCGCGCCCGAGGTGCGGCTGGCGGGCGGCACCTATGCCGAGATCGGCATTGATCAAGCCTACACCGATGGCAACCTGGTGACGGCGCCGGCCTGGCCCGCGCACCCGGCATGGCTGTCGCAGTTTCTGGCCGTGCTGGGCACCAAGATCACGCACTGATGCGCGGACCGGTGCTGGACTGCATCAGGCAAAGTCCAGCACCACCCGGCCTTCGATCTGGCCCTGCTTCATGCGGTCGAACACGCCGTTGATGTTCTCCAGCCGATCCGTGGACACGGTGGCGCGCACCTTGCCGGCTTCGGCAAACTGCAAGGACTCTTGCAGGTCCAGCCGCGACCCCACGATAGAGCCGCGCACGGTCACGCCATTCAACACCATGTCGAAGATCGACAGCGGGAAGTCGCCCGGCGGCAAACCGTTCAGCGCCACGGTGCCGCCGCGCCGCACCATGCCCAGCGCCTGCTCAAACGCCTTGGGCGATACCGCCGTGATCAGTGCGCCATGCGCGCCGCCGATTTCGCGCTTCAGGTAGGCGGCGGGGTCGGTGGTCCTGGCGTTGACGGTAACCTCGGCGCCCAGTCGGCGGGCCAGGTCCAGCTTGGTGTCATCGATGTCAACCGCGGCCACGTTCAGGCCCATGGCCCGGGCGTATTGCACCGCCATGTGGCCCAAGCCGCCAATGCCGGATATCACCACCCAATTGCCCGGGCGCGTGTCCGTCATCTTCAGGCCCTTGTACACGGTCACGCCCGCGCACAACACGGGGGCGATGTCGACAAAGCCCAGATTCTTGGGCAGCAGCCCCACGTAGTCGGCGGCGGCCAACGCGTACTCGGCGAATCCGCCGTTGACGGAGTAGCCGGCGTTCTGTTGCTGCTCACACAGTGTTTCCCAGCCGCCCAGGCAGTGTTCGCAGTGGCCGCAGGCGGAGTACAGCCAGGGGATGCCCACGCGGTCGCCTTCCTTCACATGGGTCACGCCAGCGCCCACCGCAACCACATGGCCCACGCCTTCGTGGCCGGGAATGAAGGGGGGATTGGGCTTCACGGGCCAGTCGCCCTGCACCGCGTGCAGGTCGGTATGGCAGACACCGCAGGCTTCTATCTTGACCAGCAACTCGCCCGGGCCCGGGTGGGGCACGGCCACTTCTTCGATCACCAGGGGTTTGCCGAATGCGCGCGCCACCGCGGCTTTCATGGTCTTTTCCATCGTCTGCTCCATCTTCAGGTCAGTTTGCCTATGCTCGACCGCCTGCGTGTTCGGCACCATGACTTTTATCAACCGCGACCACATGCCAGGGGGGCGCATGCCGCGGCCCTAAGCCCCTTGGTGTGTTGCGAGCGCCGCGCCAAACGTCGTAAAGTGGTCGTCCGAGAGGCGCGCCGGGCAGGCTCGCCTGGCCCCTGGTCCGGGAGCTTATATGTGTGAAATCTTCATCCGCGCGAGCGAGCATTCCTACGCGCCCGAAACCCGTTCGCTGCGCCTGCATGGCGTGGCGACCAGCTTGCGGCTGGAGCGATTGTTCTGGCAGGTGCTGGAAGAAATCGCCGGGCGCGACGGCATGCGCGTCACGCAACTGATCGAACGGCTGTACGACGAACTGATCGAATACCGTGGCGAGGCCGCCAATTTCACGTCCTTCCTGCGTGTCTGCTGCCTGCGCTATCAGTTGTTGCAGGCCGATGGACGCATTCCGCAGGATGCCTCGGTGCCGATCCGGTCCCTGAATCCGCAAGCGGTGCTGGAAGGGCTGCCGACGTCGATGTACGACGCAGAACCGCTGCGCGCCAAGCGGCGCGTTGCCGCTTAGGCGGCTTAAAAAAACAAGGCCCGATCGGATCGGGCCTTATGCACTCGTCATGGGGCGGCCTGCCCGCAGGCGGTCAGCCACCAGGCGGTATCGATGCCGCCATTGCCACTTCGCTTTGCAGAATGCGGCGGATGCGCACGGCGTCGCCAATGCGCGACAGCTTGCCTTGCGAGTCCAGCAGCACGATGGCCAGGTCACGGCCATTGATGCGCGCCAGCATCACCAGGCATTCGCCGGCCTCGTTGATGTAGCCGGTCTTGGACACCTTGATGTCCCAGTCGGGCTTGCGCACCAGCAGATTGGTATTACGGAAGGTCTGCGTGCGGTGGTTGATTTCAACGTCGTACTCGGTATCGGTCGAGTAGCGATGGATCAGCGGGCGTTGCGAGGCCGCGCGCAGCAGACGGGCCAGATCGTGCGGCGACGACACGTTGTCGCTGGACAGGCCGGTGGGCTCGATGAAGTGCGTGCTGGTCATGCCCAGCGATTGCGCCTTGGCGTTCATGGCGGCCACGAACGCGGGCAGGCCGCCCGGGTAGTGGCGGCCCAGCGCGTTGGCCGCGCGGTTTTCGGACGACATCAACGCCAGGTGCAGCATGTCGCCGCGCGACAGCTTGGTGCCCACCCGCAACCGCGACGTGGTGTGCTTGAGGCCGTCGATGTCATCGTCGGTAATCTCCAGCATTTCGTCCATCGGCAGGTTGGCGTCCACCACCACGACGGCGGTCATCAGCTTCGAAATGGAAGCGATGGGGCGCACGACGTTCGCGTTCTTGGCGAACAGAACCGTCGACGTTTCCAGGTCTTGCACATAAGCGGTGCTGGAGCGCAGCGCGGCGGCTTCGGCTTGCACCGATGAAGCGGCCGGCGGCATGGCGGCCGAGGCCGCCACCGCCGCGGCGCGTTGCGCGCGGCCCGGCTTGTTGGGTTTGCCGTTCTTGCCCGCGGCCGCACCCTTTTTGGGCGGCGTGCCCTTGGCGGCCACTTGTCTGCCGCTTTTGGGCGGCGTTTTTTTCGCCGTGGACGAAGACTTGGGTGGGCTTTTCTTGGCGGTGGACGAAGACTTGGGCGGCGCCTTCTTGGCGCTGGAGGACGATTTGGGAGTGGCTTTGGGCGCGGCTTGCTTGCCGGCCGAGCTCTTGCCGGACGCGGCCTTCGGGGCAGGGGCCTTCTTGGCCTGTTGCGCCTTGCAAGCCGCCGATTTGGCGTTGGTCTTGCAAGGGTCGGAATTTTTCGCGGCTTGCGCGGCAGGGGGCAGGAGCGCGCACATCGCCAGCGCCATCGGCGCTACCGCGTTCGCAATTGCACGTTTCCAGGAAAATGCCATGGTTGAGCAGGCTTATCAAGCTGTGAAGAAATGTTTCTCAAGCCGGCGTGTCGTCGGTTCAGAAAAAGTCCAGATGAATTAGGGGCTTACGCGACGAATTTAAACAGTACATCAAGAGGTGTGCAAGGCGATTCGCCATGTTGTCATAAAAAAATAATAGTGACGCATACGTCATGGATGCAATTTGTCACAGTGCCGAGATGAGAAGCTAACGGCGCGGCGCGCGTGAGCGTAGCCCGGAATAACCCTCATTTGGCTGAACGTCGGGTTGCGAAGAACCGCGTCATCCATGAGGTGGTGGGGAAGATCGTTTATATCCACGTCATCTGCGACATACGTCAGGACTTCAAGACAAAGCTTGCAAGGCGGCCCGTCCGAACCGGTTAGCCACCTGGCCGGACGCGGATGCGAGCCACATTGCCCGTGTGCATCGTGCGGTCCATTTCATATTCCGCCTCGCATCGCAAGCCTGCCTTTGAAAAGCGATACAATCCCGCCCGCAGTGTGTCTCCGTAGTTCAACGGATAGAACAAGGACCTCCTAAGTCCTAGATACAGGTTCGATTCCTGTCGGAGACGCCATCTTGTCGATTTAGGATTCGTCTGAAATTGCTGTGCCGATAGCGTCGGCATGTGCTACCCGCGCCAAGGCGGCGTCATAATGCGCGCAGTGCCGACGGGACCCAACACAATTACAACCTGCGCCCGCGGCCCGACCCCTGACGCAGGAGACTTCCACCATGATGCTGGGCTGGCTTGCGCTTGCCTTGTTGACCTTTGCCCTGCTGGCGTATGCCGCCTTGAGGCACAACCCGCTACGCATGCCCGATCTGTTGGCCACGCTGGACAGCATGGATCAGGGCGTAAGCGTGGTGGATGCGCGTATGCGGCTGGTGGCGTGGAACCAGCAGTATCAGCGCCTGTTCGATTACCCCGACGGTCTGCTGCGCGTGGGCCAACCCGTGGCCGACCTCATCCGCTTCAATGCGCATCGCGGCAAGTTCGGGTCGGACCCGGGCCTGGATATCGACGCCCTGGTAGGCAAGCGCATCGCCTTGATGCAGGCTGGCGCCGTCTATCACCGGCAGCGCACCTTGCGGTCTGGGCGCGTGCTGGAATTGCGTGGCCGGCCATTGCCGCGCGGCGGTTACGTCACCAGCTATAGCGACATCACCGATTTCAAGCGCGTCGAACGTGAGCTACGAGACATCAACAACACGCTTGAGCAGCGCGTCAGTGCGCGGGCGCAAGAGGCCGAAGCGGCGCAGCAGTCTCGCACCCAGTTCCTGACCGCCGTCAGTCACGACGTGCTGCAACCCATCAACGCGGCGCGTCTGTTTGCGTCGGCGCTGAACGAGGAAGACCGGCCCGAGGCGCAACGCTATCTGGCGGGCCGCATCAACACGTCGCTGCGTGCGGCGGAAGAATTGCTTGACGGCCTGCTGGATGTCTCGCGGCTGAACGCGGGGGTGCTCAAGCCCGAACTCAGCGACTTCAACGTGGAACCCATGCTGCGCCAACTGGCCGACCAATACGGCCACGTGGCGCTGCGGGCCGGCTTGCAACTGCGCCTGCACGCCAAACCTTCGCTGCTGGTGCGCAGCGACCCGCGCCTGTTGCGCCGTATCTTGCAGAACTTTCTGGCCAATGCGCTGCGTTACACGGGGGGCGGCCGCATTCTGTTGTCAGCGCGTTCGCAAGGCGGGCAAGTACAACTGCAAGTGTGGGACACCGGGCCGGGCATTCCCCCGCATCAATTGCGCCGCATCTACGACGAGTTCCAGCGCTACGAAAAGCCGCAGAACCGGGAAGGGCGCAGCTTCGGCCTGGGGCTGTCCATCTGCCGTCGCTTTGCGTCGTTGCTGGGACATGGGCTGGACGCGCGCTCGGCGCTGGGCCGTGGCAGCGTGTTTTCGGTCAGCGTGCCCGGCGTTGCAACCCCAAGGCCCGCGCGGGCTCGCTTGAGCGGCGCGGCGTCGCGGTTGCAATGGTCGCCCGTGCATGCCTCGCTACAAGGTTTGCGGGTGCTGTGCCTGGACAACGACTCGGAAGTGCTCGGTGGCTTGCAGGCGCTGTTGGGCGGCTGGCAGGCCAGTGTGTGGTGCGCGGCCACGTTGGACGACGCCCTGGCGCTGATGCGGCATCAGCCTCATGTTCTATTGGTGGACTTCCTTCTGCGCGACCGTATGAACGGGTTGGATAGCCTGGACGCCTTGCGCGCCGGCTCGCCTGCCGCGCGAGGCGCGCTGCTGGTGGCGGATGGCGCAGATGCCTTGGCGCAGGCGGCGCGGGCGCGCGGTTATCGGGTGCTGACCAAGCCCATCAAGCCGGCCTCGCTGCGTGCCTTGCTGACGGCGAAGCTGCGCGCGCAGATGTTGACGCACCACGAGCCGGCATATCAAGGGTTGGCGGATACAGGGTTGGCGCATCAAGAATTGGCGCAGCGGAGTTCGGAGCAACATGGCTTGGCCGCATCACGCTTCACCCCTGGGGTTTGACGCGATAGCGCCATAGCGCCAGGTGCCAAGACCCAGCCGCGCGGCGATCAACACGGCTTGCGTGCGGTTCGATACCCGCAGCTTGCGCATCACAACGGTCATGTGGGCCTTGATGGTGGCTTCCGATATCTGCAATTCGTGCGCAATCTGCTTGTTCAGCAATCCCGCGCCCACCATCTGCAATACCCGGAACTGCTGCGGCGTCAGTTCGCGCACATTGGCCGCCATGGCCGGCTCGCGCGGCAGGGCGCCGCGGCTTGCGGCAATGATGGCGCCGCCGGTATCGGGCTCCCAGGTGCCGCCGTCCATCACATGCAGCAAGGCCGCGCCCAGCGTATCGGCGTCTGATGATTTCGGGATGAAGCCCATCGCACCGTGATCCAGCGCGCGGCGTATCAATAGCGCGTCTTCATGCGCCGACACAATCACGATGGGCAACTGCGGATGCTGGTTGCGCAAATGGCCAAGCGGCCCCAGGCCGAAAGAACCCGGCATGTCCAGGTCCAGCAACAGCAGGTCGGCGTTGGGGCAGGAGTCGACCAGATCGTAGAGCACGGGGATCTGGTCGGCTTCGTGTATGACGGCGTCCGGGAACACACGGCCGATCACCCCTCGCAAGGCTTCGCGAAACAGCGGGTGGTCGTCGGCGATCAGCAGGACAGGCATCGTCCGATCATGCCACACGGCGCTCGCGCACCAGCGTCTGGACCACGGCGGGATCGGCCAGCGTGGTGATGTCGCCCAGGTCGTCGATGGTGTTCTCGGCAATCTTGCGCAGAATGCGGCGCATGATCTTGCCCGAGCGCGTCTTGGGCAGACTGGGCGCCCACTGCAGGTGGTCGGGCGTTGCAATCGGGCCGATCTCGCGGCGTACATGCGCCACCAGTTCCTGGCGCAGCGTGTCGGACTGCTGCGCGCCGGCTTTCAGCGTGACGTAGACGTAGATGCCCTGGCCCTTGATGTCGTGCGCGAAGCCCACCGCGGCGGCTTCGGCCACCTTGGGGTGCGACACCAAGGCGCTTTCCAGTTCGGCGGTGCCTAAGCGGTGTCCGCTGACGTTGAGCACGTCGTCCACCCGCCCGGTGATCCAGTAGTCGCCGTCTTCGTCGCGGCGGCAACTGTCGCCCGTGAAGTACATACCCGGATAGTCCTTGAAGCAGCCCTGGATGTAGCGCTGTTCATCGCCGTACACCGAACGCGCCTGACCGGGCCAGGAATCGCGGATGAACAGGTTGCCTTCGCCGGGGCCCTGGATGATGGCGCCGGTTGTCACATCGACCAGTTCCGGCCGGATGCCATAAAAGGGTGTGCTTGCCGCGCCCGGCTTGCCGGCCCGCGCGCCGGGCAGCGGCGAAATCAGGATGCCGCCCGTTTCGGTTTGCCACCAGGTGTCCACGATGGGGCAGCGGCCCGCGCCCACCACGTCGTGATACCAGCGCCAGGCTTCGGGGTTGATGGGTTCGCCCACCGACCCCAGCAGTCGCAAGGACTTGCGTGACGTGCGCAGCACGGGCTCGGGCCCTTCGCGCATCAACGCGCGAATCGCGGTGGGGGCGGTGTAGAAGATGGTGACGGCGTGTTTGTCGATGACCTGCCAGAAGCGCGAGGCGTCGGGGTAGCTGGGCACGCCTTCGAACATGAGGGTGGTGGCGCCGTTGGCCAAGGGGCCATAGACCAGGTAGCTGTGGCCGGTGATCCAGCCCACGTCGGCCGTGCACCAGAAGACGTCGCTGTCGCGAAGGTCGAACAGGGTGGCGTGCGTGTAGGCGGCATAGACCAGGTAGCCGCCCGTGGTGTGCAGCATGCCCTTGGGCTTGCCGGTGCTGCCCGAGGTGTAAAGAATGAACAGCGGGTCTTCGGCATTCATGCGTTCAGGCGGGCAGTCGTCCGGCTCGCGTTCCATCAGGCGGTCCAGCCAGTAGTCGCGTTCAGCGGTCATGTTGACGGGTTCGCCCGTGTGCGGCACCACCAGCACGGTGCGCACGCCTTCCATGCCGGGCATGTCCAGCGCGGCGTCCACGTTGGCTTTCAGCGCAACGCCGCGGCCCGCACGGCGGCCGCCGTCTGCGGTGATGATGGCGCGCGCGCCGCAGTTGCGCACGCGGTCGGCAATGGACGCCGGCGCAAAGCCGCCGAACACCACGTTATGCACCGCGCCGATGCGCGCGCACGCCAGCAGCGCCACCACGGTGTCGACGATCATCGGCAGATAGATCGTCACGCGGTCGCCGCGCCCGATGCCCTGGCGGCGCAGTGCATTGCCCATCCTGCAGACCCTGGCGTGCAGCTCGCGGTAGGTAAGCCGTTGCGAAGGAATGGCGGGGTCGTCGGATTCCCAGATCAGCGCGGTCTTGTCGCCGCGCGTTTCCAGGTGCCGGTCCAGGCAGTTGACGCTGACGTTGAGTTCGCCGTCGGCATACCAGCGGATATGGAAGTTGTCGGGCAGCAGGTTGACGTCACGGATCTGGGTGGGTTCGCGATACCACTGCAGGCGCTTGGCCACGTCCGCCCAGAACGCGTCGGGGTCGCGCAACGAGGCCGCGTAGCTGGCGTCGTACTGCTCCTGCGTGACGGTGTGGGGTCCGGCAAACCCCTGGGGGACGGGGTAGCGCTCGCGTATGGGTTCCATGACGGCTCCTGAGTGCGGTTAATGGGCGACTGCGGTGGTGGCGCCTATGCCCGTCTGGCTGCGGACGGTCAAGGCGTCGAAGGCCAGGGCTTCTTCCCGCGCCCTGGCACTGTTGTCCAGCGTGGAGAACAGCCAGATCGAAAAAAAGGCCAGCGGAATGGACAGGATGCCCGGGTTGGGAAACGGCGTGATGGGCGTGGCAAAGCCAAACACATCCACCCATACCGTGTCGCTCAGCACCACCCAGATCGTGGCTGAGGCCAGCCCGAGAAAGCCGCCGATGGTGGCGCCCAGCGTGGTGCAGCCGCGCCAGGAAATCGACAGCACCAGCACCGGGAAGTTGGCGCTGGCCGCAATCGCGAATGCCAGGCCCACCATGAACGCCACGTTCTGGTTTTCAAACACGATGCCCAGCAGGATGGCCATGACGCCCAGCGCAATGGTGGACAACCGAGAGATGCGCATCTGCTGGGCTTCGGTGGCGCGGCCCCGCGCGATGACGTTGGCGTAGAGGTCATGCGAAATGGCCGCCGCGCCCGCCAGCGCCAGGCCCGCCACCACCGCGACGATGGTGGCGAAGGTAACGGCCGCCAGGAAGCCCAGCAGCAGGTTGCCGCCCACTGCATTGGCCAGGTGCACGGCCACCATGTTGGTGCCGCCGATCAGGCTTTTCAGCATGTCGAACTGGCCGTCCGCGCCCGTCAGGTAATACTCGGGATGGCGCACCAGCAGCGCCACCGCGCCAAAGCCGATGATGAAGGTAAGCAGGTAGAAGTAGCCGATGAACGAACTGGCGTAGATGACCGACTTGCGCGCTTCCTTGGCGTTGGACACCGTGAAGAATCGCATCAGGATGTGCGGCAGCCCGGCGGTGCCGAACGCCAACGCAATACCCAGCGACAAGGCGTTCAAGGGGTTGCTGCTGACCTGCGCGCCCGGCGCCAGCAGTTCCATGCCGGATGGGTGCACGCGCGTGGCCTCCGCCAGCAAGGCATCGGGGCTGTAGTTGAACGCGGCCATCACCAGCACCGTCATCAGCGTGGCGCCCAGCAGCATCAGCACCGCCTTGATGATCTGCACCCAGGTGGTGGCGGTCATGCCGCCGAAGGCCACGTAGATCATCATCAGCGACCCGACGATCACCACGGCAACGTTGTAGTCCAGCCCGAACAGCAGCACGATGAGCTTGCCCGCGCCCACCATCTGCGCAATCAGGTACAGCGCGATGATCAGCAGCGACGCGCTGGCCGCCAGCACGCGCATCGGCGTCTGTGCCAGGCGAAACGAGGTGACGTCGGCGAAGTTGTAGCGCCCCAGGTTGCGCAGCCGTTCGGCGATCAGGAACATGACCACGGGCCAGCCGAACAGAAAGCCGATGGCGTAGATCATGCCGTCGAAACCGCTGACATAGACCATGCCCGCAATGCCCAGGAACGACGCGGCCGACAGGTAGTCGCCCGCAATGGCCAGGCCGTTCTGAAAGCCCGACAGCCCGCCGCCCGCCGTGTAGAAGTCGGACGTGGTGCGGGTGCGCTTGGCGGCCCAGTAGGTGATGCCCATGGTGCCGGCGATGAACGCCAGGAACATCACGATGGCGGACATGCTTGCCTGCCCGCCGGTAGCGGCGCGCGCCGCGCCCGCCAGCCCGCAGCCCAGGATGAAGATCAATGCGGCGCCGAATTTCTTGTTTTTCATGACACGTCCTTGATGATGGCGGCCAGCAGCGGGTCGAACACGGAATTGGAGATATGCACGTAAGCGGAAATCAGCACCACGGCGCTGCACACGACCAGCGTGCCGGTCAGCACGCCGATGCTCATCGTCATGCCCGGCACGGGGCTGCCGAAAAACACGGGGTCAAACGCCAGCGTCAGGATGAAGCCGGCGTAGATCACTCCCGTGATGGCAAAGAACAACAAACTGGCGCGGCTGCGGCGGCGTAGCAGTTCCTGGTATTTGGGATGCCGCATGACGGCGGCGACTCTGCTTTCGGGTTCGGGTACTAGGGGGGAGGGGGGCACTCGGGGGGAGGTCACGTGGGGTGAAGGCACGTGTTTGGGGGTGGGCACGATAGGGCTCCTTGTTGTTATTGCCGGGCGCCGTCAGCGCAGCCGGATCGGCTCGTTTGGCGATGCCTCGCGGGCCTCTGCCCAATATAGAGACGCATCACGTACCCGAACACACGACCTTAGTCGTAAGGGGTAGGCCCTAGTGACAAGGCGGCGCAATGCGCGATTCGTCAGCAGGGCTATTACCGTCGCCAAGGCGCCGACTTGTATATGATGTTGGCCGGGTCCCGAGGAGGGGACGCAAACCCAAACAACAACCAGACACGGGTTTCATGTCTAGCCAAACCGATACGATTTCCACGCGCACCCTCATCCTGGGTACTTTGGTGGTGCTGCTTGCCATGGGCGTGCGCGCCACTTTTGGCCTCTTCATGCAGCCGATGGGCCTGGCCCACGGCTGGGGGCGCGACGTGTTCTCGATGGCGTTCGCGCTGCAGAACCTGGTCTGGGGCGTGGCCTGTATCTTCATGGGCATGCTGGCCGACCGCTACGGCTCCGGCCGCACGATCGCGCTGGGCGCGGTGCTCTACATGTTGGGCATGATCGGCACCCGTTTCGCCACCGACGAAACCACGCTGTACCTGACGGCGGGCGTCCTGGTCGGGCTGGGCCAGGCGGGCACCACGTTCCCAGTGATCTTGCCGGTGGTGGCGCGCGCGGTGCCGCCTGCCTACCGCAGCACGGCCATGGGCATCGCCAGCGCGGGCGGCTCGTTGGGCCAGTTCGCGGTGGTGCCGACCGGGCAGGCGCTGATCACGGGCATGGACTGGCCGGGCGCCTTGTGGGTGTTGTCGCTGTTCGTGGCTTGCGCCGCGCCGCTGGCGTACTTCCTGCGCGGCCGCCCGCAAGCGCAGTCCGGGCCGCAGCAGTCGCTGGCCGCCGCCGTGCGCCAGGCCGTGCGCCACCCCTCGTTCCATTTCCTGTTCCTGAGCTACTTCGTCTGTGGCTTTCACACTGCCTTCATCACGCTGCACTTGCCCGCCTACGTGACCGACGGCGGCTTGACGGCCGGGCAGGGCGCGACCGCGGTGGCGCTGATTGGCCTGTTCAATGTGGTGGGCTCTTTCTATGCCGGCAAGCTGGGCGGCAAATACAGCAAGAAGCGCCTGTTGGCCCTGGTGTATTTCATGCGCGCCTTCGGCATCGTGCTGCTGTTGGCGATGCCGCTGTCGGCCTGGGTGCTGTATGCGTTCGCGGCGTGGATGGGCTTGTTCTGGCTGGGCACCGTGCCGCTCACGCAAGGGCTGATCGGGCAAATCTACGGTCTGCGCTACGCCGCCACGCTGTCGGGCATTGTCTTCCTGGGGCACCAGTTGGGCAGCTTCATTGGTGTCTGGCTGGGCGGGTATGCTTACGCCAAGACCGGCAATTACGATATGGTCTGGTGGCTGGGCTTGGCGCTTGCCGTCATTGCCGCGCTGCTATGCCTGCCGGTGCGCGAGCAACCGGTGAATGTCGCCGAACCCCGACCCGTGGCCACCTGATATCTGGAACCCTGACCATGCCGCACGCCAACAACCCTGCCGTCCGCCGCCATCGAGGCTGGCGCGCCGTGGGCGTGTTGGCGCTGGCGGTGGTGCTGGGCTTGGCGTTCTGGGGCTACACCACGCCCGACATGCAGCTGCATTGGGAAAACCTGGCCGCCCTGTGCGGCTTCTAGCCGCTTCTTTTTCGGATGCCCATGCAGGACGCGCCGTTTTCCCCTCCCTTGCTTTCCTCATCCTTGCTGTCCCTGCCGGACATCGGCGCCATGCCCGCCGCCCACACGCTGGTGCTGACGGTGAACAACCGCCTGTCGCGCCGGCTGACGCTGGAACTGGCCGGCTTGTTGCGCCAGGAACGCCAGGTCAGCGAGCTGCCGCGCATCCTACCCCTGTCCGCCTGGCTTGCCGAATCCGCCAACGAACTGGCGTTTGAAGCCGACGAAGACGTGCCCGCCTACCGGCTGGACAGTTTCGCTACGCAATTGGTCTGGACCGAAGCCATCCGCGCCGAAGAAGCCGAGCGCGTGCTGCTGGACGCCAGCCAGGCAGCCAAGCTGTCCATGGATGCCGACCTGTTGATGGACGAATGGGACTTGCAGGTGCCCTCGGGCGCCGATACCGACGAATATCGCGGCTTTGCCAAGTGGCGCGTGCGCTACCGGCAAGTGTTGGCGGGTATCGATGCCGAGGACGCCAACCAGGGCTACGCGCGTGTGCTGCGCGCCTTGGAAGACGGGCGCTTGCCTATTCCCCGGCAACTGGTGCTGGCTGGCTTCACCGACGTATCGCCACGCTTTCGCCGTCTGCTGCGCGCCTTTGAAGATCAGGGCTGCCAGGTGGCGCAATGGCGCGATGAACAGCGCGTTGAAACCGTGGCCCGCCGCTTCGAAGCCGCGGATCAGGGCGCGGAATGGCGCGCGGCGGCGGCTTGGGCCGCCAGCCAGTTGCGGGCGCATCCGCAGGGGCGGTTTGCCATCGTGTCGCCGCAGTTGGAAGCCGAATCCCCGTTTGCGCGGCGTGTCTTGAGCCAGGCTTTGGCCGGCCGCGACGGTGCGCCCGCTCATGCTTTCAACGTGGCCGTGGGCCGGCCGCTGAATGACTGGCCGATGGCGCGCGCCGCGTTGGCGTGGCTGCGCGCGTTGGCCGAATGCGCGGGCGGCAAGGGCTGCGGCGTGGACGTGCTGGGCGCGGCGCTACTGGCCGGGCATTGCGCGGGCGACGTGCGCGACCGCGCGCGCCTGGCCGCCATCGACGCGCGTTGGCGCCGTCAGGCCGTGCAGCGCGTCAGCCCGAACGATTGGAAGAAGCTGCTGGCCGACACGCCCGCCTTGGCGCAGGCCTGGAACCAGGCCTTGGACATCTGGACCCAGGGCGGCCGCCAGGCCACGTGCGACGTCTGGATGCTGCGCATGAAGGCGGCGTTGACGGCGCTGGGCTTTCCGGGTGAAGGCGCGCTGGACAGCGTGGCGTATCAGGTCATGGGCGCCTTGGGCGATGCGCTGAGCAGCTTTTCGGCGCTGGCGCCAGCTGCCGGCCGGCTGGGCGGCGTGGCGGCGGTCAACCTGCTGCAAAGCGTGGCGCGATCGGCCTCGTTCCAGCCGCAGCGCGATCCCACCGCGCGCTTGGACGTGCTGGGCTTGCTGGAGGCCGAAGGCGGCTACTGGGACGGCGTGTGGATGCTGGGGCTGACCGATGACGTGCTGCCCGCGTCGCCCAAGCCCAACCCCTTGTTGCCCTTGGCCGTGCTGCGCCAGGCCAAGGCCCCGCGCGCCACGCCGGAACGCGAACGCGAATGGGCCGAAGGCATGTATGCCGCGTTGTGCCGCTGCGCGCCCGACATCATCGTCAGCCATGCCCATATGGAAGGCGAACGCGAGCTGCGGCCATCGCCGTTGATTGCCGGCGCCGCCTTGACCGATTGGACGCCGCCGCAGGCTGAAGCCACCGCGGCGCTGCCGCAGGAATCATTGGACGACAGGCAGGGTCCGCCCTTGGCGGCGGGCAACCGGGGCGGTGGCGGGCTGGACGTGCTGGACACGCAGGCGCGCAATCCGCTTTGGGCCTTCGTGCGGCACCGCCTGGGTGGGCGCGAGTTGGCGCCTTATGCCGATAGCGCCACGGTGAACGTGCGCGGCCAGTTCCTGCACAAGGCGCTGGAATTGGTGTGGGGCATGATGCCCGACCAGGACACGCTGCACGACGTCATCGCCACCCAGCGGCTGGCCGCCTTGGTGGAACAAGCCGTGGCCCAGGCCGCCGAGGAAGAACTCAAGGACTATGCGCCCGCATTGAAAGCGCTGGAATGCCAGCGCGCGCAGACGGTGCTGGCGTCGTGGCTGCACATGGAGGCGCAGCGTTTGCCGTTCGCTGTTGCCCAGGTCGAAAAGAGCCATCAGTGGCAGCGGGGCGCGTTGACCCTGAAGCTGCGCCTGGACCGCATCGACAGCCTGGCCGATGGCCGCAACGTCATCGTCGACTACAAGACCGGCGTGGCCGCCGCCAAGCCCGAACCCGATTGGTCGCGCAGCCGTCCCGTGAACGTGCAGTTGCCGTTCTATGCGTCGGTGCTGGCGGATGCCGCGGGCGGCGAGGTAGCGGGCCTGGTGCTGGCGCAGATCCATGCGCGCCAGGTGGCCGCGCAAGGCCTGGCCGACGAAGACCTGGGCGTGCCCGGCGTTACCTTGGCCAGCGACAGCAAGTTCTTCGACGGCCTGACCTGGCCGGAAATCCGGCAGCGTTGGCGCGTGGCGATCGAAGCGCTGGCCGATGAATACGTGGCGGGCGTGGCCAGCAATGTGGCCTACCGCCGTGACGACCTGAAATACTGCGATGCATTGCCGTTCTTGCGTCTGCATCTTGACGACGAGGACGCCTGAGCCATGGCCGACACAGAACGCCTGCCACAGGACCACGCCGCGCGCACCGACGCGCTGGACCCCACCCGCTCATTCCTGGTGCAAGCCCCGGCCGGCTCCGGCAAGACCGAGCTGCTGACCGACCGCATCCTGGCCTTGCTGGCCACCGTGAACCGGCCCGAGGAAATCGTCGCCATCACCTTCACCCGCAAGGCTGCGTCCGAAATGCATGCGCGCGTGTTGAGCAAGCTGCGGCGCGGGCTGGATGGGCCGCCCGAGGCCATGCATGAACGCCGCAGTTGGGAACTGGCGCGCGCCGCGCTGGCTCGCAACGCCGAGCAAGGCTGGCATCTGCTGGACCACCCGGCGCGCCTGGCCATCCGCACCATCGACTCGTTCTGCGCGGGGCTGGTGCGCAGCATGCCGTGGCTGTCTGAACTGGGCGGCATGCCCGACATCACCGACGATGCGCGCGCCCATTACGAAGCGGCGGCTCGCGCCACGCTGGACCTGGCCGACGACTACGACGCCGTGCGCATTCTGTTGCAGCATCTGGATGTAGATGTGCAGGCTGCCAAGGACGCCATCGCCGACATGCTGGGCCAGCGCGACCAATGGCTGCCGCTGCTGCGCCACGGTTCCGATCGCGCCCGCATGCAAGCCATGCTGGCCGAAGCCATCGGCGAAGACCTGGACGCGCTTTGCGAGGCCATGCCTTATGGTTGGGCCGACGCGCTGTGCGGCCCGGCCCGGTTGGCCGCGGCTCATTTGCAAGACGGCGAAGACGACAACAAGCTGCTGGCGCTGTTGGACTGGACGGAAGAGCTGCCGCCCGATGCGGACATGCTGGACCAGTGGCGCGCCGTGGCCCATCTGCTGCTGACGGGCACCGGCAGCCTGCGCAAGACCGTCAACAAAAACCTGGGCTTTCCGGCCAAATGCGCGCACAAGGAACCCTTTGTCGCGTGGCTGGAAGCCGCGGACGACAAGGCCGCCTGGGTGCGCCGCCTGCATGCTGTGCGCGACATCCCCAACCCGCATTTCACGGACGCGCAATGGGAAGTGCTGGGCGCGCAGTTGATGACTCTGGCGTTGGCCGTGGCGCAACTGCGCCTGCGCTTCGCCGACCAGGGCGAGGTGGACTTCATTGAAATCGCGCAACGCGCGGCCGCCGCTCTGGGTAGCGCAGACGACCCGGGTGAACTGCTGCTGAAACTGGACGCGTCGATCCGCCACCTGCTGATCGACGAATTCCAGGACACCAGCCAGACGCAGCTTGACCTGTTGCGCACCTTGACGTCGGGCTGGCAGGCGGGCGATGGCCGCAGCCTGTTCCTGGTGGGCGATCCGATGCAATCCATCTACCGCTTCCGCAAGGCGGAGGTGGGCCTGTTCCTGGAAGTGGCCGACATCGGCGTGGGCGAATTGACGCCCGACTTCCTGAATCTGACCGACAATTTCCGCTCGCAGGCGGGCATCGTGGAATGGGTGAACCAGTCGTTCGCGGGCCTGCTGCCCAAGCGCAGCGACGCCGCCGCGGGCGCCATCGCCTACAGCCCGTCCACGGCATTCCACGAGGCGCTGCCTGAAGCGGCGGTGCGCTTTCATCCCGCCTGGTCGCGCGCAGGTGGAACACCGGCGGAAGAACAGGCCGAGGAAATCGCGCTGGGCCTGGTGCGCCAGGCCTTGGTCGACCACAAGGGCGCCAAGCACCCGGTGGCGGTGCTGGTGCGCGCGCGCAGCCATTTGGGCAACCTGACGCGGCGACTTGCGCAGGAAGGCATCCGCTGCCGCGCCGTGGACCTGGTGCCGCTGGCCTTGCGTCCGGTGGTGGCCGATCTGGTGCAATTGGTGCGCGCGCTGTCGCATCCGGCCGACCGGCTGGCGTGGCTGTCGGTCTTGCGCGCGCCGTACTGCGGCTTGACGCTGACGTCGCTACAGCGTCTTTTTGGCGACGACCACATCACGCCCGTTCCCGTGCTGCTGGAGCGCGCGCTGCGCATGACGCCGCCAACGGCGCCGGTGGTTGTGCCCCAGGCCAACAGTGCCGAGCCGCAGGGTTCCTTGTTCGACGCGGCGCCAGCGGCGTCCGAAGCAAGCGAAGCGCTGGAATCTCCCGCCGCGCAAGCGGTGTTGAGCGCCGACGAGTTCGAACGCCTGCGTCAGGTGGCCGCCATTTTGCTGGACAAGCGCAATGCCTCCGGCGCAATGCCCTTCGCGGCCTGGGTCGAGTCCTTATGGCGGCGTCTGGGCGGCCCGGCGCTGTACGCTGGCCTGTCGGTGTCCAACGACGCCGAAAGCCTGTTCCAGTTGCTGGAGCGGCTGGCGCCGCACGGCGGCATTGATCCGGCAGCGCTGGACGCCGGCATCTCGCGCCTGTTCGCCGCGCCTGATGCGGCGGACGAGGATGACGGCGCGGTCGAAATCATGACCATGCACAAGTCCAAGGGACTGCAATTTGAAACGGTCATCCTGTATGGCTTGCACCGCGCGCCCCGAGGGGATCAGGCGCCACTGGTGCGGTTTGAACAAAGCGGCGGCCGGGTGCTGTTCGGCCCGGTCAAGCCGCGTGCCGAGGTCGAGGCTGACCCGATCTCACGCTATCTAGGTGCCCGCGAGGCCCGTCGCGCGTCCTACGAAATTGATCGTTTGTTGTACGTAGCGGCGACCCGGGCGCGCAAGCGCCTGCATCTGGTGGGCCATGTCGCGGTCGACGAGGCCACGGGCCAAGCCAAGACTCCGCCGTCCGCCAGTTTGCTGGGCCGTCTATGGCCGTGCCTGGCCGCGCCCGTGCCTCCGGTGCAGGAGAACGAGGCGGAGTCCGACGCGGTGGACGGCCCCGAATGGCAAGGCGAGCCGCTGCGCCGCGTGGCCGGTGACGGTCTGGCGCAATTGGCGCGGCTGTCCAATGTCGTCATCAGCCCCGGCTTTGGCGCAGCGGAACGCGGCGCCTGGGGTGACGGCAGCGAACATCCCGCCTGGCAACTTGAAGCCGGCTACGACGCCGCCATCGGCACGCTGGCGCACGCCTGGCTTGCCCGCATCGGCCAAGACGGCGTCCACGCCTGGCCTGCCAACGCCCTGGCCGACCGCCTTCCCGCCATGCGCCGCCAGTTGACCCGCGCCGGCATCCCCGCCAGCCAGGCCGACGCCGCCGCCGAGGCCGTCCTGGAAACGCTGCAAGCCACGTTGGCGGACGAACGCGGCCTGTGGCTGCTATCCCAATCCGGCGCCCGCCGCGAATGGCCGCTGATCGACGCCGCCGGCAGGGTATCGGTGATCGACCTGGCGCTAAGCACCGAAGACGGCTGGCTGATCGTCGACTACAAAACCGGCCGCCCCCATCCGGGGGAACCTTCGGCGGTGTTTGCGGCAAGGATGCGTCAAAGGCACGGCGATCAGTTGCTGCGGTATTGCGCGCAGGTCACATCGCTGGACGGCCGCAAGGCCAAGGCCGCGTTGTATTTTCCCAGGGCGAAGGCGTGGATTGATTTGCAGGGGTGAGGGGTGTGGTGGATGTGAGGGTGGTGTGAAGTATGCGGGAGATGGGTTGCGCGCGTAGACGATCAATTTTCTTCTGACGGCCAACCCGCGCTTCACCCATCCTACGAAAGAGTGCGCCGCCAAGAGTCCCGCCAATTGAATGGCGGCAAAGCGTCGGGCAAAGCGAAGCGAGCCACAGAGAGCCCGACCAATCGAACGGCGACAAAGAACCGGGCAAAGCGAAGCGAGCCGCAGAAAGCCGAGCAAAGCGAAGCGAGCGTGCACAAGCAAGGCAAAGCGAAGCGAGCCAAAAATGGCAAGCGAAGCAAAGCCATCACCCCCTCCCCCTCGGGGGGAGGGCCGGGGAGGGGGCAACATACCGCCCCACAGGGGCCCGCCAACCGGAAGGCTGCAAGCAAGCGAAGCGCAGCTCTGCTAGAATTCCGGTTGGCGGGCCCCTCCGCATGGTTCGACGGTGAACCTGGTCAGGTCGGGAACGAAGCAGCCATAGTCGTTTAGGGTCAGTGCCGGAGTAAGGCTCGCCAACCGGATTCTTCAAAGCAAAGGGTCATGATTTCAGTTCATGGCCCTTCGCTTTCAAGGGGGACGGGGTTATTTTCCAGGGATTCGTTCCACGGGAATAAGCCCGTCCCCTTTGCATTTCAGCCAGCACGCGAAACAGGCTCTACAATCCAGCCATGACTTATCTGGTACTGGCCCGCAAGTGGCGGCCGAGATCGTTCGATACCCTCGTGGGACAGGATCACGTGGTCCGCGCGCTGACTCATGCGCTCGACTCCCAACGCCTGCACCATGCCTGGTTGTTCACCGGCACGCGGGGCGTGGGCAAGACCACCTTGTCCCGCATTCTGGCCAAGTCGCTCAACTGTGAAACCGGCATCACGTCCAAGCCTTGCGGCGTTTGCCGCGCTTGTACGGAAATCGACGCCGGGCGCTTTGTTGACTACCTGGAGCTGGATGCGGCCTCGAACCGCGGCGTCGAGGAAATGACGCAGTTGCTCGAACAGGCGGTGTACTCGCCGGGCGCGGGGCGCTTCAAGGTCTACATGATCGACGAAGTGCACATGCTCACCGGCCATGCCTTCAACGCCATGTTGAAGACCCTGGAAGAACCGCCCCCCCACGTCAAATTCATCCTGGCCACCACCGATCCGCAAAAGATCCCGGTCACGGTGCTGTCGCGCTGCCTGCAATTCAACTTGAAGCAGATGCCGGCCGACTCCATCGTCGGGCACCTGCAAGCGGTGCTGGGCCAGGAAGAGGTCGCCTTTGAAGTGCCGGCCTTGCGCCTGATTGGCCAGGCCGCCCAGGGTTCGATGCGCGACGCATTGTCCCTGACCGATCAAGCCATTGCCTATAGCGCCGGCAACATGACCGAGGACGCCGTGCGCGGCATGCTCGGCACCATCGACCAGCGCCACCTGGTGCGTCTGCTTGACGCCCTGTCGGCGGGCGACGCCAAAAGCGTGGTGGCCGTGGCGGATGAGCTGGCCATACGCGGGCTGTCGTACGCGGGGGCGCTGGCTGATCTGGCCGTGCTGCTGTCGCGCGTGGCGATCGAACAGCGCGTCAAGGGCGTCACGGCTGCCGAAGACCCGCTGGCCGCCGACATTGCGCGGCTGGCACTTAGCCTGCATCCCGACGCGGTCCAGTTGTTCTATTCAGTGGCCGTGCATAGCCGCAGCGAACTGACGCTGTCGCCGGATGAATACGCGGGCTTCATCATGGCCTGCCTGCGCATGCTGGCGCTCAATGGCGACGCCGGTCCGCAGACCGCCTTGGAAGCGCCTGCTACTCCCGCCCGCCAGACGGCGGAACCGGCTGCGGCTTCCGCGCCCGAAGCGGTTGTTGCGGCGGCCGAGGTTGCGCCTGTTGTTGCGCCAGCCGCCGCAGCCGTCAGCGCGCCAAGGGTTGCGCCCGTTGTTGCTGATGTTGTTGCTTCCGTGGCTGAGCCAGTGGTTGAACCCGCAGCTGCTCCCGCAGCATCCCCGGTGACCACCCCCACGGCTGCGCCCGCGCCTGCCGCAGTGGACGAACCCGCGCCGCAGGCAGCGGTCGCGTCCGCCGCGCCGGTTTCCGAACCTGTCCAGGCGGTTTCCGCACCCGTCGTGCCGACGCCACAAGTTACGGCCCAAGCCGCACCGCAAGCCGCGTCTCAAGCCGCGCCGCAACCGGCCACTGCCGCAACGGCAGTGACGCCCGCGCCAGACAGCGTGCCGCCGTGGGAAGACCTTCCGGCTGGCACGACGTCTACCGCGCAAACGGCGGCAGCGCCTGCGCCCGAATCCATGCTGGCGCCTGCGCCGGAACCCACGCCAGAGCTGTCTCCCGCCGCGCCTGCCTTTGACGCCGATGCGGCCGCTGCCGTCGCGCCCGCCGCTGCTACCGCTCCCGCCGTCGACGCCGCCGCCAAGGGCGCAGGTTCCGCCGCGCTGGCGGTCACGCCCGCGGTTGCTGCCGTGCTGGCTACCGCGCCGGCCGAGGCCGACGACGACGGCCCGCCGTCCTGGGTTGACGAAGAAATTCCGTTTGAAGCCGAAGGCGGCTTTGTGCCGGAGGGCGGTTTCACGTCCAACCCGGACGACGACGAATTTGAAACGCTGGCCAGCGCGCCGTCGGTGGCGCCGCCACCGGCAGCCCGTCGCGAAGCTCCAGCGCCGTCTCGCAAGCGCGCCTCGCGCGCTCGGATGTCTGACATGACGCAGGCCGGCTGGCCCGAATTGGCCGCGCGCCTGCCCGTCACCGGCTTGGCGGCCGAACTGGCGCGGCAAAGCGAATGGGCCGGTGTGCAGGGCGATGCCATCGTGCTGCGCGTGGCCGTCAAGACGCTGGCCGAAAGCGAAAGCCGGGTGCGTTTGCAAACCGTCTTGTGCGAACATTTCGGCCAGGGCATCCGGTTGGATGTGCAAGTCGGCATTACCGGCGACGACACTGCTCACGCGGTTGCGAAAGCCGAACGCGCCGCGCGCCAGCAGGCCGCCGAAGATGCGGTGGCCGTCGATCCCTTCGTGCAAGCGTTGTTGGCCGATTTCGGGGGCCATGTCGTCCCCGACTCCATCCGCCACGTTGATCCCCCGGCCGCTGCCTGACGCGGCGGTCATCTCTTATTTCCCTCGTTCAAGGAACATCCATCATGATGAAAGGACAACTGGCCGGCCTGATGCGCCAGGCGCAGCAGATGCAGGAAAACATGAAGAAGGCGCAAGACGCGCTGGCTGAAATCCTGGTCGAAGGCGCCTCGGGCGGCGGCCTGGTCAAGGTCACCATGACCTGCCGCCACGACGTCAAGCGCGTCGTGATCGACCCGTCGCTGCTGGGCGACGACAAGGACATGCTGGAAGACCTGGTTGCCGCTGCGTTCAACGACGCGCTGCGCAAGGCCGAAACCACGTCGCAGGAAAAGATGGCGGGCGTCACCGCCGGCATGCCGCTGCCCCCGGGCATGAAGCTGCCGTTCTAAGCAAGGCTGCCCTGGGCTGCAATGGATCCCTTACTGCCTGAACCCGAACCGCTGGTTTCCCTGATCGAGGCGCTGCGGCGCCTGCCCGGCGTGGGCGTCCGATCAGCCCGGCGCATGGCTTATCACCTGTTGCAGCATGACCCGCAAGGCGCGGACATGCTGGGGCGGGCGTTGGCCGGCGCGGTGCGGGACTTGAAACATTGCGCCCGTTGCAACAGCTTTTCCGAAGACGAGGTCTGCGGCACCTGCGCCAACCCCAAGCGCGACCCGTCGCTCTTGTGCATCGTGGAAACGCCGGCCGACCAGAACATGATCGAGTCCAGCCACGGCTACCGTGGCCTGTACTACGTGCTGATGGGCCGGGTGGCGCCGCTTGAGGGCATCGGCCCGCGTGAACTGGATTTCGATCGCGTCATCAAGCGCGCAACCGATGGGGTGGTGCAGGAAGTCATCCTGGCCACCAACTTCACCGCCGAAGGCGAAACCACCGCCCACTTCCTGGGCGAAGCGCTGGGTGAACGCGGCCTGCGCGTCACACGCCTGGCGCGTGGCGTCCCGGCGGGCAGCGAACTTGAATACGTGGATGCCGGCACCATCGCCTGGGCGCTGATGGAGCGCAAGACCACATAGCAACGCAAGGCTCGCAACGTTAAAACAGCCTCCCGGCAACGTACCGGCGCGGCACGAAACGTGAGGAAGACAAACCATGTCAGCGCTGACCGGACTGAAAGTCCTGGAACTCGGCACGCTAATCGCCGGCCCCTTCGCCGCGCGCATCTTCGGCGAATTTGGCGCCGACGTCATCAAGGTGGAAACGCCGCACGGGCCGGATGGCACGGGCGGCGGCGACCCCATCCGCAGTTGGCGCCACCTGCATGAGGGCAATTCGCTCTGGTGGACGGTGCAGGCGCGCAACAAGCAATCCATCGCCCTCAATCTGAAAGACCCGCGCGCCCAGGAAATTGCCCGCAAGCTGGCGCTGGACGCCGATGTCGTGGTGGAAAACTACCGGCCTGGCGTGCTGGAAAAGTGGGGCTTGGGCTTTGAACAACTGCGCGCCATCAACCCGGCGCTGATCATGGTGCGCTTGTCGGGCTACGGCCAGACCGGCCCCATGAAAGACCAACCCGGCTTCGGCGCCATCGGTGAATCCATGGGCGGCCTGCGCTATGTGTCGGGGCACCCCGACCGGCCCCCGCTGCGGGTCGGCATTTCCATCGGCGACTCCATTGCCGCGCTGCACGGTGTGATTGGCGCCATGATGGCGCTGCGCCACCGCGACGCCACCGGCGGCCGCTGGAACGGCAAGACGGGCGATGCCTGCCAGGCCGGGCAGGGGCAGATGGTGGACGTGGCCCTGTACGAAGCTGTCTTCAACATGATGGAAAGCCTGGTGCCCGAATACGACGTGGCCGGCGTGGTGCGTGAGCGTACCGGCGGCGCGCTGCCGGGCATCGTGCCGTCCAACACCTACACCACCCGCGATGGCCAGAACATCGTTATCGCCGGTAATGGCGACGCCATCTTTCACCGCCTGATGCGCGCCATTGGCCGCGACGACCTGGCCGAAGACCCCGACCTGGTGCGTAACGACGGCCGCGCACGGCGCGTGGAAGAGATCGACGGCGCGATCCAGCAATGGTGCAACGGGCGCAACATCGAAGACGCGCTGGGCACGCTCAAAGCGGCCGATGTGCCGGTCGGAAAGATCTACAGCGTGGCCGATATGTTCAGCGATCCGCAGTTCCTGGCGCGCCGCATGATCGAACAACATCAGCTTGCCGATGGCAGCCCGGTGAAGCTTCCGGCGGTGGTTCCCAAGCTGTCGGAAACCCCCGGCCAGACGCGCTGGGTAGGCCCGAAATTAGGGGAACATACCGAGGAAGTCCTGAAAGCGCTGGGGTATGATTCAGCGGCTATTGAAGAGCTGGCGAAGACCGGCGCTATCGGTAAACCCGACAACTAAGGAGACAACCCAATGTCAGTTACTCGCCGTGACTTGCTCAAGATGGCTGGCGCCGCCGGCGTCATGGGCATGGCGCCCGCCATCGTGCGCGCCCAGAAGCTTGAAAAGACCAAGGTTCAGATCGCCGTGGGCGGCAAGCCCCTGATCTATTACCTCCCGCTGTCCATCGCTGAAGCCCGTGGCTACTTCAAGGACGAAGGCCTGGACGTCAGCATCGCCGACTTCGCGGGCGGCTCCAAGGCCCTGCAAGCCGTGGTGGGCGGCAGCGCCGACATCGTCTCGGGCGCGTTCGAACACACGCTGTCGATGCAGTCCAAGGGCCAGGCCTACCGCGCCTTCGTGCTGCAAGGCCGCGCGCCGATGATCGGCGTGGGCGTGTCCAAGAAGAACCTGCCGAACTACAAGGGCGCCGCTGACCTCAAGGGCAAGAAGATCGGCGTGACCGCGCCGGGTTCATCCACCAACATGGTGGTCAGCTTCTTCCTGGCCAAGCATGGCTTGAAGGCTTCTGACGTTTCCATCATCGGCGTGGGTGCCGGCGCGGGTGCCGTGACGGCGTTGCGCAGCGGCCAGATCGACGCCATCTCCAACACCGACCCCGTGGTGTCGATGTTGCAGATGCCGGGCGACATCGAGATCATTGTCGACACGCGCACGCTTAAAGACACGCAGGAGATCTTTGGCGGCAACATGCCTGCCGGTTCCCTGTACGCCCCGCAGGCGTTCATCGACGCCAATCCGAACACCACGCAGGCGCTGGCCAACGCGATCGTGCGCGCGGACAAGTGGATTCAGAAGGCGGGCCCCGACGAAATCGCCAAGATCGTGCCGGAAACCTACCTGCTGGGCGACCCGGCCATCTACAAGGCCGCCATCTCGGCCAGCCTGGAAGGCCTGTCGCCCGACGGCATGATCCCCGAGGACGGCGCCGCCACCGCGCTCAAGGCGCTGGCCGCGTACCAGGCAGAGTTCAACGCATCGAAGATTGATCCGTCGAAAGCCTGGACCAACGATTTCGCCCGCCGCGCCAACGAGAAGTACGCCAATGGCTGAAGCCGCACTATCGCTGGAAAATATCAGTTGCACCTTTGTTTCGCGCGACGACCGGTCGCAGCGCTATACCGCCGTCAGTGACACGAGCCTGGCCATTGCGCCGGGCGAGTTCGTGTCGGTGGTGGGCCCGACCGGCTGCGGCAAGTCCACCCTGCTCAACGTCGGCGCCGGCTTGCTGGCGCCGTCGAGCGGGCAGGTGAAGGTCTTCGGTCAACCCTTGTCCGGCATCAACGCGCGCGCGGGCTACATGTTCCAGGGCGAAGCGCTGTTGCCCTGGCGCAGCGCGCTGGACAATGTGGTGGCAGGTCTGGACTTCGCTGGCGTACCGCGCCCCGAAGGGCTGGAGCGCGGTCGCGAGTGGATGCGCCGGGTGGGGCTGGGCGGCTTCGAAAGCCGCTATCCGCACCAGATGTCAGGCGGCATGCGCAAGCGCACCATGCTGGCCCAGACGCTGATCCGCGACCCCGACATCATCCTGATGGACGAACCGTTCTCCGCCCTGGACATCCAGACGCGCCAGTTGATGGAAAACGAAGTCCTGGACCTGTGGATGGCCAAGCGCAAGGCCGTGTTGTTCATCACGCACGACCTGGACGAAGCCATCGCGATGAGCGACCGCGTGATCGTGCTGTCTGCCGGCCCGGGCACGCACCCAATCGGCGAATTCGTCATTGACCTGCCGCGTCCCCGCGACGTGGCCGAGGTACGCGTCCACCCGCGCTTTGTCGAACTGCACTCGGCCATCTGGGCGGTGCTGCGCGAAGAAGTGCTAAAGGGCTATGCCCAACAGAAGCGAGCCTGAGGTATGTCGAAGTCATTCAAATCTGGTAAGGCCAGCTTGCGCTTCTGGCAACTGCTGCTGCTGGTCGTCATCCTGGGCGTCTGGCATTTTGCGGCGCGCGATTCCCAGGTGGCTTTCTTCTTTGGCGAACCGCTGAAGGTCTGGGGCCGCATCTGGGCCTGGTTCGTCACCAATGCCGACATCTACGCGCACCTGTGGGTCACCCTGACGGAAACCGTGCTGGCCTTTTTCATCGGCACCATCGCCGGTTTGGTCTTTGGACTGTGGCTGGGCTTGTCGCCCCGCGCAAGCGCGATTCTTGATCCCTACATCAAGGCCGCCAACTCGATGCCGCGCGTCATCCTGGCGCCTATTTTCGGCATGTGGTTCGGCTTGGGGATCTGGTCGAAGGTGGCGCTGGCGGTCACGCTGGTGTTCTTCATCGTGTTCTTCAACGTCTACCAGGGCGTGCGCGAAGTCAGCCCAACCTTGCTCGACAACGCCCGCATGCTGGGCGCGCGCAAGCGCCAGTTGCTGCGCCACGTGTACCTGCCGTCGGCCACCAGCTGGGTGTTTTCCAGCCTGCATACTTCCGTGGGCCTGGCCTTCGTGGGCGCGGTGGTGGGTGAATACCTGGGCTCGGCAAGGGGCGTGGGCTACCTGATCCTGCAAGCGGAAGGCACGTTTGATGTGAACACCGTGTTCGCGGGCATCGTCGTGCTGACCGCATTTGCGCTGGTGCTGGACTACATCGTCGGCATTGGTGAAAAGCGCTTGATGAAGTGGCAGCCCAAGTCGGGCGAAACCGAAAAGCTGTAATCAATCGGGCGGCCGCGCCGCGAGCCTTTCAGGTTCGCAGCGCGTGCCGGCTGCGCAGCCAGGCCGTCAGGCTGTCGAAGGCGTCGCACGCGCCTTGCAAAGCGTGGTCCTCGCGCCCTTGGGCGCCGGCCTCGCTATCCAGAAACTGCAGAAACGTCTTCCACATCGGTCCCAGTTGTTCGCCATAGCCGCGCAGATAGCGCAGCGGTAGCTCGGGCGCGACCTCGGCCAGGTGCTTGGCCAGAAAGCGTCCGCCCAATTGCGACCCTTCCACCACATAGGCCACGCCCAAGGCATAGGCATCGGCGGCTTCGATACGCGGTGCATCGGCGCAGTGCGGTACGGGCGTTGCGTCGCCGGCAGCCGCCAGGTCGGCGCGTATCCAATCACTTTTTCCGGCGCGCGCCGCCGCTTGCAGGCTATCGGGCCAGTCCAGTTGCCACAGTTGGCGTTCCAAAGGTTCCAGCCAGCCCAGCAACGCGCGCAGATAGTTCAGATAAGCGGTGTGGTCGATGTCGCCGCCAGTCAAGGCCAAGCCCTGGTCCAGCGCTTCGTGCCTGTCGCGTGTGCCGTCTCGAAGCCGTAGGTGAACGGACGAAATCATGGCGGCTGCCTATTGAGCTGGGGTGGCGGCGGGCAGGCGCAGTGACCAGCACTGCGCCTGGCGCTCCAGCCGCCAGCCGGATACCGTTGCAAGCAGTTCCACTTCCTCGGGCGCGAAGGCGGGCGACGCGGTCGGCGCGGCCGACGCCAGGTCTTCCGGAAAATGGGCGTGCCAGGCATCGGGCTGCGAACAGTCCAGCGTCAGCGTGGCGTCCGCCGGCAAGACGGACAACAGGCTCAGCAGCCAGGCCAGCAGCAAATACCGCGAGGTGAACTGCGGCACCTGGATGTCGGCCACGTCTTCCGGCCAGATGACGCTGTGCCGCGACAGCAGCAGATGCGAGAACATCAGCTTGCGGCATTCGCGCAGCAAGGCTTCGGCGGACAGGGTGGCGTTGCTGTCCAGCAGCCATTGGTCCAGTTCGCGCACGATGGTGACGCTGTCTTCCAGCATGCCGGTCAGGTCGCCCGCCAGGCGATGGCAGCGCTGCTGCAAGGCGTCGGCATCGGCGCCGTCCGGTGTCTGGCGCAGCATCGCGGTGGCCAGCGTGGCGTTGGACAGTGGGCCCACGACTTCGTGGCGCAGTACCGGAAACACCTGCGCCAGCACTTTGAACCGCACGCCTTGCGCGGCCAGGGACGGAGAGATCGACATGGGCGGCCCTAGTGTGACGGGCACAAAATGGCCAGCAGCGCGTCGGGGTCGGCGGGCTTTTCAATCCAGCCGTCGAACATACCGTCCGCATCACGGCGTTCGTGGCGCGCCAAGCCGCTCAGGGCGTAGATGCGAGGCGGTGCGCCGCGGGCGCGCAAGCGCGACGCCAGCTCATAGCCGTCCATGTCGGGCAGCAAAATGTCCACCAGCACGGCTTCGGGGTGGAAGCTGTCCATCATCTCGAGCGCGGCTTCGCCCGAGGCGGCGCAGCGCGCTTGCACCCCAGAAAGCGCCAGGAATTCGGCAAGCAGCTCCGAGCCCATTTCATTGTCGTCAACCAGCAGGACGCGAACTGCGCGCACTTCGTTCAAAAGATGTCTCCAGGGTTCAAAGGGTGGGTGCGTCGCGACAGTCGCGCGGCAGCCTCACCGTAAAAATGACCAGGCCGTCCCGGCATGCCACCGAGATTTCGCCGTCATGGCCACGCACGACCTGTTCGGCGATATACAGGCCCAGCCCCAGGCCGTTGCGGTTGCGCGACTGGCCCAGCGATTCGGGTTTGAAAGGCGAAAAAAGGTGCGCCAACACCTCTGGTGCAATGGGTGCGCCATGGTTGATGACGCGCAGCTCAATGTCGTCGCCACGCTCGTGCGCCTGCACCAGGATGGGCTGGCGCGGGGCGCCGTGCTGGCGCGCGTTGCTCATCAGATTCGTCAGCACCTGGGCGATGCGGTCGGTATCGGCCATCAGGGTCAGGTCGGGCGCCACGTCGGGCTCGATGCGCAGCCCGGGGTAGGCCTGCCGCTTTTCTTCGATCAGCCCGTTGATCAGATCGCTCAGCGAGCATGGGCGCTTTTCAATGCCCAGGCCCATGCCGCCCTGCAGACGTGACAAATCCAGCACCTGCGAAATCAGGCGCTGCATGCGGCCGCTGGAATAGCGGATACGCTCGCCCATGCGTGCACCGGTATCCGTTTTGGACAGCAGCGTGGCCGCCATGGAAATCGATTGCAGCGGGTCGCGCAGATCGTGGCCCAGCATGGCCAGCAGCGCGGTGCGCGCGCGGTCCACGTCGGCGGTGCGGCTGGTGGCGATGTGGGAAAGTTCGTCGCGCAGATTGTCGGCGGCTTCCAGTTCAGCGGGCAGCCACGAAGTGCAGGTATTGCGCACCACTTCGCGCCAGGCCTCGAATGAGCCGCGTGGCGTCAGGCGCGGCCCCTGGTTGCCTACGGCGTATTGTTTCTCGGGCTTGCCGCCCCAAACCAGCGTTTCGATCTGCTCTTTGCGCAGCCATATCAGCCAGCCATTGTTCATTGGGTCGAACTTGCAAGCCAGCAGGCCGGCGTAGGGAACCAGGTCGGTCTGCAGGTCGGGGTAGTCGCGGGCGATGTTGTCGGTATGCACCAGGCGCTGGCCGCTTTGGTCCAACGCGCACAGAATGCCCGCCAGTTCGCCGCGCGGCGCGATGCCGCCAAACACGGTGACGCTGTTGCCCCATAGGCACAGCGCGGCGTCGTTCGGAATCAGCGACGCGGGCGTATCCGGCCCGCTGGACAAGGCCAGATGCAGGTTTTCCGAGGCGGATGCGCGTTCGGTCAGTTCGCTGACCAAGGCGGCATTGCGGCGTGCCTGGGCGGCGCGCTCGGCCCCCTCGATATTGGCCAACGCGGCGGATAGCACCTGCGCCAGCGCTTCGCAGGCCAGACGCGCGGGGTAGGGAATGGGGCGCGGCCCATGGTGATGGCAGGCGATCATGCCCCATAGCCGATCGCCGATCACGATCGACAGGCTCATCGACGCCTGCACGCCCATGTTGGCCATGTATTCCAGATGAATCGGCGACACGCTGCGCAACACCGAAAAGCTCATGTCCAGCGGCTTCGTGGTGGCCGAAGGCGCGCCACGTACGCGCACTGGCGTGTAGCGCGCGTCGGCAATCTGGCGCAACGTGTTGACGGTGTACAGGCGGCGTGCCTGTGCGGGGATGTCGCCCGCGGGGTAGCGGCGGCCTATCCAGTCTTCCAGGGATTCGTGGCGTTCTTCGGTGACGATTTCCCCGCTGTCGTCGGGATGGAAGCGGTAGGCCATGACCCGGTCGAACCCGGTGGCGCGGCGCACCTCGCGCACGGCGCTTTTAAGCAGGCCGTCGATATCGCGTTCGCGGCGCACGCGTTCGATGCTGCGGTAGATGCGCGCCGGGTCGGCAACGTCGGCGGCAGCCTGCACGCGCTGTTCCAGTTCGATGATTGTCAGACCGTCGCTGTTGCAGTGGCCGATCACGTCGAACGTAGCGTCGTTCAGCGTCAATGCGAAGGGGTCGAAAACAGGGTCGGGGTTGCCCAGCCACTCCGCCAGATAGTCCGCCAGGTCTGACGGCAGCGTGCCTGGGGGGCAGCATTGTCCCAGCGTCAGCGGCACACCCAGCAGGGCGGGAGCGTTTTCGCTGGCGAACTGCAGCATGCCGTCCGCGTCGAACGCAAGCAAGGCCCCCAGCGGCTGGATGGCGCCCGGTATGTGTATCGGTTCGCTGTCGCAGTTGGCGAGCGTGACGGGCAAATGAGACGGGGTGGGCGCATTCATTGTGGGTGGGGTACCTGGGACGCGCAATGAGCTGTCATTATGTCAAATATATTGTGTGAATGTATGCGTTTGCAGCCCCCATCAACTCTCTGGAGCGTCCATGGCCCGTCTTCCCTACGCCGATCTGTCTCATCCCGAAGCCCGTCCCCTGGTGGACCGCATCGTTGCTGAACGGGGCAGCGTGCTTCATCTGTACCAAATGCTGCTGCACAGCCCCGCAGTGGCCGCGGGCTGGTTGAACTACCTGACATCCATCCGGCAACTAAGCACCTTGCCGGGTGATGTGCGCGAACTGGTCATCATGCGCGTTGCCGCGCTAAACGGTGCGCCCTACGAGGCCGATCAGCATGCGCCGATCGCCCTCAAGGAAGGCCTGTCGCAAGCCCAGTTGGATGCCCTGGGCGATTGGGAAAATTCAATGCTGTTCGACGCGCGCGAAAAAGCCGTGCTGGCCTACACCGATGCCATGACCCGCAACGTCCAGGTGCCGGACCCGGTGTTTCAGGCGGCTCGCGCTGCCATGGGTTCCGAAAAGCTCATCGTCGAACTGACTGCAACGGTTGCGGCCTACAACATGGTGTCGCGGTTTCTGGAAGCGTTGCAGGTGCATTCGCACGATCAGCGTTAAGGTCACGACGCAGGTCAGCCCGTACGTCCAGCATCACCCAGGCCACCAGGCTAGTCAGCAAGTGGCGTGCCCAAAAACCGAGCACGCCACTTTTTTCTGCTCGCGGGCCGGATCAGCGGCGCTGTGCGTCGATCAGCGCATCCAGCTTGACCGCGTCGGCCACGAACAGGCGGATACCTTCGGACAGCTTTTCGCTGGCCATTGCGTCGTCGTTGAGCAGGGTGCGGAAGCTGACTTCATCCGCGCCGATACGGGCAATCGCAGGACCGGTGTCGTCGGCGCGCAGTTGCGCCGGTGCATCGCCTGGTGTGTTCGCCAACTGCTTGAGCAAGTCGGGGCTGATGGTCAGCAGATCGCATCCCGACAACGCCAGGATCTGACCCACGTTGCGGAAGCTGGCGCCCATGATTTCGGTAGAAATGTCGTGCTGCTTGTAATACCGGTATATGCGCGTCACCGATAGCACGCCGGGATCTTGTGACCCGCTGTTGTCGGCTTCCACCCACGCGGCGCCGGCGTTCTTCTTGTGCCAATCGTAGATGCGGCCCACAAAGGGCGATATCAATTGCACGCGGGCGTCGGCGCAGGCCACGGCCTGGGGCAGCGAAAACAGCAGCGTCAGGTTGCAGTGCACGCCTTCGGCTTGCAGCGCGCGGGCGGCCTGGATGCCTTCCCAGGTGGACGCGATCTTGATCAGCACGCGTTCGCGCGGCACGCTCGCGGCTTCATACAGAGCGATCAGGCCGCGGGCGCGTTCGATGGTTGCGCGGGTATCGAACGACAGGCGGGCATCCACTTCGGTGGAGACGCGGCCCGGCACGATGTTCAGAATGGCGCGGCCAAAGGCGACCAGCAGGCGGTCGACGAGCTCGGGGGCGGAGGCGCCTTGGTGATCGCGCACGGTTTGTTCCAGCAGGGGCCGGTAGGCGTCTTGCTGAACGGCTTTTAGAATAAGGGACGGATTGGTGGTGGCGTCCGTGGGACGCAACGCCTTCATCGCTTCGAAATCCCCGGTGTCGGCGACAACGGTGGTGTGATTGCGCAGGGCGTCAAGTTGGCTGGACATGGACAGTAACGGCTCACGACGGCAAGGGTTGAAGGTTCCCTAGCGTATCACTGCGGCCGGTGTCTCGCCGTCGCCCACAAGCGGGAGGCAGCACACAAGCCGTGCATGCGCCGTAAACGTGCCGCGCAAGGGTCAATCGGCGATTCCGGCCTTATTTGGCGCGGTTCGCCGGGGAATTTGCCCGGTCAAGGTATAATCCGAAGGTTTGATTATCGATTCTAAAACCGGGGTTTACTGTGCTGCCGCAACTTTTTCCCGAGGGGATCAACCGCTTCCCTCCTGCAATTCTGGCTCTGGCGGACGGTACCATTTTTCGAGGCGTGTCGATCGGTGCGCCTGGGGCTACCGTTGCCGAAGTGGTGTTCAACACCGCGATGACCGGGTACCAGGAAATTCTCACCGATCCCAGCTATAGCGGTCAGATCGTTACGCTGACCTATCCGCACATTGGCAACACCGGCGTCAACGCCGAAGACGTGGAAGCCAATCGCGTCTATGCCGCCGGACTTGTGGTCCGCGACTGTCCCGCCCGCGTGTCGAACTTCCGTTCCACGCAATCCCTGCCCGACTATCTGGCCGCGCAGGGCATCGTTGCCATTTCCGGCATCGACACCCGCAAGCTCACGCGCATCCTGCGTGAAAAAGGCGCCCAGGGCGCCTGCATCTTCGTCGGCACCGACGCCGAGCGCGCCGTTGAAATGGCGCAGGGCTTTGCCGGCATGACCGGCCAGGACCTGGCCAAGGTCGTGTCGCAGAAAGCCAGCACCGAATGGACCGAAGGCACCTGGCAGTTGGGCGAAGGTTTTTCCAAGCCCGACCAATCCAAGTTCCACGTCGTTGCTTACGACTTCGGCATCAAGACGAACATCCTGCGCCTGTTGGCCGATCGCGGTTGCCGCCTGACCGTGGTGCCGGCGCAAACCAGCGCCGAAGACGTCCTGAAGCTCAACCCTGACGGCGTGTTCCTGTCCAACGGCCCCGGCGACCCCGAGCCCTGCGACTACGCCATCGACGCCACCCGCACGTTCCTGGACAAGAAGTTGCCGGTCTTCGGCATCTGCCTGGGCCACCAGATCATGGGCCTGGCCGTGGGCGGCAAGACGCTCAAGATGAAGACGGGCCATCACGGCGCGAACCACCCCGTGCAAGACTTGCAGTCCAAGCGCGTGTTCATCACCAGCCAGAACCACGGCTTCGCGGTCGATGCGGCCAGCCTGCCGGCCAATGCGCGCGTCACGCACGTGTCGCTGTTCGACGGCACGCTGCAGGGCTTCGAGCTCACCGACCGCCCGGCCTTCTGCTTCCAGGGTCACCCCGAAGCCAGCCCGGGTCCGCACGACATCCTTGAACTGTTCGACAAGTTCATCGCCCTGATGTCCGGCCAAAAGTAAAGATTGCATCATGCCCAAGCGTACAGACCTAAAAAGCATACTCATCATCGGCGCCGGCCCCATCATCATCGGGCAGGCTTGCGAATTCGACTATTCCGGCGCACAGGCGTGCAAGGCGCTCAAGGCCGAGGGTTACCGCACCATCCTGGTGAACAGCAACCCCGCCACGATCATGACGGACCCGGAAACGGCCGACGTCACCTACATCGAGCCCATCACCTGGCAAGCGGTAGAAAAAATCATCGAGCGTGAAAAGCCCGATGCGCTGCTGCCCACCATGGGCGGCCAGACCGCGCTGAACTGCGCGCTGGACCTGGCCCACCACGGCGTGCTGAAAAAGCACAACGTGGAGCTGATCGGCGCGAACGAACACGCCATCGAAAAGGCCGAAGACCGCCAGAAGTTCAAGCAGGCCATGACCGACATCGGCCTGGAATCGGCCAAGTCGGGCGTGGCCCACAGCATGGACGAAGCCTGGGAAGTGCAGCGCCGCATCGCCGCCGAAGTGGGCACGTCGGGCTTCCCCGCCGTGATTCGCCCCAGCTTCACCATGGGCGGTTCGGGCGGCGGTATTGCCTACAACGCCGAAGAATTCGAAACGATCTGCCGTCGTGGCCTGGAAGCCTCGCCGACCAACGAACTGCTGATCGAAGAATCCTTGCTGGGCTGGAAGGAATTCGAGATGGAAGTGGTTCGCGACAAGGCGGACAACTGCATCATCGTCTGCTCGATCGAAAACCTGGACCCGATGGGCGTGCACACCGGTGACTCGATCACCGTGGCGCCTGCTCAGACGCTGACCGACAAGGAATACCAGATCATGCGTAATGCATCGATCGCGGTATTGCGCGAGATCGGCGTGGATACGGGCGGCTCGAACGTGCAGTTCGCCGTCAACCCGAAGAACGGCCGCATGATCGTCATCGAGATGAACCCGCGCGTGTCGCGTTCGTCGGCGCTGGCATCCAAGGCCACCGGTTTCCCCATCGCCAAGGTCGCCGCGCGCCTGGCCGTGGGCTACACGCTGGACGAGCTCAAGAACGAAATCACCGGCGGCGCCACGCCCGCCTCGTTCGAACCGTCGATCGACTACGTCGTCACCAAGGTGCCGCGTTTTGCCTTCGAAAAATTCCCCACCGCCGATGCGCGCCTGACCACCCAGATGAAGTCCGTGGGTGAAGTCATGGCCATCGGCCGCACCTTCCAGGAATCGTTCCAGAAGGCGCTGCGTGGTCTGGAAGTGGGCGTCGACGGCCTGAACCAGAAAACCACCGACCGCGAAAAGCTGCAAGTCGAACTGGGCGAGCCCGGTCCGGAACGCATCTGGTACGTGGGCGACGCCTTTGCGCAAGGCTTCACGCTGGACGAAGTGCACAACATCACGCACATCGACCCGTGGTTCCTGTCGCAGATCAAGGAAATCGTCGACATCGAACTGGCGCTGGAACAAAAGACGCTGGCCGACCTGGACTACGCCACGCTGTGGGAACTGAAGCGCCGCGGTTTCTCCGACCGCCGCCTGGCGTTCCTGCTGGATTCCGCTGAATCCGAAGTGCGCAAGCTGCGTCACCAGTTGAACGTGCGCCCGGTCTACAAGCGCGTCGACACCTGCGCCGCCGAATTCGCCACCCGCACCGCGTACATGTACTCCACGTACGAGGAAGAGTGCGAGTCCGCCCCCACCGATCGCAAGAAGATCATCGTGCTGGGCGGTGGCCCGAACCGTATCGGCCAGGGCATCGAGTTCGATTACTGCTGCGTGCATGCCGCGCTGGCGCTGCGCGACGACGGGTACGAGACCATCATGGTCAACTGCAACCCGGAAACCGTGTCCACCGACTACGACACGTCCGACCGCCTGTACTTCGAACCGCTGACCTTGGAAGACGTGCTGGAAATCGTCCACAAGGAAAACCCGGTCGGCATGATCGTCCAGTACGGCGGCCAGACCCCGTTGAAGCTGGCGCGCGCCCTGGAAGCCAACGGCGTGCCCATCATCGGTACCAGCCCGGAATCCATCGACGTCGCCGAAGACCGCGAACGCTTCCAGAAGCTGCTGAACAAGCTGGGTCTGCGTCAGCCGCCCAACCGCACCGCGCGCACCGAAGGCGAGGCCCTGGCCCACGCCACCGAGATCGGCTACCCGCTGGTCGTGCGCCCCAGCTACGTGCTGGGCGGCCGCGCCATGGAAATCGTGCACGAGCAACAAGACCTCGAGCGCTACATGCGCGAGGCCGTGAAGGTCAGCAATGACTCGCCCGTGCTGCTGGACCGCTTCCTGAACAACGCCACCGAAGTCGACGTGGACTGCCTGGCCGACGGCGAAACCGTCTTCATCGGCGGCGTCATGGAACACATCGAGCAGGCCGGCGTGCACTCGGGCGACTCGGCTTGCAGCCTGCCGCCTTACTCGCTGTCGGCGGAAGTCATCGCCGAGATCAAGCGCCAGACCACGATGATGGCCAAGGCCTTGAACGTCAGCGGCCTGATGAACGTGCAGTTCGCCATTCAGGGCGGCGATGTCTACGTGCTGGAAGTGAACCCGCGTGCCTCGCGCACGGTGCCCTACGTGTCCAAGGCCACCGGCCTGCAACTGGCCAAGATCGCCGCGCGCGCCATGGCCGGCCAGACGCTGGCGGCGCAAGGCATCACGAAGGAAATCGTGCCGCCTTACTTCTCGGTCAAGGAAGCCGTGTTCCCGTTCGTGAAGTTCCCGGGCGTGGACACCATCCTGGGTCCGGAAATGAAGTCGACCGGTGAAGTGATGGGCGTGGGCATGAGCTTCGGCGAAGCCTTCGTGAAGTCGCAACTGGCTGCTGGCGTGCGCCTGCCGGAGTCCGGCACGGTGTTCATCAGCGTGAAGAACCAGGACAAGCCCCGCGCCGTGGAAGTGGCGCGCGGCCTGCATGCCATGGGCTTCAAGCTGGTGGCCACGCGCGGCACGGCGGCCGAAATCGAAACCGCGGGCATTCCGGTGCAAGTGGTCAACAAGGTCACCGAAGGCCGTCCGCACATCGTCGACATGGTGAAGAACGGCGAAATCGCGCTGGTCATCAACACGGTTGAAGAGCGCCGCAACGCCATCGTTGATTCGCGCACGATCCGTACGCAGTCGCTGGCCGCCCGCGTCACCTTCTTCACCACCATTGCCGGCGCCCGCGCCGCGGTTGAAGGCATGCAGTATCTGCGCCAGGGCCTGGGCCTGCAGGTGTATCCCTTGCAGGACCTGCACGCATCGCTTAGCGGTCAAGACTGACGCGACAGCGCCAAGCCCGCGGGCTTGAGGTAGGATGCCGGGGCGGCCCTTGAACAGGGTCGCCCTTTTCATTTCTGCCTTTCCTACTCGCTTAAGACGAACCCATGAACAGAGTCTTCATCACCGGCGCCAGCAGTGGTCTGGGCCGCGCCCTGGCGCAGCAGTACGCCGCATCGGGCGCCACGCTGGGTCTCTTGGGCCGGCGCGAAGACGCGTTGCGCGAGTTGGCCGACAGCCTGCCGGGCAGCCATCGTTGCTATGCGGTGGACGTGCGCGACCGCGCCGCGTTGCATGCGGCGGCAGCCGATTTCATTGCGTTCTGCCAGGGCAGGGTGGATGTCGTCATTGCCAGCGCGGGCATCAGCGCCGGCACCTTGACCGAGCACGGTGAGGACTACGACGTCTTCAAAGCTATTGTCGATACCAATCTGCTGGCTACCGTGGCCACCTTCGAACCCTTCGTGGGCGCCATGCGCGCCGCCGGATCGGGCCGCCTGGTGGGCATTGCCAGCGTGGCGGGCGTGCGCGGACTACCGGGCGCGGGCGCCTACAGTGCATCCAAATCCGCCGTGGTGACCTACTGCGAAAGCCTGCGGCTGGAACTGGCGGCTGACGGTATTCGGGTGGTGACCATCGCACCGGGCTACATCAAGACCGCCATGACGGCGAAGAATCCGTATTCCATGCCCTTCCTGATGGAAGCGGACGCCTTTGCAGCACGCGCGCATGCGGCCATTGCGCGCGGCACGTCGTACACGGTGATCCCGTGGCAGATGGGCGTGGTGGCCAAGCTGATGCGCCTGTTGCCCAACGCGGTCTATGACAAGCTGGCGCGCAACGCGCCGCGCAAGCCCCGCAAAGCAGGGTGATGCGCGAACGGGCGGCAAAATGAACCTGCCGCCCGTGAACGCGGTGCCGTGTTACGGCACCACGTCGTCGCCGACCTCATCGGCCACGTGGCCCACGTCGCCCCAATCCAGCACTTCCCATTTACGCCCCTGTACTCCGACGCGGTTGATGCTGACGTTCAGCAGCGCGGCATCGCGCGCGCCGTTCAGCGGTACGCCCGAGGCATGGCGCCAGATGATGTCCAGCACGCCGCCGTGCGTGAACATCAGGATGCGTTCGCCGTCGTGGCGGCTGGCAATGTCGTCCACGGTGGAAATCACCCGCGACTGAAACTGGCCCAGCGTTTCGCCGCCATCCAGCGGTCGCAAGGGGTCGCGGCTTTTCCCGGCGGCGGCGGCTTCGGGCGCCTGCACGTCGATGTGTTCGTGGTCCAGCCCTTCCAGCACGCCGAAGCCGCGCTCGCGGATGCCGGGCTCTACCCGCACGCGCAAGCCCAGTTGTTCGGACACGGGCACCGCCGTGGCGTGCGCGCGTTGCAGGTCGCTGCTATAGATGGCATGGATGGGCGTTTCGCGGGCCTCGTCGCGCAGGCGCGCGGCAAGCAGGCTGGCCTGGTTGACGCCGAATTCGTTCAGGGGGATGTCTTTCCAGCCTTGCAGGCGGCGCTGGCGGTTCCAGTCGGTTTCGCCATGGCGGATGAACCAGATTTCAGTCATTACGGTCGTAGTGGGGATTAAGGCAGGGAGTGGGGCAAAGCCTGGGAATCAAAGCGGGGCCGGCACGATCACCGGGCGCGGCTTCCAAATGGCATGGATGATCGAGCTTAGCGCGACAAGCGCGGGCTCGCTAGCGCGCTCATAAGGCAGGATGAAGCCTAGCATGGCGTCGGCACGGGCCTGGCCCCACACGATGAAATCATTGGATGCGGCGCCCGCCAGCGCGGTCTCTTCGCGCAACAGCGCGCAGCCCGCGCCGGCGCGCACCAGCGCCTCCAGGTTGGCCTGATCATCGTTCTGCATGGCAATGCGCGGCGCCAGGCCGTGGCGTTCGAACATGTCGCGCAACAGCAGATGCGTATGGCTGCCCGACGGCCCATCCAGCCACGGCAACTGGGCTACTTCGCGCCAGCCGCCGCGCTTGAGCGCCGAGGCGTGTTCTTTCGGCAAGGCAATGCGATAGCGCACGCTGCGCAACGGCAGCCACAACACACCACGCGGCGGGTTGGCGGCGATGGTCAGCGCGGCCGGCAGGCGCCCGGTGCTGACCTGTTCGGCCAGCGTGGCGGTAGGCAAGGTCTGGGTCTTCAATTCCACCAGCGGCAGGCGCTGCGTGACGGCCGACGCCAGCTCGCCCAGGCGCAGGAAGTCCGGCTTTTCGCTGGGCACGCCCAGTTCCACGACCCCATGCAGGCTGCCCTGCAACTGCTGCGCTTCGGACTTGAACTGCGCGCCCAGCACCAGCAACGCTTCCGCCGTGGGCAGCAGCACCTCGCCCGCCTTGGCCAGCGCCAGCCGGCCGCCGCTGCGGTCGAACAAGGCCACGCCCAGGCTTTGTTCCAGCGCCTTGATCTGCGCGGTCACGGCGGGCTGGGTCAAGGACAGCGCTTCGGCCGCCTTGGTCAGGTTGCCCAGCCGGGCAACCGTGACGAACGCGCGGATCTGATAGATTTCCATGGCGGCAAGTTTAGGCCGCCAACAGCCGAACCTGGGTGGGCTCCAATCCAATGGATACGGGCGCGCCGACGGGGAAGGGCGACAGCCCCGCCAAATGCGACTGGTCGGCCGTCAGGCGCTGCTCACCGATCAGCACCTGATAGCGCGTGAATTCGCCCAGGAACTCGCTGCTTTCCACAATGCCCGGCAGCCATACATAGCGCGCATCGCCCAGGCCATCCGCCATTTCAATCTGCACGGTATGCGGCCGGAAGCTGGCCGCCAGGCGGCTGGCGGCGGGCGCTTCAGCCGTCAGCGGCAGATGCAGATCACCCACGCCCGGCACCGCCAGCACGACGCTGCCGCTGGTGCGCTCGCGCACATCGCCTTCCAGCACGTTCATCGTGCCCACAAAGTTGGCCACGAAGCGGTTCACGGGGTAGTCGAAGAGCGTGCTGGGCGCGCCAATCTGCTGCACCACGCCATGGTCCAGTACCGCCATGCGGTCAGCCGTGGTCATGGCTTCTTCCTGGTCGTGCGTGACGAAGATGGTGGTGATGCCCAGTCGGCGTTGCAGGCTGAGCAGGTCCTGGCGCATCTGCACGCGCAGCTTCTTGTCCAAGTTTGATAGCGGTTCATCCAGCAGCAGCACCTGCGGCTCGATGACGATGGTGCGGGCCAGGGCCACCCGCTGCTGCTGGCCGCCCGACAACTGATTGGGCCGGCGCTTGCCAAACTGCGACAGCCCCACCAGTTCGAGCGCGGCTTCGACCTTGGCGCGGATCTCGGCGCGGGGCAGCTTGCGTTCCACCAGCCCGAACGCCACGTTGTCCCACAGCGACATGTGCGGCCACAACGCATAGTTCTGGAACACCATGCCGATGTTGCGGTTCCAGGGCGGCGTGCCGCTGATGTCTTTGCCATCCACCAGCAACTGGCCCGCGCTGTGCCGGTTGAAGCCGGCAATCAGCCGCAGCAGCGTCGACTTGCCGGAACCCGACGGCCCCAGCAACGCGAAGAACTCCCCCGGCTCGACGTGGATGTTCACGTCCTTCAGCACTTCGGTCGTGCCATACGACAGGCGGATGTTGCGGCACTCTACGCTGACTTTCTTCATGCGGATTCCCCTTCAGTGCGTGCCGGACGCTGGCGCGACTGCGCGCGCTCCACCAGCAGGTGCGATACATACGTGCCGATAGCCACCGCGGCCACCGCCAGCACGCCCAGAGCGGCGCCCGGCCCCCGGCCCGCCGCGCTTTGCATATACAGATAGATGCCGTAGCTCATGGGCGCCTGGCTGTCCTTGGTGACCAGCATGATGGTGGCCGACAGCTCGACCGCCGCCGTCACGAAGCTGGTCACGAAGCCCGCCAGCATGCCGCCCGCCATCAACGGCACCACCACGCGGCGGATCGTGCTCATGCGGGTGGCGCCCAGTGATTGCGCGGCTTCCTCCAGCGATACGTTGATCTGCTGCAAGGACGCCACGCAGGATCGCAGCGCGTACGGCAAGCGCCTGACCGAATACGCAATCATGATGATGATCCACGACGAGGTCAGCAGCGTGCCCGTGCCGGGAAGCTCGATCCCACGGAACGTGCGCAAGAAACCGATGGCCAGCACGATGCCCGGTATCGCCAGCGCCGCCGATGCCATGAAGTCCAGCCACTGCCGCGCCGGCAGCCGGGTGCGCAGCATCAGGTAGGCGATGGCGGTGCCGATGATGACATCCAGGCCTGCCGCCAGCCCGCAATAAAGCAGCGTGTTGGCGATCATGCCTTGCGACTCGGAAAACACCGCGGAATAATGCGCCAGCGTGTAGCCATCGGGTAGCGGCGCATAGCTCCAGACACTGGCTAGCGACAACAGCAGCACGCCCATGTGCGGCGACAGCACCAGCAGCAGCACCAGGATGATCCAGCCGTAGGCCAGCACGCTTTCCATCGGCCCCAGCTTGCGCTTCTGGATTGAATTGCCGCCCTTTTGCAGCGTGGAATAATCACGCCCCTTGAGCACGCGCGCCGACAGCCACAACGCCAGGATGGAAAACGCGATCATGATCACGCTGATCACATAGCCCAGCGGATCTTCCAGGCCCACCTGCGTAATGCGCAGGTACGCTTGCGGCGCCAGCATGTTGGTGGTGCCCAGCACCAGCGGCGTGCCCAGGTCGTCAAACACCTTCACGAACACCAGCGACGCGCCCGCCACATAGCCGGGCAGGGCCAACGGAAAAATCACGCGACGGAACAGGCGGAACCCGCGCGAGCCCAGGTTGAACGCGGCTTCCTCCATGGCGCCGTCGATGTTGCGCAGCGCCACCACCAGGTTCATCAGGATGAACGGAAAGTAATGCAGGGCTTCCACGAAGATGACGCCGTTCAAGCCTTCCATGAATGGAATCGTGAAGCCGAACCAGTCATTCAGCAGCAGGTTGACACTGCCCGATCGTCCGAAGATCAGCTGCATCGCCACCGCGCCCACGAAGGGCGGCATGATCAGCGGCAGCACGCCCAGCGTCTGGATGATCAGCGCACCCCGGAAATCGAAGCGCACCGTGAAGTACGCCAGTGGCACCGCGATCAGGGACGCCAGCAGGGCAGACCAACCCGCCACGTACAGGCTGTTGAAGAACGCTTCCTGCATCAAGGGCTGGTTGAAGAACGCGCCAAAGTGGCCCATCGTGAAGCTGCCGTCAGCGTTCACGAAGGCGCTGTAGAACACCGTGCCCACGGGCACGGCAAGAAAAAGCAGCAGAAAGCCGAACACCAGCAGCGCCGTCAATACGGGGCCGGCGGGCAGGCGTGAGTGGCCCGAAGAAGTCATCGAGATTCCCGAATGTGTTGCCTGGGGACTGCGCGCGCGGCGGGGCAAACCGCTTTGCCTGCCACGCGCGCGCTGCGACGGGTGGTTTAGAGCGCCGCGGCCTCTTTGGCCAGCTTCACGGCTTCTTCATAGTTCGCCCGTGCTCGGCCGTTCCACTCGCCTTCCAGCTGGGTGATCTGTTGGTTCACCGAGGCGTCTTTCTTGTTGCCCGCGAAGACCGCCAGGAACGCCGGGTCGGCGGCCTTCTTGCCATCGATAAGCGGCGCCCACGCCAGCTTGCGCGCTTGTCCCAGCAGCTCGGCGGCGCGCCCGCTATTGGCTTTGTCGCCCAGCTTGGCCTCGGCGTCGTAGATCGCCTTGGTGGCAGCCTGCAATTCCTTCAGGCGGAATGTGATGGTCTGGTCGTACAGCGATTGCACAACGTAGTAGCGGCTTTGCGACAGGTCGGCATTGAACTGCACCTTGCTGCGCTTGGCGATCTCGGCGGGGTCCGGGTAGCCCGCCGGAATCTTGCCGGCCAGGGCAGAGTACGGCAACACCGGCAGGCGCGAGATCTTGGGTTGCAGCAGCAGTTCCTGGCCAGCCTGGCTAAGCGTGAAGGCAATGAATTTCTTGCCTTCCTCGGTGTTCTTCGCGCCGTCGATCAGCGCAATATTGGCCGGCACGATGGCCGTCTCGGAGGGGTAGACGAATTCCACCGGGAACTTGGAATATTTGCTGGACAGCCCAAAGAAGTCGATGACCGGGCCGGCGCCGAACTGGCCGTTGTTCACGCCGTCGGGCACGCCGAAGGATCGTTCAGTAATGGCGCTGGCGTTGCCCGACATGCGCAGCAGGGTGTTCCAGCCGTCATCCCAGCCTTCGCCTTGCAAAATGGTTTCCACCGTCAGGTGCATCGTGCCCGAACGCGATGGCGAGGTGATGCCGACATGCCCGAACCACTTCGGCGACAGCAGGTCCTTCCATTCCACCGGTGCGGCAAGCTTGTGCGCGGCAATATAGCGCGTGTTGTAGACGATGCCGTAGCCCGCCAGCGCCTGGCCCAGGTACATGCCGGACGGGTCGTTGATGGGGTAGTTGCCGATCTTGTCCGGCACATTCTTGTTCGCCACGTCAGACGACTTGGCCAGCAACTTGTCGCGGCCCAGCACTTCGAAGGCGTCGGGCGCGCTGGCCCAGAAGACCTCGGGGCGTTGGCCCGCAGGCGTTTCACGCACGTATGCAATGCCGGACACGGTGTTCTTGTTCAGGATTTCCAGCGTGATGCCGGGGTTGGCCTTTTCGAACGCGGTCTTGTAGGCCTGGGTCAGGTCTTTTGGGAACGACGTGATCACCGTGACGGTGCCGGCCAGGGCAGGGGCCGAACAAACGGCCAGCAGGACTCCTGCAAAGGCTGTGCGCATTGCATGCATGGTTTGTCTCCGTAGTTTTAATTTGTCTGGAGACAGTAATGTCAGGCCTGCTATGCGTCCAATCAGAAATTTTGATGCGCCTCATCAGCGCGGGCGCCCTGAAGGCGCGCCCGCGCTGGCGGGGCTGTGGCGCTTATGCCGTGGCGGACACGCCGTTGGCCATGGCCGCCTTGGCCTGCTGGATCAATACCTGCTGGATCTGGCCTTGAATCTGCATGGCCTGGGCGTTCAGCGACTGCAACTGCTGCGCCTTCATCTCGTCCGACATGCCGCTGGCCTGCACCTTGGCAATCTGGTCCATGATGCGCTTGAGCTGCTTTTGCAGCATTTTGATCTGGCGGGTGAACTCGTCGTCGTTGTCGGTCTCTTCAGTGGCCTTGGCGCCGCCAATGCCCATCGCCCCGGCGTTGTTGACGCGGATCTTGCCGTCGGGTGCAACGGTCGTCGCCTCCGCACCGGCGGATTCCTTCGCTTCTTTGTTGGCCTGAATCTTCTGCGCCCACAGTTCGGCCAAGCTGCCGATTCGGGATGTGCCGCCGATGGAATTGATAGCCATGATGTCTCCTGCTGCCGGGTGGTACTTCGGGGGTCCCCTTGGATTTCCGGGGTTTCCCTAAGTACGGCACGGCGCTAGCCATACTTAAACGTTGCCGCCGCTTCGCAGCCCCCTTTACACTGGCGCCCGCTCACCCAACCCCTTATTTGGGATATTTATGTCGAATTCGTACTTTCCGCGTTGGCGCCTGGCGGACGATGCCGAACCCGGCGTCATCATCGCGCCTGATGAAAGGCTGTCCTGGCCCAAGAACGTGGCCATGGGCGCGCAACACGTGGTCGCCATGTTCGGCTCGACGGTGCTGGCGCCGCTGCTGATGGGCTTCGATCCCAACGTGGCGATCCTCATGTCCGGCATCGGCACGCTGATCTTCTTCCTGTTCGTCGGCGGCCGCGTGCCCAGCTACCTGGGATCCAGCTTCGCCTTCATCGGAGGCGTGATCGCGGTGACCGGCTACGCGGGGGGCGGGGCAAACGCCAATATCGGCGTGGCGCTGGGCGCCATCATCGCCTGCGGCCTGGCCTACACCTTGATCGGCGTGATCGTGTGGATTGCCAACGCCCGGTCGGGCAGCGGCGCCAACTGGATCGACGCGCTGATGCCGCCGGTCGTTACGGGCGCGGTGGTGGCGGTCATCGGCCTGAACCTGGCGCCCATCGCGGCCAAGGGCGCCATGGGCGCGTCGGGCTTCGACACCTTCATGGCGCTGGTCACGATCGTCTGCGTCGGCGGCATCGCCGTCTACACGAAAGGCATGGTCCAACGCCTGTTGATCCTGGTCGGCCTGATCCTGGCCTGCGTGGTGTACGCGGTGCTGGCCAATGGCATGGGGCTGGGCAAGCCCATCGATTTTTCGGGCGTGGCCACCGCCGCCTGGATCGGCCTGCCGCATTTCGCGGCACCCGTCTTCAAGGCCGAAGCCATGGGCCTGATCGTGCCGGTCGCCATCATCCTGGTCGCGGAAAACCTGGGCCACGTGAAGGCGGTCAGCGCCATGACGGGCCGTGACCTGGACCGCTACCTGGGTCGCGCCTTTGTTGGCGACGGCGTGGCGACCATGGTGTCGGGCGCGGTGGGCGGCACGGGCGTTACCACCTACGCCGAGAATATCGGCGTGATGGCCGTTACGCGTATCTATTCCACGCTGGTCTTCGTGGTGGCCGCGCTGATCGCCATCGTGTTGGGCTTTTCGCCCAAGTTCGGCGCGCTGATCCAGACGATTCCCGGGCCGGTGCTGGGCGGCATGTCGGTGGTGGTGTTCGGTTTGATCGCCATTGCGGGCGCTCGGATCTGGGTGGTCAACCAAGTCGATTTCAGCGACAACCGCAACCTGATCGTGGCCGCAGTCACCTTGGTGATGGGGGCGGGCGACTTCACCATCAAGATCGGCGACTTCATGCTGGGCGGCATTGGTACGGCTACGTTCGGGGCCATTATCTTGTATGCCTTGCTGCGCCGCAGGAAGCCTGTTTCGGCATAAAAATGGGCGGCTTTGGCATGCGCCACCGGGCAAAATGACAAAATACTATTGAAAAGTATCTTTTCAGCAACGCGCGGCGGCGGGCCCTTGCCCGAGGCGGTCGTCGTGGTTGAAAATTCTTGAGGAAATAGCCGGTTTTCGCGGGTTACAGCAGCGAAATGCGTGCAAAAGCACGTTTTCCGCGGTGGCTTGCAATTCCGAGGGACTTTGCCCACAATATGACTTTGATTGCCCCGGTTCCGACCCGAGCCGGGGTTTTGTTTTGGTCGTCCGCGCCGCTTGCCTCGCATTGATTGATGTCCCGATGGCTGGTGCGCGCCGGGGTAACGACCTTCACCGAGAACGCTCCCTTCGGGGCGTTTTCTACTTTTTGTTTGGGAAACGACATGTCTGCCATTCCTTTGACCGTGCGCGGGGCCGAGCGCTTGCAAGAAGAGCTCCAGCGGCTGAAAACCGTGGAACGCCCTGCCGTTATCAATGCCATCGCCGAAGCGCGTGCACAGGGTGATCTGTCGGAAAACGCCGAATATGACGCTGCTCGCGAGCGCCAAGGCTTTATCGAAGGCCGGATTGCCGAACTTGAAGGCACGCTTTCCAATGCCCACCTGATCGACCCCACTTCTTTGGATGCCGAAGGCCGTGCCGTATTTGGTGCAACCGTCGACATTGAAGACCTGGATTCCGGTGACCGCGTCACGTACCAGATCGTGGGCGACGTCGAAGCCGACATCAAGGCCAACCTGATTTCCGTCTCCAGCCCGGTGGCGCGCGCGCTGATCGGCAAGAGCGAAGGCGACGTGGTCGAGGTCAAGGCCCCGGCTGGCGTTCGTGAATACGAAGTTCTGGGCGTGCGTTACATCTAACGCGAGCGCCTTAGCGGTAAACTGTCAAAACGCCATAGCTCGAAGCCTGATTCAGGCTGAGTGTCCGCGGAAACTGCGCGGATCGCTATGGTGGACCGGGCGCGTAAAGCGCCCGTTTTTGTGCCCGGCCTTACCTTTTCGACGTCTTGCGGCTGGTGCCGCTGCGGGCTCCGGCCCGCAGGCTCAGCGCGCTGCCGGCGCGGCGAGGAATGCCGTGGCCGCTTGCGGTGGCCCGCTTGCTGCTGGGGCGCATCGGCTTGCCGTTCTTGTTCAGTTGGTCTTGCGGCACGAAACGCGCCTTGGCCGGCTTGGGCTCTTCGGACTCGCTGCGGCGCGGACGCTTGGCCAGGGTCTTGCCTTCGGCGGCCAGCTTCTTCGGCGTGTACGGCTCGGAAGCACGGCGCTTGGCGGGAGCCTCGGGCTCCATCGCTGCCAGGGCGGCGGGCTTGATGTTGCCGGCCAGCGGGCGGAAAAGAATCAGGGTCTTGCCCAAATGGTGCACCGGGGCGCAGGACAGGGTGTCGCAGATGGTCGACAACATGGTCTCGCGGGCCTCGCGGTCATCGCCGCCGGCGCGCACCTTGATGAGGCCGTGGGAAGCCAGTGCCAGGTCAATTTCCTTGAGCACGGCTTCGGTCAGGCCATTGTCGCCAATCAGGACGACGGGGCGCAGAGGGTGAGCGGCGGAGCGAAGGTCGCTGCGCTCACGAGAGGTAAGTTCTAATATAGGCATGCGTGGAATTGTACGGTAATGGCCAAGAATAAATTCTCTAAAGACTGGATTCACCAGCACATCAACGATCCCTATGTGAAGCTGGCGCAACAGAAGGGCTATCGCGCCCGCGCCGCCTTCAAACTGATCGAGATTCTGGACACCGAAAAGCTGATGCGCCGGGGCGACCTGGTCATCGATCTGGGGTCGGCGCCCGGCAGTTGGTCGCAAGTGGCGCGCGAGCGGCTGGCGGGGCCGGGCGGTGTCGTGGACGGACGTATCATTGCGCTGGACCTGCTTCCGATGGAGCCGGTGGCCGGGGTGGAATTCATCCAGGGCGACTTCCGCGACGATGACGTTCTGAAACAATTGGAAGACATGGTCGGATCTCGTGCCGTGGATCTTGTAATCTCGGATATGGCCCCCAACTTGTCAGGCGTGGGTAGCGCCGACTCCGCGCGCATTCAGCATGTGTGCGAGCTGGCGATGGAGTTTTCCCGCGCTCACCTAAAGCCCAATGGGGCGCTGATCGTCAAGGCCTTTCACGGCAGCGGCTTTTCGCAGATCGTGCAGTCCTTCAAACAGCACTTCAAGCGGGTGGTCGAGCGCAAGCCGAAGGCGTCACGGGATAAATCCTCTGAAACCTTTCTGGTTGCCCGCGATCTGAAGTAACCCGGGCCGAGGCATGGTGCCCCGGATCCCGCAAAAGACCTACCTGCTTGCCGAGACAACGACCACCATAAGTACAAATCAGACGTAACTACACCGACCCCAGGGATCCCAGGACGCAATCGAGTCCGACAGGGTAGAATGGGCTATTGACATACTTGTGACTGTGCCATATGCGGGTGCGCGGTTGCCGGTCGGAATCGAAAGCAGGAGATCGACCTTGAATAATTCATTTTCGAAAGTCGCTGTCTGGATGGTGATAGCCCTGGTGCTGTTCACCGTCTTCAAACAGTTCGACGGACGCGCTCAGACCCAGGACGGCGTGAGCTACACGCAGTTCATGGACGACGCCAAGGCGGGACGTATCCGCAAGGTCGACGTCCAGGGCGATGTGCTGTACGTCACCCCGGACGCGGGCCGCGCCTATACGCTGACTTCGCCGGGCGACCTCTGGATGGTTTCCGATCTGCTGAAGTACGGCGTCCAGGTTTCCGGCAAACCGCGCGAAGAGCAGTCGCTGTTGATGAGCATCTTCGTGTCGTGGTTCCCCATGCTGCTGTTGATCGGCGTGTGGGTATTTTTCATGCGACAGATGCAGGGCGGTGGTAAAGGCGGCGCATTCAGCTTCGGCAAATCGCGCGCCCGCATGCTCGACGAAAACACCAATCAAATCACCTTTGCCGACGTCGCGGGCTGCGACGAAGCCAAGGAAGACGTCCAGGAGCTGGTCGATTTCCTGCGCGACCCCAGCAAGTTTCAAAAGCTGGGTGGCCGTATCCCGCGCGGCGTGCTGATGGTGGGTTCGCCCGGTACCGGCAAGACGCTGCTGGCCAAGGCCATTGCCGGTGAAGCCAAGGTGCCGTTTTTCAGCATCTCGGGTTCGGACTTCGTTGAAATGTTCGTCGGCGTGGGCGCGGCCCGTGTCCGTGACATGTTCGAAAACGCCAAGAAGCACGCGCCTTGCATCATCTTCATCGATGAAATTGATGCCGTGGGCCGTCAGCGTGGCGCCGGCCTGGGTGGCGGCAACGACGAACGCGAACAGACCTTGAACCAGATGCTGGTTGAAATGGACGGCTTCGAGTCCGGCCAGGGCGTCATCGTGATCGCCGCAACCAACCGTCCCGACGTGCTGGACCCGGCACTGCTGCGTCCCGGCCGTTTCGACCGTCAGGTCGTGGTGCCGCTGCCCGATATACGTGGCCGCGAGCAGATCCTGAAGGTCCACATGCGCAAGGTTCCGCTGTCGCCCAACGTCGACGCGACCATCCTGGCGCGCGGCTGCCCCGGCTTTTCGGGCGCCGACCTGGCCAACCTGGTCAACGAAGCCGCCTTGTTCGCCGCGCGCCGCAATGGCCGCACGGTGGATATGTCCGACTTCGAAAAGGCCAAGGACAAGATCATCATGGGCGCCGAGCGCCGCTCGATCGTCATGCCCGAAGAGGAACGCAAGAACACCGCGTACCACGAGTCCGGCCACGCGATCGTTGCCCGCATGTTGCCCAAGACCGACCCGGTCCACAAAGTCACCATCATCCCGCGCGGTCGTGCGCTGGGCGTGACGATGCAGTTGCCTGAAACCGACCGCTACAGCATGGACAAGGGCCGCTTGCTGTCCACCATCGCCGTGCTGTTCGGTGGCCGTATCGCCGAAGAACTGTTCATGGACCAGATGACGACGGGCGCCTCGAACGACTTCGAACGCGCCACCGCCATCGCCCGCGACATCGTCACGCGCTACGGCATGACGGACGAACTGGGCCCCATGGTCTACGCCGAGAACGAAGGCGAAGTCTTCCTGGGCCGCAGCGTCACCAAGACGACCCACATGTCGGAAGCCACCATGCAGAAGGTGGACACCGAGATCCGCCGCATCATCGACGAGCAGTACAAAGTGGCGCGCAAGATCCTGGAAGACAACCGCGACAAGGTCGAAGTGATGACGTCCGCGCTGCTCGAATGGGAAACCATCGACGCCGACCAGATCAACGACATCATCGAGGGCCGTCCCCCGCGTCCCCCGAAAACGCCGCAAGGCCCGTCGGATTCCACCGACACGCCGCCTCCCAGCACTGGTCTGGCGGCAGACGGCAGCACGGCTGCAGCAGTCTGAGGTTCTTTGTCCTGAGTTATGGCAAATAACTTCCTTTGCGGGCGCTTCGAGTTTGATCTCGAGCGCCCGCTTGTCATGGGTATCGTCAATGTCACGCCGGATTCGTTTTCCGATGGCGGCCAGCACGACGATACGGATTCCGCGGTGGCGCACGCGCGCCAGTTGATCGCAGAGGGCGCGCAGATCCTGGATCTGGGCGGAGAGTCCACACGCCCTGGCGCCGATCCGGTTTCCGTGGCCGATGAGCTCGACCGCCTGTTGCCCGTAATCGAAGCGTTGCGCGATTGTGGCGTGCCCTTATCCATCGACACCTTCAAGCCGGAAGTCATGCGCGCCACGCTGGACGCGGGCGCTGACATGATCAACGACATCTATGGCTTTCGCCAGCCCGGCGCCATCGAGGCGGTGACGCAATCGCGCTGCGGGCTGTGCGTGATGCACATGAAGGGCGAGCCTCGCACCATGCAGGCCTCGCCCCCCGAGTACACCGACCTGATCGGTGAAATCGGATTCTTCCTGGGATCTCGCGCGCAGAAGCTGCGCGCGGCCTGGGTCGACCCTCGCCGCATCGTGTTGGACCCGGGATTCGGGTTCGGCAAGACGGCGGACCAAAACTTCCAATTGCTGCGCCGCTTGTCCAGTTTGCGCAGCACCGGTTATCCATTGCTGATCGGCCTGTCGCGCAAGAACATGATCGGACAGGCCACTGGCCGACCGGTCGGCGACCGGTTGTCCGGCAGCATCGCCGCAGCGCTGGCCTGCGTGTCCCGGGGGGCTTCCATCGTGCGTGTGCACGATGTCGCCGCCACCGTGGATGCCCTTAAGGTTTGGCAGGCGGCTGAACAAGGAGCTATCAGTCCATGAGTCAACGCAAGTATTTCGGCACCGACGGGGTGCGTGGTGAAGTCGGTGGCCCGGTGATCAACGCCGAATTCGCGCTGCGCCTGGGTTATGCCGCCGGCCGCGTGCTGGCGCGCGAACACGCCGTGCGCGGCGGTAGCCGCCCGCAGGTCGTTATTGGCAAGGACACGCGTATTTCGGGGTACATGCTGGAATCCGCCCTGGAAGCGGGCCTGTCCGCGGCTGGCATCGACGTGTTGTTGGCCGGCCCTATCCCGACACCAGCCGTGGCCTATCTGACCCGCGCGCTGCGTCTGGTGGCGGGCATCGTCATCAGTGCGTCGCACAACCCGTATCAGGACAACGGCATCAAGTTCTTTTCGGCGCAGGGCATGAAACTGCCCGACGAAACCGAGTCGGCGATCGAGGCCGCGCTGGACGAGCCGCTGGGCTGCGTCAGTTCCGAAGGCCTGGGCCGCGCCCGCCGCATGTCGGACTCGCAGGGCCGCTATATTGAATTCTGCAAGAGCACCTTCCCCAACGATCTTGACCTGAACGGGATGAAGATCGTTGTGGATGCCGCCCACGGCGCCGCCTACAACATCGCCCCCCATGTGTTTCGCGAGCTGGGCGCCGAGGTGCATGCCATCGGCGTGCATCCGGACGGTTTCAATATCAACAAGGGCGTGGGCGCCTTGCACCCCGAATCCTTGGCCAAGGAAGTGCAGGCCCGTGGCGCGCACCTGGGTATCGCCCTGGATGGCGACGCCGACCGCTTGCAGGTCGTGGACGGCGAAGGCCGCATCTACAACGGCGACGAACTGTTGTACGCCATCGTGCGCGAACGCATGCAGCGCGGCAAGGTCGACGGCGTGGTCGGCACCCTGATGACCAATTTCGGTTTCGAGCGCGAAATGAAGCGCCTGGGCGTGGGCTTCGAGCGCGCCAACGTGGGCGATCGCTATGTGCTGGAGCAAATGCAGTCGCGCGGATGGCAGTACGGCGGCGAAAGCTCTGGCCATCTGCTGTGCCTGGATTGCCATTCCACTGGCGACGGCATCATCGCCGCCTTGCAGGTGCTGACCGCTCTGCGCCGCAGCGGCGAGACGATGTCGCAATGGGTGCGTGATCTGCGGATGTACCCGCAAAAAATGATCAACGTGCCCTTGGCGCCCGGGCAGGACTGGAAGACCCACGCGGGCCTGACCGCCGCGCGCGAGGCCGTCGAGGCTGAACTGAATGGCCGCGGCCGCATTCTGATCCGTGCTTCGGGCACTGAGCCGAAACTGCGCTTGATGGTCGAAGCCGAAGACGAATCGCTTGCGGTCTCCTGCGCAGAAAAGCTCGCCGCCAGTTTGGCTTGAGCCCAGGCTCCTGGCTGCGTCCCCCAAAGCCACTCTCCGCGTAGCGGGGGGTGGCTTTTGTATATCTTTAGTAAGTATTGTTTTGTAAAGTTTTGTCGAGAATTGCCCGAAATCGACCTATCTCCTCCGAACTAAACTTCATAGTCACGTAACATATCGGTCAAGTCTTTGACATACAGGGCGTCCAAACTGACTGGACTCTCTAGGAGCTTCGCGCAATGCTTGAATTAGCACGCACCACCCCAAGCCGTAATCCCGCTGAACCCTGGAAGGGCAACACCCCGAAAGTGTTGGTGGTGGGCCTGGCGCGCACGGCTGAAGAAATCGAGCAGATCCAACGTCTGCGCTACGACGTCTTCACCGAAGACATGGGCGCGGTGTTTCCCGACGCGCATGATGGCATCGAGCACGATCGCTTCGACCCTTTTTGCGAACACCTGATGGTGCGTGAGATGGATACGGGCCGCGTCGTGGGCACGTATCGCATCCTTACGCCGGAAAAGGCGCGCGAAGCGGGCGGCTACTACGCGCAATCAGAGTTTGATCTTTCCGGGCTGGGTCCCATTCGCGACCAACTGGTTGAAGTGGGCCGGTCGTGCACCCATTCCGATTACCGCAACGGCGCGGTGATCATGTTGCTGTGGTCGGGCCTGACGGAATACCTGCGGCGCGGCGGCTACGAATACGTGTTGGGTTGCGCCAGCGTCAGCTTGCGGGACGATGGCGTTACCGCCGCCGAAGTCTGGCGCACCATCTCGTCGCAATTGCCTCGCAATGGCGACCCCCATGTGACCCCGCTGCACCGTTATCCGGTGGAAAAGCTCAACAGCACCTTGCCTGCCCGCGTTCCGCCGCTGATCAAGGGCTACTTGAAGCTGGGCGCCAAGGTCTGTGGCGAACCCGCCTGGGATCCGGACTTCAATGCCGCGGACTTCCCGGTGCTGCTGAACATGGAGTGGATGGACGAGCGCTACCGCCGCCACTTCGGCCTGGACCAACCCACCACGGCCATCAACGGCCAGCGCTGATCATCATGCGCCGCTTGCTCCGCCGTATGAAAATCAGATTGATACGGCGGGCCACTCGGCCTGTCCGCCTTGAACTCAGGCAGTTGCGCCGGCACACGGATCTATCCCCGTTCTGAGCGCGCCAAAAAGCAAAATCGGGCGTTGGCATTGCCGCCATCGCCCGATTTTTTTGCGGGTTCCCCAGCGCGTAGAGCCCCTAGAACTCCAGCAGCTCGAACGAAAAGCCTACCTTGTTCCATTCCGCTTCTTCGGCGCGTAGCGTGAAGTCGCTCAAGGGGTGTTGGGTCAGCCAGTCGCGGTTGACGCGCACGACGATGGAGCTTTCGCGCACCGATGCGGTCAGCGGCAGCGGCTCGATTTCGCCACGGCGGCGGAACAGCAGCACGGCCAGGCGCAGGCTCAGGATGGCTTTCCATTGCGCCCGGGTGCGAATCAACGGCTCCAGCTTGGTCAGCTTGCCCTGGTGGCCAAGCGCCAGCAATGCCAGCAGTTGTTGGTCGGCACGCGAGAAGCCCGGCATGTCGGCGTTTTCCAGCACGTAGGCGGTGTGCTTATGGTACGCATTGTGCGCAATCGACACCCCCACTTCGTGCAGGTCAGCCGCCCAACCCAGCGCGGGGCGCAGTTCAGCGCGTTCCTGGCCTTCGGGGAACATCGCATCGAATAACGTCAGGGCGGCATGGCGGACACGGCGCGCTTGATTCACGTCTACGTGGTAGCGCTTCATGAACTGGCGCACCGATTCGTCGCGCTTGTCGTGTTCGTCGTCGCGGCCCAGCAGGTCATACAGCACGCCCAGGCGCAGTGCGCCGTCGCCGGTATGCATGACGTCGATGCCCAATTCGTCGAACAGGGCGGTCATGATGGCCAGCCCGCCCGGCAGCACATCCGAACGCTCGATCTTGATGCCGGGCAGCTCGGAAGGGATGACGCGTCCCGAGCGCACGATGCGGTCTTTCAGCTTGGCCAGGCCAGCGCGGGTGATGCCGCGGTCGGAAAAGCGGCTTTCGGTCAGGATGGCGAATAGCGCCTTGGCCGTACCGGACGAGCCATAGGCTTCTTTCCAGCCCATCTTGCGGTACTGCTTCGCGATGACTTCGATTTCGCGCCGCGCCGCAAGCTCTGCCTGCTTCATCTGGTGCGCGTCCACCACGCCGTCCGAAAAGAACTGGCGGCTGTAGCTGACGCAGCCCATGTACAACGACGACATCAAGCCGGGCTCATGGCCCTTGCCGATGATGACTTCGGTGGACCCACCGCCGATGTCGATGACCAGGCGCTTGTTGGGCGACGGGGGCAGCGTGTGGACCACGCCCGAAAAGATCAGGCGGGCTTCTTCGCGGCCAGCGATGACTTCAATGGGAAAGCCCAGCGCGGCTTCCGCGCGCGGCAGGAAGTCGCGCGTGTTGCGCGCGACGCGAAACGTGTTGGTGGCAACCGCGCGCACCCGGTTGGGGTGGAAGCTGCGCAGGCGGTCGCCAAATCGTTCGAGAACGGCGATGGCGCGTTCGATGGCGTCATCGCCCAGGCGTTTCTCGGCGTCCAGCCCGGCGGCAAGCCGAACGGTTTCCTTGAGACGATCGATCTGGTAGATCTGGGGCGTACCGTCCTGTTGAACGATGCGTCCGATAGAGAGGCGGAAGCTGTTGGACCCGAGGTCCACCGCGGCCAGAAGTTGATCCATGCGGCTCGTAATATAGGCTTTGAGGTGGCCTGATTATAGAGATCCCATGTGACAGTGCCCTTGGATACGGGTTTTCGCTTATGGATCAGGGGCTTGGCGAAATTCGGACCTGCGCTATATGTCCCGCTTTTGACGTACGCTACGGTTTTGCTGTTATGTCATAGAACCGTCACTTTTTTGCAGTAAAACTCCACGCTCCTCCAAAACGTATGGAATCCGGTATGCCCACACGCCCGCCTGGCGAGCCTTTGCTCATGAATCGCGAGTTGTCGCTGCTCAAATTCAACGAACGCGTGCTGGCGATGGCGGAAAATCCGAAAACGCCGCTGCTGGAGCGACTGCGCTACGTGTGCATTGTCAGCTCCAATCTGGATGAGTTTTTTGAAATCCGGATTTCCAGCCTGAAAGAGCAGCAGCTTCAATCGCCCAATCTGGTGGGTCCCGATGGGATGACGCCGGACCAGGCCTTTGAAAACGTCCAGCATGCCGTGCATGCCCTGGTGGCGCGGCAATACAACCTGCTTAACGACGACATCCTGCCCGCCATGCAGGCTGAGGGCATTACCCTGCATCACGCTTCCGAATGGAACGCCGAGCAGCAGGAATGGGCGCGTCAGGTGTTCAACCGCGATGTGATGCCGTTGCTGACGCCCATCGGGCTGGATCCGGCGCATCCCTTTCCCCGCGTCTACAACAAGAGCCTGAACTTCATTGTGTCGCTGTCGGGCGCCGACGCCTTTGGCCGGCAAGCTTCGATTGCCGTGGTGCAGGCCCCGCGCGCCCTGCCGCGTCTGATCAAGATGCCGCCCGAGCTGTCCGGCCACCCCGAAGGCTTCATCCTGCTGACGTCCTTGCTGCGGGCCTTCGTGGGGGAACTGTTTCCTGGCCTGGAAATGCTGGGCTGCTACCAGTGGCGCGTCACCCGCAACAGCGACCTGTTCGTGGATGAGGAAGAAGTCACCAACCTGCGCCATGCGCTGCAGGGCGAGCTGTCACAGCGTAATTTCGGCGCCGCGGTACGCCTGGAAATCGACAAGCTCACCCCCGTCGAACTTGAAACCTTCCTGCAGCGTGAATTCTCGCTGAAGGCCGAGGACACCTATCGCGTGCCCGGTCCGGTGAACCTGTCGCGCCTGATGCAGTTGTGCAATTCCGACCTGCGCCCCGATCTGCTGTTTCCGGAGTACCGGGCCCCGGTTCCCGCGCCGTTCGACCGGGTGGGCGACAAACCGCACGAACTGTTCGAGGCGGTGGCCGCCCAGGACCGCCTGCTGCATCACCCCTACCAGTCGTTCCAGCCCGTGATCGACTTCCTGACGGCGGCGGCGCTGGACCCCGACGTCATGGCCATCAAGCAGACCATCTACCGCACGGGTGAAGATTCCGAGCTGATGAAGATCCTGCTTGCGGCGGCGCGGGCCGGCAAGGAAGTGACGGTGGTGGTGGAGCTGATGGCGCGCTTTGACGAGCAGACCAACATCAACTGGGCGTCCAAGCTGGAAGAGGTGGGGGCGCATGTGGTGTACGGCGTCGTGGCCCACAAGACGCACGCCAAGATGGCCGTGGTGCTGCGCCGCGAAAAGGGCCGTTTGCGCCGCTACGCCCACCTGGGCACCGGCAACTACCACCCCCGCACCGCGCGCCTGTACACCGACTTTGGCTTGCTGACCGCCGACCCGAAGTTGTGCGAGGACATGGACAAGGTGTTCGCGCAACTGACCGGGCTGGGCGCGCGTCGTTCGCTCAAGGCGCTGATGCAGTCGCCCTTCACCATGCACGACGGAATGGTGGCCCTGATACGCGCGGAGGCGCGAGCGGCCAAGGCGGGCAAGCGCGCGCGCATCATGGCCAAGATGAATTCACTGCTGGAAGAGCAGATTATCGAAGAGCTCTACAAAGCCAGCCAGGCGGGGGTCAAGATCGACCTGATCGTGCGCGGGGTGTGTGCGCTGCGCGCCGGTGTGTCGGGGTTGTCGGAAAACATCCGCGTGCGGTCCATCGTGGGCCGCTTCCTGGAGCATTCGCGCGTGTTCTATTTCTACGCCGACGGCGAGGAAACGGTCTACTTATCTTCGGCCGACTGGATGGACCGCAATTTCTTCCGCCGAGTGGAAATTGCCTTCCCCATCTACGACAAGACCCTGAAAAAACGGGTGATAGACGAAGCGTTCACCTACGCGCTGCGCGACAACCAATTGGCGTGGCAACAGCAGGCCGACGGCGATTACGCCCGCGTAAAAAGCCGCCGTGAACCCTTCAACCTGCACCAATACCTGATGCAGAAGCTGGGCGTTTAAGCCGTCCGTTGTTGGGCCGGGTTGTGTCCCCCAAACCGTGGCTGCCCTTGTTTCCCGGGCGGCCACGGTTTTTTTCAGGGTTTGGGGACAGGGCCACATGAACCGTATGTGACTGTCACTATCTTGTCACGTTGCCCCCCTAAGATGCGAAGGTCGCTGAAAGACAGGCAGCAAAGAAAAGCCTGATACGACTTCTCCAACAAGCACTGAAGGAACCCAGATGTTCAAACGTGTCTTCAAACAAGTTTCCGTGGGCGTCGCGCTGAGCGCCGCTGTATTTGCCGTGCAAGCCGCCAACGTGACTGGCGCCGGCGCCTCGTTCCCGTACCCGGTCTACGCCAAGTGGGCGTCGGACTACAAGGCAGCCACCAACAACGCCATCAACTACCAGTCGATCGGTTCGGGCGGCGGCCAGCAACAGATCATCGCCAAGACCGTCGATTTCGGCGCTTCGGACGATCCCATGAAGGCGGCTGACCTGGAAAAGAACGGTCTGCTGCAGTTCCCCGCCGTGATCGGCGGCACCGTGCCCGTCGTGCACATCGACGGCGTGGAACCGGGCAAGCTGAAGCTGTCGGGCCCTGTGTTGGCCGACATCTTCCTGGGCAAGATCAAGAAGTGGGACGACAACGCCATCAAGGCGCTGAACCCCGACGTGAAGCTGCCTTCGGCCGACATCATCGTGGTGCATCGTTCGGATGGCTCGGGCACGACCTTCGGCTGGACCAACTACCTGTCCAAGGTCTCGGCTGACTGGAAGTCGCAAGTCGGTGAAGGCAAGGCCGTCAAGTGGCCCACCGGTCAAGGCGGCAAGGGCAACGAAGGCGTCGCCGCCTACGTTGGCCAGCTGAAGAACTCGATCGGCTATGTGGAATACGCCTACGCCAAGCAGAACAAGCTGGCCTGGACGCAACTGCAGAACAAGGACGGCAAGTTCGTCCAGCCCGAGCAGTCGGCATTCGCTGCCGCGGCCGCCAACGCCGACTGGAAGAGCGCGCCGGGCATGGGCGTGATCCTGACCAACGAACCGGGTGCCGATTCGTGGCCCGTTACGGCAGCCACCTTTATCCTGATCCACAAGTCGCAAGCCAAGCCGGCGCAAGGCAAGGCCGTGCTGGACTTCTTTGACTGGGCGTTCAAGAACGGCGCCAAGTCGGCCGCGGATCTGGACTACGTGCCGCTGCCGGAAGCCGTGACCAAGCAAATCCGCGCCGCCTGGGGCGAAATCAAAGCCACCGACGGCACCCCCGTCTGGAAGTAGGATGGGTGTAGCGCGCGAGGGCCGCAATAAGAAAGCAGCCCTACGCCGCGCGTAACCCATCAGCAGCCGCCCCGGAATTCATGCCTTGCAAGAAAACCGGGGCGGCTCGCCCCAGCAGTTCCCGTTTCCACCCAGGTTACCTAAGGAAAGTCCATCCATGAGCGCGGTAATGGATAATAGTGTGCCGCTTCCGCCCAGCGTGGCGGACTCCGTGACTACCGGCACGCCTTCGCCTATGAAGCAAAATAAAAACGCGCTGATGGATGCGCTATTCAAGAATCTGACCCGCCTGTTCGCCTTCCTGGTGTTCATTTTGCTGGCGGCCATTCTTGTGTCCCTGATCTACGGCAGTCGAGAATCGCTGGCCAAGTATGGCTTGTCGTTCCTGTGGCTGAATGATTGGGATCCCGTCAACCAGAACTACGGCGCCGTGGTGCCCATCATCGGCACGCTGCTGACCTCGGCCATTGCCTTGATCATCGCCGTGCCGGTCTCGTTCGGCATCGCCATCTTCCTGACGGAACTGTCGCCGACCTGGCTACGCCGCCCCTTGGGCACGGCCGTGGAAATGCTGGCGGCCATTCCGTCCATCATCTACGGCATGTGGGGCCTGTTCGTCTTCGTGCCGGTGTTCCAGCAGTATGTGCAGCCGTTCCTGATCGCCACGCTGGGCAACGTGCCCATCATCGGCGGACTGTTCGCGGGGCCGCCGTTCGGCATCGGGATCTTCACCGCTGGCCTGATCCTGTCGATCATGATCATCCCGTTCATCGCCGCGGTGATGCGCGACGTGTTCGAGCTGGTGCCGGCCATGTTGAAGGAATCGGCTTACGGCTTGGGCAGCACAACCTGGGAAGTCATGTGGCGCGTGGTGTTGCCCTTCACCAAGTCGGGCGTCATCGGCGGCGTCATGCTGGGTCTGGGCCGAGCCTTGGGCGAGACGATGGCCGTCACGTTCGTGATCGGCAACGCCTTCAAGTGGTCGGGGTCGCTGTTTTCTCCGGGCAACTCGATCGCCTCGGCGCTGGCCAACGAATTCAATGAAGCGGGCGGCATTCAAAAGTCGGCGTTGCTGGAACTGGGCTTGATCCTGTTCCTGATCACGACGATCGTGCTGGCCCTGGCCAAAGTGCTGCTGGTTCGCCTGTCCGCCGGCGAAGGCAAGAAAACCTGACGCACCGCGAGCACAAGGAAAAGATCATGGCTGTATCCGTACTCAATATGCAGAATGGCATTTACCGCCGGCGCCGCGTGATCAACCGCATCATGCTGACGGTGTCGCTGACCACGCTGGTGTTCGGGTTGTTCTGGCTGTTCTGGATCATTCTGACCCTGCTGACCCGCGGCGCGCCCGCGTTGTCCTACACGCTGTTCACCGAGATCACACCGCCCCCCGGTCAAACGGGTGGCCTGATCAACGCGATTTTCGGCAGCGTGGTGATGGCAGGCGTCGGCACGCTGATCGGTACACCGATCGGCATTCTGGCGGGTACCTACCTGGCAGAATATGGCCATCGCGGCTGGCTCGCGCCCGCCACGCGGTTCCTGAACGACGTGCTGCTGTCGGCGCCGTCCATCATCATCGGTCTGTTCATCTACGCCGTGTATGTGGCGCAGGTGGGGCATTACTCGGGCTGGGCCGGTGCGCTGGCGCTGTCCATCCTGGTGATTCCGGTGGTGGTGCGCACCACCGACAACATGCTGATGCTGGTGCCCAACAGCCTGCGTGAAGCCGCGGCGGCGCTGGGTTGCCCCAAGTGGCGCATGATCACGCTGGTGTGCTATCGCGCCGCCAAGACTGGCATCATCACTGGCGTGCTGCTGGCCATTGCCCGGATCTCGGGCGAGACCGCGCCGCTGCTGTTCACGGCGCTGTCCAACCAGTTCTTGTCGTTCAACATGAACGCGCCGATGGCCAACCTGCCGGTCGTGATCTACCAATACGCCGCCAGCCCCTTCAAGGACTGGAATGACCTGGCCTGGGCCGGGGCCACGCTGATCACGCTGCTGGTGCTGGGCATCAACATCCTTGCCCGCAACATGTTCCGCAACAAGTAAAGATCGCTTTGCCGGCGCGCGTGGCGCGCCGGAGCCAAGGGAAGAGAAATGGAAAACACTGCTACCGCCGTCAAGAACAAGATCGAGGTCAAGAACCTGAACTTCTACTACGGCAAGTTCCATGCGATCCGCAATGTGAACATGTCGATCCAGGAGAAGAAGGTCACCGCCTTCATCGGCCCCTCGGGCTGCGGCAAGTCGACGCTGTTGCGCACGTTCAACCGCATGTTTGAACTCTATCCGGGCCAGCGCGCCGAGGGCGAGATCGTTCTGGACGGCGAGAACCTGCTGACGACCAAGACCGATATCTCGCTGATCCGCGCCAAGATCGGCATGGTGTTCCAGAAGCCCACGCCGTTTCCGATGAGCATCTACGACAACATCGCTTTTGGCGTGCGTCTGTTCGAACGCCTGTCCAAGGGCGAAATGGACGAACGCGTCGAATGGGCCTTGAGCAAGGCCGCGCTGTGGAACGAAGTGAAAGACAAGCTGCACCAAAGCGGCAACAGCCTGTCGGGCGGCCAGCAACAGCGTTTGTGCATTGCGCGTGGCGTGGCCATCAAGCCGGAAGTGCTGCTGCTGGACGAGCCGTGTTCCGCGCTGGACCCGATTTCCACCGCCAAGATCGAAGAGCTGATCGCCGAACTGAAGAACGACTACACCGTCGTGATCGTGACGCACAACATGCAGCAGGCCGCGCGCTGCTCGGACTACACCGCCTACATGTACCTGGGCGAGCTCATGGAATTCGGCCAGACCGACCAGATCTTCGTGAAGCCCTCGCGCAAGGAAACCGAGGACTACATCACGGGCCGCTTCGGCTGATTCCCGTGCTGGGTTGACCTGGTGATGCAAGAAAGCGGCGCGCCCGGAATGGCGCGCCCCAGAAGCACCGCGTGCCGCGCAGCACCCCGGGCGGCCTGGATTCTGGTATAGTTGCCACCCTTCGGGGCGTAGCGCAGCCTGGTAGCGCATCTGCTTTGGGAGCAGAGGGTCGTGAGTTCGAATCCCACCGCCCCGACCAATAAAATCAAAGGGTTAGCTCAATGTCATTGAGCTAACCCTTTTTCTTTGCTTGGCATATGGGACAACATATGGGACAACGAACTTGCAGTTGGCGGTGAGCAAGTTCAGGCGGCATCAAGGCAAGGATGTGCACTCGGTGGCAATAGCGCATTTCGGCACTTGCCGGGTCTCTGCTTGGTTGGGGCGGGCAGCTCGCTGCACTTTGGGCTCATCAGGCCGTGCGCTGGGGCAGCAACGTGAGAGTTCCGAGCCCAGGTCGCAGAGCATCGGCGGCACCACGCGACAGTTGAATCGTTACGACCCCTCGCCCCTTCCATCCTCGCGGCCTTATTCGTTAGCGGAGCAAATGCCGAGCTGTGCTGTGGACCGGTCTTCCCCGGTGGCACTTTTAAAGCGTCGCGGCCTGTACTCTGCATGTGCTGTGTGCATTGCACTGAGACCATACTGCACACCTCAGTGTCAAATGCGCTATGAGCTGCGCTGAGAGAAATCAAAGTCGACGGTCTATCCGACCCGAACCGCGGAGACTTGGCCTAGTACGGGAATGAGGGGATAGGGCATCCTTTAACCTAGTACTGATACGAGGGGTGCCCTTTCGACAATGGAGGTAGGAGTTGCCAGCGCAATGTCTGAGTGGCTGCGACAGGGACACAGAGTCTTTCAGACGGCTAACAGATTATTTCGCTGAGTCGACACCGGGCTGGCCGCGGGCCGCGATCCCGCGTATGAGGCGCTGAAACTTGTCGGCAGGTCCGTAGATTTCACGCCGCCGCAACCGTCCGGCTCGTGGCGTTGCAAATTAACTCCCACCTTGAGACGCCGGCGCCGGACAGTTGCCGCCACGGTCACGTACGTCTGGAACATCATGAACCGTTGATTGTTCCACCTTCACTGACGGTGGGCGGGGAGCGGGGCGGTTGTCCCGTTGTGGACCATCGAACAGACCCGGAGTGCTTAGCTGGCGTAGAGATCAAGTGCCGACGCCATCAGTCAAAGCCCTTTTCAAACACCTTATCAAAATCCCCTATCAAATGTTCCCAATGTGCGGGGAAGCTTGGCGCTCCGGTGGGCATCGATTCTTGCCACGGACAAAGGGGAAGGCTGGCTCGGCGGTCTCTCGTTCTAGCGAGCGGAGTCGTTGGATTGTGCAATACAGGACTCTGGCCAGACCCTCGGACTTGCCCACTTTCTTTTGCACGGCGCCCCAACCGTCTTCTAGACCCTGCAAGGCAAAAATTCGGAGATTCGACTCGCGTTTCAGAAACAGAGCGCGAGACCGCGCAGAACGCGCTCTGGACTGCAATGGCTCTAATGTGGCTGCCTACCCGTCACCCGGGGTGTTTCGACCGCTCATGCGGGCTGTGGACGCGTCTAAGGACCATCACTGCATCTGCGAGGGCGTCCCATCTGGAATTGGTCCGGCCTATTGTGGCTTATCAGGTCAGACAGCGGCGCAGACGCTGTTGACACTGGCGTAGCCAGTAAAAGATTTGGGATTGGGAATGGGATTGGGATTGGTAGCTTTGCATCCGGTTTGCACTGGGTTCGAAAGTAAAACCTGGCCATAACCTGCTGGGTTTCCGCTACAGGCCCCCAGGTTCCCTCGCTTCGTGGGTATTTCTCCTATGAGGATGGCCATGGATCCTGTGTCAGCGGCGCTCATGGACCTCAAGATCTGAACAACTGTGCTGGGGCACAGCGCGCTCCTGTACGCGGTGTTTTAGAACCCAACTGGTCGAGTGCCGCTCTAGGTTTTGTTGTGGGAACCGGCGGTTAACCGAGTAGGAACCCAGCAGGATCCCAACGGGTTTCCTGTTACGAACGATGTTGCGTTGTGCTGCGGATTCGCAGTTCATATCCGGCGGTGATTGCTATCATCAGGCGTACCGATAGGGCTGTGTTTGTGGAGAAAAGTGTATGGACTTGGGTACTACGGTGATGCTCGGAGTACTTGTAGCTGTTATCGCATTCGGCCTTTGGGTCGCGAATAACATCGCTCGTTCCGAAGGGCGCAACAAAGAAGACCATCAGACCTGAAGCGGCAATAATTCGGAGTAGGTCTCAAAGATTAGGCTGGCTTGTTATGTTCTTTGAAGTAACAATTGGTCATCTAGTTCATTCCGGGAGGGGGACGTGGCCGATTTCTTCATTGAACATAGCCACATGCTGGCTTTGAAACCCATTAGCAGTCCGAACTCGGGTTTTAGGCCAGGCCAGTTGGGCGCTCTTCATTCTGTGGCGGCCCACTTTTCGGTCTACGACGAGCCGGCCATAGTGTCTTTGCCGACTGGATATGGGAAGACTGCCGTGATCATGGCGCTTCCTTTTTTGTTGGGCTCAAACCGTGTGCTGGTGGTGGAACCCACGGATGTGCTGAGACGACAGACCTCGGCTCACTTCGGCGAACTGTCGACGCTACGCAAGCTCAAGGTCTTACCGGCGGAGGCAGAAAATCCTCATGTACATCCACAGAAGGGCAGGCCATTAAGCGCCGATGAATGGCTTGCCCTTCGAACTTTCGATGTGGTCGTGTCCACGCCAGCGAGCACATCGCCGGTCCTGGAGCCCGTAAGCCCCGCAGACCTATTCGATTTGATTATCTTTGACGAGGCGCACCATGCTCCAGCAGACACTTGGAGTGCGTATCTCGGTCACTACTCCCGCGCCAAGTTTGTCTTCTTGACGGCTACTCCATTCAGGCGCGATAAAAATCCAATTCCGGGCCGTCTGGCATATAGCTATCCAGTTTCCAAGGCGTCTCGCGAACAAGCGTTTGGGAGCGTCTCCTTTCGTCCAGCGCCTGTGCATAACGATCACGATGAGGACGAGGTGGACCTCGCCATCGCAAGGGTGGCGATTGCACAGCTGCGGGAAGATCAGGCGCAAGGATTCGACCATCGACTGTTCGCGCGAGCATCCTCGATATCCGCTGCTAGGAAGCTAACGGGGATTTACGCCGGGCTTGGGGTGAGGGTAGAAGCGATCGACAGCGGAATTTCCAAACGGAGGCAGGAGCAACTGGAGGTCTCCTTGCTCCGGGGGGAGCTGGAAGGAATAGTCTGCGTTGACATGTTCGGGGAGGGCTATGACTTTCCAAAGCTGAAGATCGCAGCACTCCATGCGCCGCACCGCTCCCTAGTTCCAACGATACAGTTCATAGGGCGGTTCGCGCGAACAAACGATGAACGGACGGGCAACGCTACTTTAGTGTCGACTGTGAGTCGTCTGCAAGATGCCACCGCAAGGCTCTTTCAAGAGGGAGTGGACATCGCTTCCCTTATCGACGAAGAGGCGAGGCGTCAGCTCGCCGAAGGGGCTGCCGATGAATCAATCTTGGAGATCTTGAAGCCGAAGAGGCAGACAGTCTCGGACTACGACGCCGTGTCGCCAATGTCATTTGAGCTATATGCCCATGCTCGAATCTTTCAGTGCGACGTGGCCCCGGACTTCACTTTGTTTGAGGCATTGATAGGGCGAAGGCTTCACTTGGCTAAGCAGTGGATCTCGGATGATGGATTGATCACACTGCTTTTGACCGTCGACAATGAGCCGCCGAACTGGGCGACTGCTGACGTGCTTGTAAATGTACGACACGACGTTTTCCTGCTGGCCTACAACGCTGCTACACGATTGTGCTTCATCGGCTCCACTCGTAGAACAGATCGCTTATATATCGCACTAATGCAGGTCGTGGCCAAGGATCACCATAGACCTTTGAGCTTCGAGGAGACCATCCGTGCGCGCGCCGGCCTTACGGATATGCGCTTCTACGCTGTTGGCTTGCGTAATACGGCCATAAATTCGCAAGCAGAATCCTATCGCATGCTAACTGGACCTCGTGCTGAGCGAGCGGTCACGCCGGGCGATGGGCGCGCCTACGTACAAGGACATTACTTTGGTAGTGGATTGGAAGATGGCGAGCGTGAAACCATCGGAGCAAGCAGTAACTCGCGTATATGGAGCAATCAACGTCTCTCCGTATCGCAATACCTTGACTGGATATCGAAGCTGAACAATCGCTTGAATGGCGACGAAACGCTGGCAGAGTCTCAGCTAGATCTCGTCCAGCATTCGCAGACGTTGCGGCGAATCCCAGATGTTGTCATTGGTGGAAGCTGGTCGCGCAATGCCTACAAGCAGGCGCACCGGTTGAGATATCGACGTGTTGGACAGCAGCAGTGGCTCTATCGCCAAATCACTGATCTAGAGCTCTCGTCATTCGCTTCAGGACCTGATGGCCTGGATTTCGAAATCGTCTCGGACTCAGATGCGGTGCCCTACCGCATGTCTTTAGCCGGGGGCGCATTGTTTCGACAGCACGGCGCTGGTTGGGAAGTCGAAATATCTAGCACGCACGATGACTGGTTGGATTTTGACCAGTGGCTTTCTATGCACCCTCCAATCTTTTACGCAGCCGACAAGTCATCGTTCGAAGGGATGAACTGCTACCCGCCTCCGAAGCTGGCCAGCAATCGGCTTCTTGATGAGGACGTCGAGAACCCTGGGTGGGATGGCTGTGAGATCGGTAGAGAGTTTGACGCCGATAATCCCGAACGAATGACCGTCCACAGACATTTGGAATTGTGGATCAGGGCGAAGGAAAATCTCGAGGTCCTCGTTTATGACCACAGGACTGGGGAGGCCGCCGACTACATCGCGGTCACACGAGAAGAAGACGACAGAGTCCTCGTCAGTCTGTATCACTGCAAGGGAGCTGGGGGCGAACCGAATGGTGCCCGTGTTGACGACGTCTACGAAGTCACCTGCCAGCTACTAAAGTCAGTTGTTTATTGCGAATCCCGTGTGTTGGTCGAGCATGTGGAGCATCGGATAAATGAAAGGCGGCATAGGCGTCCGTCAGTCTTCAAGATCGGCAATCTTGCAATGTTGCAAGAGATCTTGCTGAACCGGGGCGCGGAAAAAGTCAGTTTCGCCATCTATGGCGTGCAGCCGGGGATTTCGAAAGGACAGATTGATGCCCACCTCGCTGATCTTATGGCCTTCAGTATTGACTACGTGAAAAGAGGGGGCGCGGCCGTTGGGAAGTGGTTGGTGAACGCATAGCCGAGACTTCCATCAGGTGGGGCCGCCTTTGTCACGAGAGACTTAAGGGCGTGGGCGCAACACTGAAGTGGTTTCTGAGCAAACTTGGACAACTGCTCGCAACGCGTCGAAGGTGGCCCAGATGCAACAAATGTACTGGGAAAGCTTTGCCGTGCTTCGCGGTGCCGAAGACCAGGCGGACCAGCGGCTCTCCGCTTCGCACACTGAATAAAACCTGTCGAGGAGTGCGGCGGCTGGTCCAGGTTCGGCTCTGTGGGCGATCTTATTCCGTACCGTATTGAGTTGCTCCGCAGCAACCCAGCATGCGCCCTCATTAAAGTGTCCGGCGACTGCTCTTGCCAAGCACAAGGCATTAGAGAATGTGAGCTTCGCTTCGTCAAAGTAGCGAGGGTTGGCGACTGACGAACGGGTAATGGATCGCAGTTGCTCTTCGACCAGGAGGTGTCCTTTCAGTATTGCTGTGAGTTCGTCCGCTGTTGGAGGAACGAGCCGAAAAAATCGTTCGTCATTCTCCGCAAAATCGGCTTTATGGTTGGCAGGACTCTTCGCGGGGGCGCTCGCATGAGATATAGGGGCGCGACGAGGTTAGCGCGCAGTAGCGGGGAGGAGCAATCTCGGCTTTGGCAGGGACTACCTTATCTCTTGCTAGGCGGAATTCACCAGCCCGAACTTTCAGCTGATGTCTGTGGTCTCGGCTCCGAACGAGGTACGGTCGTACCTGGGAAAGTTGCGTACCGTACATTCCTTCATGTAGGTACGGTACGGAGGGATCACAGCTTGCGATGGCAACAGTCCGCGTATGTAGGTGATTTTCTGGGAGAATTTCGGAACTTCAGGCGGGTGAGCGCACGTAAAACCGGCCTCGATCCGCTGTCTGGTGACTTGCGTCATTCCCCGCGTGGCCTATCGCAGGCGTTCTGCCTGTGGAGGTTTGATTTTGTGTCTCAACCCCAAAAGGGGCCGCTGTTTGTTCGGCATGGAGCCCTTGCTCGTGGAGGCGACCTGAGCTTGTCCGGCACACTGCTGGCGTGGTCTGGTATCGGCCATGCGGCCACGCCCAATACGCTTGGCTGCATGGCCTTCCCGGGCTTGGACTGCGTTGGCGACAGGCCGATTTCGACCCATTGCCGCCGTTCGCTTCTCAATGGCGGCGCCTTTCAGCATTGATGCGACTGAAGGGCGTGCATGCGGGAACCGATCGTGCCCCCACAGCGCGTCAACGAGCGAACGCCGGCTCTGACTCCGCATTCATTATTCATGCTGTTATTCACCAACGCACAGCCCGCGCCGCGCACGGCCTGCGCCACGTTACAACGGGCAGAAGGGCCGATCAAGTTCATCGGGTTTGATATTCGATTTATCGAACTGACTATGAAACCCTTCGCACAACTCCTCAGAACGCGCGATCGTGACTTGCGCTGGCGCCGGGCGAACCGCGGGCGGCGAATTCTGCGCGACGGCCGCAGCGGGGCAACGGCGACTGATCGAGGTGCATCTACACTCGTCGCCTCGCTGGCCTCGCGCCCGGCGGTCGACGCTGCCCGGCGATGGCTGAGGCCCGTAGAAGACGCTTCAACCTCTGCCAGCGCACTCGCCCCGGTGACAGCTGAGCTGGGGCGGCTTTCGAGAAAAAGTTGAAAAGTATCAACGTTACATCGAACCTGCGCACCAAATCTACTTCGCGCGCCCTTTTTGTGCTGCCAACCAGGCGTCAAATTTTGCGATTTCGCTTTTCTGCGCCGTGATGATCTCCTTTGCCATTTGTCTCATCTCCGGATCTTTTCCATGCTTGAGTTCGAATTCGGCCATGTCCACTGCTCCCAAATGATGCATGCGCATCATGGCTGCAAAGTCTCGATCTGGATCGCCCGAGGCCTCAAATGTGTTCATGCGCTTTTGCATGTTCATCATTGAATCCCGCATATCGGCGGGAGTGTCGACCTTTGAGGGGTTTGACCCCATTGTCGATCGATTCTCTGGGCTAGCTGCCGTTTGAGCTGGGGCGGCGAAAGGAATGATGGCTATGCTAGCTCCGAGTAGAAGGGCGACCAAGCGGCTGACTACTCCGGTGCGCGCATAGAGTGAAATTTTAAAATGGCCCATGATTTTTCCAAGAAAGGTGGTGCTGTCCATATCCTGGGCAGCGGACCTCGCGCAGCAAATCTCATGCCCACCACCGCGCGAATCGGGGGCCGACGACCACCTTTGCCACCAATCGCGGTCCGGTAGCCCCATCGAGGTGGGCAGTGAAGCGAACGAGTCTCTCGCTGCATCCTTTGATGGTTGGCCTAATCGCGCCGCTGCGGGTGAACTTTTCTCATCGACTAGGCACTAGGAACGAGGCTGTACTCGTCCCACTTAAATGGTCGCTCACGATCTGGCGACGGCTGCGCGGGGCTTTGTCCGGCGGCCGAGTACGACCTAGGTGATTGTCGAAGAGCACAAAGCCGAAGCAACTTCGAACTTCTCCCGTTTCTGGCCAAAGAGATGCGCGTGGATACGAAATGAGCCGAAGTTGATGATGCTGCCACATAGCGATGGGTGCAAGTCCGGAGTTCGTCCACGCTCCATTCCACTAGCAAATCGCGGAGGCTTGCCATGAGTTCAGCCCCTGTGTGCACCGAATCAGTTAAACCCAACAAACGCACCCTCACCGAGCTCCGCACGCTGCGCGAGCCAAGGGCCAAGCAGTTAGCCGTTAGTGTCCGGAGGATAGTCCAGTTCACCGAAAGAGATCTGGCCGGCGGCCTTGGCGGCATCGAGTTCCGCGCGAATTTCCCCACGAGGTTTGGATTGGGACAACGTCTCGAGAAGCGCAGGCGGATAGGCTTGTTCCGCGTTGTTTACAAGCCCAGCAGCTTTCGCCTCGCGCAATTCCTCACCGACCTGGGCGCGCGTCTTCGCACTCAGTTGCGAAAAGGGGGGTGGATAAGCCTGCTCGCCATACGTAATCAGCCCGGCCGCCCGCGCCTGTTGCAATTCCTGCAGGACCTGCTCTCGGGTCTTCGACTGTGCGTATGCAGTGGACGCCATGCCGACCGAAAGCACAGAGACGAGAAGGGAAAGAGTGAAGCGATTCATAAGATTTCTCATAGTGAATAGAAGTCCGCTGGCTGGCGAAAACGAGCTCTCCATCACCCAGCGACGGACCTCCAGTGAACGGGGTACGGTCGGTCCAGGCTCTTCCTGTGGCCGCGCTTCGAGGATGCCGCTGGAGAACTCCGCAGAAATGGACCGCGGTGCGATCTCAAATCTGAGTGCGATGGAGGAAGCGTCGTGCCTCAAGTTCCGAGGGCATTGAGCCAACCGGCTTCACCGTCCACAGCCTGCCAGTGTGGATGGGACGTCTGCGACAGAATGCTGTGTCGGTCACCCGGTGCATCGCCTCTTCCGAAGGCGGCAGTCCACCCTTCCTCGCCGTCGGTCAATGTCCATCCATCGGCCGTAATGGGGCGCTTCTTCCAAGCTGCCAGGTCTTGAGCGACCTGCTCTCGTGTGACAGCGGAGGGCGCATAATGTGTCGCAACGCCGATTTCGTCGTTGGTAACTTCGAAGGTAGTGGATGCGCCGGCGATGGCCGGCCCGAGCGCTGCCGCAGCCACAATAAGTGAAGTGATCGATTTGCGAGTTCGCATAAATAGTCCTTGGGTTCAGAGTTCAACGGCGTGGTTGTCCTACAGGCTGAACTCTACGTGGGCTGTCCTGACATGACTCGGACTGCCTGATTACATTTATGCAATGAATTGAGGTGGACTATGCGTATTCTGGTCATTGAAGATGAGCGCAAGCTTGCGCACTATCTTCAGAAGGGATTGAGGGAACACAACTACGTCGTCGACGTTTCACTGGACGGGACAGACGGCAGGCATGCCGCACTGGAGAACAACTACGACCTGATAGTGCTGGATGTCATGCTTCCCGGTATCGATGGGTTCGGTATCTTGAGTGACCTGCGCCGGGTTAAGGACACGCCTGTGCTCATGTTGACCGCGCGCGATAAGGTGGAAGACCGCGTTCGAGGTTTGGAGGGTGGAGCGGACGACTACCTTGTAAAGCCATTCGCGTTTTCGGAGCTCCTTGCTCGGATACAGGCATTGCTGCGCCGCGGCCGAGGGCAAGAATCCACGCTTTTGCGACTGGACGACTTAGAGTTGGATCTAGCCCGTCGCAAGGCTCACCGTGCGGGAGTCAGACTTGATTTGACCGCGAAAGAATTTTCCTTGCTCGCGCTGATGTTGCGCCGGCAGGGTGAGGTGCTGTCCAGGACAATGCTCGCGGAGCAGGTGTGGGATATGAATTTCGATGGCGACACAAACGTCATTGAAGTGGCGGTGCGCCGACTCCGCGCGAAGATTGATGACCCTTTCGAAAAAAAACTCCTTCACACCGTGCGTGGGATGGGCTACGTGCTCGAGGCTAGAGCATCGTGAGAGGCTGGCGCATACCGTCAATTGAAATCCGCCTCACGGTCCTGCTGGGCGTGATCGCTTTCGTCGTATCCTGCATCGCCGGCTATACCCTGTTCTGGGCACTTAAGCGGGAAGTGCAGCGCCAGGAGATGAGTGAGGTGGCGGGAAAGTTGGAGCTAATAGACCATCTAATTGACATGCTCGATACGCCTCAGGACATGGAGCAGTTTCGGGAGACTCTCGGCAATATCCTCGTCGGCCATGTCAATCTGAGGGTGTGGATCTTGGGCCGTGATGGAAAAGTACTCTATGGCACCGACGCGCCTCCCGCCCTGCGGCAAGTGGGCGAGGACGAAGTGTGGCTAAAGACTCTGGACGGATGGGACATGCGTGGTTTGAGTCTGAAGATTGACAGTCCGGTTCTCAAAGACGCCGACCTGATCGTCGCGGTGAATATTCGGCCAAGCATGCAGTTCCTGTATGCGTTTGCCACTGCACTTATTTTCATCTGCGCACTGTGGGTCGGCGCCACGGTGGTTCTATCCGCCTGGGCGGTTCGGCGTTCGTTAACGCCAATACGCAGGCTATCCGTCCAGGCCTCACTTATCCAGCCCGAGAACTTGGCGGTACGGCTTCCAGAGCGCGGGATCGACCGGGAGCTACGCGAATTCACGCACACGTTCAATAACACGCTGGATCGTTTGCAAGCCGCGTATCAGCAGATGGAGGGCTTCAACGCAGATGTAGCGCATGAGCTGCGTACTCCGTTGGCGACGTTAATCAACGGTACCGAAGTCACACTTTCCTCGGCTCACTCCGTTGATGAGCTGAAGGATCTGCTCGCCTCAAACTTGGAAGAACTGCAGAGCCTGACGGCGCTTGTCAATGATATGTTGTTCCTTGCTCGTGCAGACGGCGGGGAGCTCGCTCAGGATCCGCAACAAGTCCAGCTGCTTGATGTAGCAACGCACGTCGTCGAGTACTACGAAGCTGCATTGGAGGAGGCCGGACTGTCGGTCACTATTCACGGTGGAGGGGCGGTTCGAGCAAATCCGCGCTTGCTGCGCCGGGCCTTGGCAAACCTGTTGAGCAACGCCATAAAGGCGAGCCCAAGAGGTCTCAACATTGATATTTTCTGTCGAGGCAGTGGCAGCGAAGGCGAAATCAAGGTCCGCAACATGGGAACCCCCATCGAACCAGAGGCATTGCCGCGAATTTTTGATCGTTTCTTTCGGGCTGACAGCGCCCGCAGCGGGAGGGCGGAGGGACATGGGCTAGGTCTCGCGATCGTTGATGCAATAGCACGCATGCATGGTGGTACTGCGTTTGCGGCATCTAATCGAGGCGGCACAGAAGTGGGCATATCAATCGGCCATACAGCTAACATTACAAAAAAGTAATCTCTCTGACAGCTTGGGGTTGGGTGCGGCTATCTATAGTGCCAAATACTACCTTTCCATCTAAGCTCAGAGGATTGCGATGGCTAAGAAAAAGATATTGGCTAAAGCGGCCACAGCCACGGCTGCGTTGATGATTTCCCTGGGTGCGGCGGCCTCTGGGGACCACGCCGGGGGTCATCGCGACGGCCATGACACGGCCGCGGTGATCGGCAAACCTGGTTCGTCCGACAAGGTGTCTCGAACGATCGACGTCAACATGACAGACGCCATGCGGTTCATGCCCAGCGACGTTGAGGTCAAGGCCGGCGAGACGGTTCGGTTCAACGTGACCAATTCGGGGAAGATTCGTCACGAAATGGTGTTGGGGACAGAAGCAACTCTCGATGCCCACTATCAGATGATGCTGAGCGATCCCCGTATGCGTCATGAGGAACCCAACTCGATCTCATTAACGTCCGGAAAGACGGGCGAAATCGTGTGGCAGTTCGACAAGGCAGGGCGAGTCGCGTTCGCATGCCTGGAACCGGGCCACTATCCCGCAGGCATGAAAGGCGCAGTGTCGATCAAGTAACCAAGACCGGGGGCCTTATTGGCCGCCCCGGGGAGATAGCGAATGACAAGTGCAGTTTCAAACCCACGCCGCCGCTTCGTTCAGGGCTTGGCTGCCGGAGGTACGTTGGCCAGCCTCGGTCTTTGGCGCACGCCCGTCTGGGCGGCCACCAACGCGTCGCAGAATACAGTGCTGTCTGGCACCGATTTTAAGTTGGAAATCGCGCAGACTCCAGCGAACCTCACGGGTGCGCCACGTATGGCCACAACGGTCAACGGGACACTGCCTGCTCCGACATTGCGCTGGAAGGAGGGCGATACTGTCACGCTACGCGTGACTAATCGCCTGAAAGAGGATACCTCGATTCACTGGCATGGAATCCTTCTTCCCACGGGCATGGATGGCGTGCCGGGGCTCAGCTTTCCTGGTATTCGTCCGGGGGAGACGTTTGACTACCAATTTCAAGTGCGCCAAAGCGGCACCTATTGGTATCACAGCCATTCGGGCTTCCAAGAGCAAACCGGGCTGTACGGCGCGATCGTCATCGATCCTGAACGTCCCGACCCGGTAAGCGCAGATCGCGATCACGTCGTACTGCTTTCGGACTGGACCGACGAAGATCCGATGAGTGTCTTCCGCAAGCTGAAGGTGTCGCCCGATTACTACAACTACATCCAACCATCGGTTGAGAGTCTCCGAGAGGATGCGAAGAGGGTCGGATGGAAGCAGGCATTGAATGAGCGTCTGATGTGGCAGCAGATGCGCATGAACAATACGGACCTCGCCGATGTGTCCGGCGCCACGTATACCTTTCTGACGAATGGGAAATCGCCCGCTGGGAACTGGACTGGACTCTTCAGGCCAGGAGAGAAAGTGCGCCTCCGCTTTATTAACGGCTCGGCAATGACTTATTTTGACGTCCGGATCCCCGGTCTGAAAATGACCGTGGTGGCCGCTGACGGGCAGCCCGTCAGGCCGGTGGAAGTGGATGAGTTCCGGATCGCTGTCGCAGAGACCTTCGACGTTATTGTCGAACCGGCTGAAGACCGTGCCTACACCATCTTTTCGCAAGCTATGGATCGGTCTGGCTATGCGCGCGCTACGCTCGCCCCGCGCGAGGGAATGCAGGCGGAAGTTCCCGCATTAGACCGCGTGCAAGTTTTGACCATGATGGATATGGGCATGGCTCACGATATGCCTGGGATGGAGGTGGGCGGCTCGAGTGGAGCCGCGATGGAGGGAATGGATCATTCCTCCATGGGAAGCACACCATCGTCAGGGCCAGGCGCTATGGATCATGGTTCGATGCAGGGCATGGATCACGCCGGCATGAGCGGTATGGGCGCAATGTCGGGAATGGCAGGAATGAACCATGGCAACAATGGAAATGAAGGGGGCATGGTCGAGGTCAAGCACCCCTATCCGGAAGAGCGCAGTCCTGCCAATACGATGCCCCCCGACGTCGTCTCGACGAGATTGGACGACCCGGGCCCTGGCTTGCGCGATAACGGCCGCAGGGTTTTGACATATGCCGATCTCCATTCCGTGATGGAACCGGCGGACAATCGAAATCCCACGCGGGAGATCGAGCTCCATCTGACGGGCAACATGGAGCGCTACATGTGGTCATTCAACGGTCTTAAGTTCACTGAGACAAAGCCCATTGTGCTGAAGTTTGGAGAGCGGGTCCGCTTTGTTTTGGTCAATGACACCATGATGACTCATCCCATTCATTTGCACGGAATGTGGAGCGACATGGAGTCCCCAGATGGGAAGTTCCAAGTCCGCAAGCACACAATAAGCTTGAATCCTGCGCAGCGTATCACCTACCGAGTGAGTGCCGACGCCCGAGGAAACTGGGCATATCACTGTCATCTTCTTTTTCATATGGAAGCTGGCATGTTCCGTGCAGTGGTCGTGGAGTGAAGGCAAATGACAAACCATAAAGGTACGAAAAATCGGTTCGCGGCGATTGCAGGAGGGGCAGTTCTGGCTGTCACTGGGGGGTTAGCGATGGCTCAAACGAATCCCGGCGCAATGCCTGGTATGGGCCATGGTTCGGTGGATGGCATGAACCACGGTTCGGCGGAAGGATCTAGCCAGGATTCGGGGAAAGGCATGGACCATGGCTCGATGAAAAACATGAGCCAGGATTCGATGAAAGGCATGGACCATGGCTCGATGAAAGGCATGAGCCAGGATTCGATGAAGGGCATGGACCATGGCTCGATGAAAGGCATGAGCCAGGATTCGATGAAGGGCATGGACCATGGCTCGATGAAAGGCATGAGCCAGGATTCGATGAAGGGCATGGACCATGGCTCGATGAAAGGCATGAGCCAGGATTCGATGAAAGGCATGGACCATGGCTCGATGAAAGGCATGAGCCAGGATTCGATGAAGGGCATGGACCATGGCTCGATGAAAGGCATGAGCCAGGATTCGATGAAGGGCATGGACCATGGCTCGATGAAAGGCATGAGCCAGGATTCGATGAAAGGCATGGACCATGGCTCGATACAGAACATGGCGGGCGGAGCGAATTCAGGCGAAGTGCCGGTTGGAACTTTACCCACAAGCGACGGCACAACAGAACAACGATATTCCGCTTACGACATCCATCCACACATGATGGACAACATGATCACGAGCCATCTGCTTTTTGACAAACTGGGAATGGCGTATGACAGAGATGGCAACACTGGTGTTCAATGGGACGGCCAGTTCTGGGTCGGGCGTGATCTGAATAAGCTCTGGATAAAGAGTGAAGGTGATCGGGTCAATGGCAGCACTGACGGAAAGATCGAGGCGTTCTGGAGTCACACCGTTTCACCATTCTGGGATCTACAGTTGGGTGCGCGACGCGATTTCGGCACTGGTCCAAAGCGCAACTGGGCCGCGATCGGTGTTCAGGGAGTGGCTCCCTATAACATCGAGACGGAAATAACGGGTTATGTGGGAGGTTCTGGACGAACCGCGCTCGCGCTGAAGGCTGAATACGATCTGCTACTTACACAGCGCCTAATCCTGACTCCAGAGATCGAAGCCAGTGTGTACGGAAAAGACGACAAGGCGCGAGGTGTCGGTGCGGGCTTGTCGGATGCCTCGCTCTCCTTTCGCTTGCGCTATGAGCTGACCCGCGAAGTTGCACCGTACATCGGTGTTTCGTTCGGACGAAAGTTCGGAAAGACGGCGAGCTATGCGAGCGAAGAGGGAGAAAGCCGGTCTGAGCGCGCGATCTTGGCTGGGGTTCGCATCTGGTTTTAGCGTCTAGCGCCGCCCAACGCATTTTGTCGGTACCCTAGCTCTCTTAGCAACGACACGCCGGCTTTGGGAATGAGCCTTTCCAACTCGTGGTTCGAGTTGGATGGGATACGAACCGAGCAACCGACAACAGTTTGACACTTCCAACATCCCAAATGGCAGGGCGGAACGCCGCTCCAATGATTTTAATCCGCAGTGTATTTAGGACCTCACAATGCCAACCTTTTTCGCAACAATTCGCGCCACTTTGACTATGGCCGCTATGCTCGCCAGCGTCGCGGCCATCGCTCATCCGAAGTTGCTTTCTTCCTCGCCCAGCGACAAGGCCGAGGTGACTGCACCTCCGAAGATCGAGCTGAAATTCTCGGAAAATCTGACAACGCAATTCTCAGGAGCGACGCTGGTCATGACCGGTATGCCCGGTATGGCGAACCACGGGCCGATGAAGGTGAACGCCAAAATCTCAGGTAGCGATGACCCGAAGGCTATGATCATCACGCCGGCGCAAGTGCTTGCGCCTGGCAACTACCGAGTGGATTGGCGTGCGGTGTCCTCCGATACGCATCCAGTCACCGGCAGTATCGCGTTTACCGTCAAGTGATTCCTGAATGGACTGGCCGACTGTCGTCGTGCGTTTCGCACTCTATCTTGACCTTGCCATGCTTTTCGGGCTGCCGCTATTCAGTATGTACGCGCTACGTCAACGGGAAATCGCCTCGTCGACGGGTGCGCGATTCTTAGCGGTTAGCACGGCGCTCGCTGCTCTGGGCATCATCCTGTCGCTGGCCAATATTGCCATAATGGCCAAAAGCATGACCGGCGCCACATCCTACGCAGAGCTTCAAAGCCACGTCTTCGAAATGATCGTGACAGGCACTGACTTTGGCGCGGCATGGGTGGCTCGACTGGGTGCGTTGATGCTTTGCGTGCTAGTGGGAGTACTTGCTCGCACGCATCAGAGGGTCGGACTAGGCATTTTCTCGATAGCCGGTGGCATCGCGCTGTCCACACTCGCTTGGGGCGGGCATGGTGCCATGGACGAAGGCTTTAGGCGCTACGTTCACCTCACATCGGACATCGTGCATTTGATCGCTGCCGGCGCTTGGGCGGGCGCGCTCCTCGCGTTCCTCCTGTTATCTCAGCCGACAGCCACCTCCGGCAACGTTGCCTTATTGAACCGCACTTCAAACGGCTTTGCCCAAGTGGGCACAGCCATCGTGCTGACGCTTGCCATTACGGGCGTGGTCAACTATTTGTTGATCGTCGGTGCTTCGCTACCCGATATGTCGTTGACATCCTACGGTGGTCTGCTTGTCGCAAAGCTTGGCTTATTTGGCACGATGCTTGCACTGGCTGCCGCTAATCGCTTCTATCTAAGTCCGCGTCTGGAGCACGCCGTCCGAACGGGCGATCATGCGATAGCTGTTCTTACGCTACGTCGTAGCCTCATGTTCGAGAGTAGTGCTGCCACTCTTATCCTGCTTCTTGTTGCAGCGCTGGGGATCCTGTCACCATCGCCCATGTCGTGATGACTTCCAGGACTCTAGTGCATTTTCTATACCGCCAACCCGAGAAATTTGATGCGAACAGAAAGCCACAGCGCCAATCTTCTGCGTAGAGCCCTATTGGTGACGATCGTCTTGTCTCCCATCCCCTTGATGGCCCAACCGAAGACGCTCATCGAAGTCTGGAAGACGCCCACTTGCGGCTGCTGCAAAGACTGGGTGAGCCATCTCGAAGCCAATGGCTTTGAAGTGACCACTCATGACGTCAGCGATACCTCGTCTGTACGACAACGTAACCGCATCCCGGACGCGTTCGGCTCCTGCCATTCCGCAGTCGTTGGAGAATATGTACTGGAGGGGCACGTCCCGGCCAGGGAGATCACCCGACTGCTGAAGGAGAAGCCAAACGCAGTCGGACTGGCGGTTCCGAGCATGCCTCTGGGCTCGCCAGGAATGGATGGCCCGGACTACGGAGGAAGGCACATGGCCTATGACGTGCTTCTCGTCCTGCCCTCAGGGAAGGCAGAAGTCTATCAGTCCTATACATAGCGTAAGGCTGCCGGCATCTCAAGACTGATTCGATTCCTCAGATCGTGGGCCTTTCAGAACAAGCCTCTAGTAAGGGATTGACCTTCCGGCGATGGAAAGGCCTATGCTGTAGATCTACGCCATCCTAGCGAGGAGTGTCATGGCAAAGCCTACCAAGCCGCCAGCTGGTGTCGGTGACCATTCCGGGCATTCGTCCATGGGCGAGCCTAGCCACCACGCATGTCACCGAGACCGCGCCGACCAGCCTATTGATGGGGCAGGTCGAGGGGGGCATGCAACGGGTGGGCGACATGTACCCCATGCCCAGCCCACAGAGTATGACGCGACGCATGGTGCCCTGCCGGCACCTGGGAAAATTGCCGCGCAGTACACATGCCCCATGCATCCACAAGTCCGACGAGCCGGCCCGGGCAGCTGCCCCATCTGCGGCATGGCACTCGAACCCGTAACGGTCTCTTTGGATGATGAGCAGGACGGCCATGAGCTGCGTGACTTCAATCGTCGGTTTTGGATAGGCCTTCTGCTCACCTTGCCGGTATTTGTTCTGGAAATGGGTGGACACCTCTTCAACCTGCACCGATTCATCAGCCCGCAAACGTCCAACTGGATACAACTTATCTTCGCGACCCCCGTCGTGTTGTGGGCAGGCTGGCCGTTCTTTTCGAAGGCATGGCAATCGATCACGAATCGCAGTCTGAACATGTTCACACTGATCGCACTGGGAACAGGCGTAGCTTGGGTGTACAGCATCGTTGCCACTTTCATACCGCAACGGTTCCCGGAGGCCTTCCGTCCACAAGGTGCGGTGGCCGTCTACTTTGAGGCCGCGGCAGTGATTACGGTTTTGGTTTTGCTCGGCCAAGTCCTCGAGCTTCGTGCTCGCGAAAGAACTTCGGGTGCGATTAAGGCGTTGCTGAGCCTTGCGCCGAAAACGGCAGTAAGAGTCAGTCCGAATGGTCAAGATGAGACTGTAGATCTGCAGTCCGTGCAGGTGGGGGATAACCTGCGCGTACGCCCGGGAGAGAAGGTGCCTGTGGATGGCCAGGTCGTCGAAGGGCGATGCACGGTTGACGAGTCGATGGTGACAGGTGAGCCTATTCCGGTGGCGAAAACACCGGGCTCCCGTGTGACAGGGGGGACAATGAATCAGTCCGGCAGTTTTGTCATGCGTGCCGACCGTGTGGGTGCGGACACTTTGCTAGCTCGGATCGTTCAAATGGTAGGCGCGGCGCAGCGAAGTCGCGCTCCGGTCCAGCGATTGGTCGATCAAGTGGCCGGCTGGTTTGTGCCTGCCGTCATCCTCGCGGCTGTACTGGCATTCGGAGCATGGATGCTGTGGGGGCCGACGCCCGCCTTCACCTATGCGCTGATCGCAATGGTCTCCGTTCTGATCATCGCGTGTCCGTGCGCGCTCGGGTTGGCAACTCCTATGTCCATCATGGTCGGTGTCGGCCGCGCCGCCCAAAGCGGGGTACTCATCAGAGACGCGGAGGTACTGGAGCATATGCAGAAAGTGGACCTCGTGATCGTCGACAAGACAGGTACTCTAACGGAAGGCAAGCCCACAGTTACAGAGGTTGTGCCGGTCGAGGCGATAGACCGGGCCGACCTACTTCAGGCACTCGCCAGTGTGGAGCGCGCAAGCGAGCACCCCCTTGCTGCAGCCATCGTCGGCGCTGCGGAGAACGAGGGAATCCAGCTGTTGCCGGTGGCCGATTTCGACTCTCCTGTGGGGAAAGGAGTGATTGGGCTGGTGGCTGGGCGCCGAGTAGTGTGCGGTAGTGCCCGCTTCTTAGAGGAGCAAGGGGTGGACGTGCCCGCCGAGCGCCACGGAGAGGCTATTCGCGAAAAAGGAGCCACCGTTATCTACGTAGGCTGGGATGGCCAATACGCAGGATTAGTCGGCATCGCAGACCCCATCAAGTCGACCACGCCGCAGGCGATCAAGGCCCTTCATCAGGCAGGAATCAAGGTGGTAATGCTGACGGGAGACAACAAGACGACGGCCCAAGCCGTTGCGAGGCATTTGGGAATTGACGAAGCAGTAGGGGAGGTGCTGCCAGAGGACAAAGGGGCGGCTGTACGGCGGTATCAGGGAAAAGGCCACACCGTCGCGATGGCAGGTGACGGCGTGAATGATGCGCCTGCACTTGCCGCGGCGAACGTCGGCATTGCCATGGGGACCGGCACGGATGTCGCCATGGAAAGTTCCGGCGTCACGCTGCTTCACGGCGATCTCATGGGCATCGTCCGAGCACGCCATGCTTCCAAAGCGACGATGCGGAATATCAAACAAAACCTCTTTTTCGCATTCGTCTATAACGCTGCAGGAATTCCCGTTGCAGCTGGCGTTCTTTATCCGGTCTTCGGAATATTGCTCTCGCCCATTATTGCTGCAGCGGCCATGGCCTTGTCTTCGGTGAGTGTAATTGGAAACTCGCTGCGACTTAGGTCTGTAGACCTGGATGCATAGCTGTCATGGGCTCAAGCTCTAGCCAGGTGCGGCATCGCTTGCGGGCGGGGACCGCGAGGCGCGTGCGGTAACTGGTCCTCAGTGAGCCTAGGTAGCTAGCCTCGCTGCGCGGGGCGACATTACTCAAATGTAATGAAACAGAATACAGCGTTGGGCTCTGCAGCTGGGTTGAGTTCGCCCGGTCCATCTCTGCGCTTAAGCAGCGACGTTACGGGGATGCGGCATGAAACGTGCTGCCAGATATGTGGGCGCTAACGCCCCATTCCATAGGAGCTCTCCATGAACTCGACTCAATATGAAACCTGTATCCGCGAATGCTATACCTGCGCCCAGGCGTGCGACCAGTGCTTCGCCGCTTGCCTAACAGAAGAAGACGCAACGAAGATGGCAAGATGCGTAAAGCTTGACGCTGATTGCTCGGCAGTATGCAGGCTAGCGGCGGCATATATGGCCCGAAGTAGCGAATTCGCTCGCCAAATATGTGACCTTTGCGCGGAAGTATGTGAGGAGTGTGGCCAGGAATGCGCAAAATTCCAGAGTAGCCACTGTCAACATTGCGCGAGCATATGCAATGATTGCGCGCAGGCCTGCCGTGCCATGGCGTAGTCGGCGTGCTGCAATCCGCTGAGGCGAGGGCGAGAGCCAGCCCCAGGCCCTCGCTCGATCTGTGTAAAACCGCAAAAATTTGCAGGCATCTCGCCCTTCCCACGAGCCAATAGACACCGGGCATCTGTGCCCCTAAGCCCACCACTCGATGGCGCTGCCTGGAGGGCTGCTTAATCCCTTCGCCGGCATTCGACAAGGAGTGTTGTATTTAATCTACTATAGCCCCCCTATACTATTTGAAATGACCGACATGGCACTACGGCTCGATGGCACTTGTCGCCGACGGCTGGCACATGTCCACACACGCTGGTGCCATGCTTATCATCATGCTGGCATATGGCTACGCGCGACGCTATGCAACAGACCGTCGGTTTACCTTCGGCACCGGTAAGCTAGGCGACCTGGCCGGCTTTGCCATCGCCGTAGCGCTTGCGTTGATCGCCATGCTCTTTGGCTGGGAAGGCGTCGTGCGTCTAGCCAATCCCGTTCCCATTAGCTATAACCAGGCCATCGGGTGGCTATCGTGGGTTTGGTGGTGAATCTAGTGTCGGCTGTCTCCTCAAAGACGCTCCTTCCCATCATCATGACCACGGTCACCACCATGATCACCATTTTGAACACGGCTTCCATGCCAAGGACAACAATCTTCGCGCTGTCTATATTCATGTCTTGGCGGACGCTCTAACTTCGGTACTTGCCACTGTTGCGTTGATTCTAGGCCGCAGCTACGGATGGTTATGGGCTGATCCAGTCATGGGTGTGATCGGTGCGTTGGTTATCTTGCGCTGGTCGTGGCGACTGATCCGTGAATCCGGCAACGTGCTTCTGGATGCCACCACTGAAGGGACCAAGGTGCGAGAGGAGATCGCTGAGGCGCTAGCGGGGAGCGAAGATTCGATTGCGGATCTGCATGTTTGGCAGATCGGTCCTAGTCACTTTTCCGCTATCGTCTCGCTTGCGACTCAGAGTCCCAAGGACAGTTCGTTCTATAAGGCCAAATTGTCGCACATTCACGAACTTTCACATTTGACTGTCGAAACACAAGCTCTCAAGTAGCTAAGGACGGAGAGGCGGCGCGACCCGTGCACTCCGTCTAGCCCCTTGGGCGACGCGCAACGAGTCTCTATCGTACGACGACGGGTCCAATCTTTTAGTTTGTGTGTTGGTCAGTGCTCCGAAATGGATTACGACAACCGGGCGAGGAGTCTGGTCGCCGGCGCGCTGACATCCACCGATTACTTGCTTGACCTCGAGATTGCTCTTCAATCGCCGCCTTGGAGCGCGGTCCGCTTACCGGCCCAAAAAAACATTCCCTCCGCCGCAATTCTGATGACCAAAGTTCCTACAGGCATCCACGGCCGCGGAGCATGCCCGAGCGGACCTACGCCGCTGCGGCGAGCTGTCCGCATGACTGCAGCTTTGTTGCTGCAAACGATTGCTTCTTGCCGAAGTTCGACATTTTCAGCTGTCCGCTTCTGGCCGATGGCAGACACTCATCATCCACGTGTAGCTCACAGCCGTTGGAGGGTACCTCAGTGCACTGGCGTGGGGGACCTCGCGATGTGATGGTCCCATTCAGCGCCCAAGTTCAATGAACTTTCTGGGGAAGAATGCCATGTTCAATTAACCAGTGCGGCCAAAGTGAATGAACCAAATTTCACTAAGTCCATGATTCAAAAAATGTCGAGTGTCCACCTTCGATGAACTTCGACATTTGGGCTATGAGGTTCAAAATTCGGCGAGCAGGTCAAGAGACCTTAGATCGGCGCTTAGCCAAAGGCGGATATTTGGTTCATTCAAGTTGGTATTTTGTCCAAAAAGTTCATTCAACTTGGATTTCTCACCGAAAAGTTCGTTCAAGTTGGGCAGTGGAATCAGGCCGCTGTCGAAGTTCACTCAACTTGAGATTTGATTCACTGAAGTTGGAGTGTAATAAGTGAGTAGATCGAGGCAGCGCGCGGCTTGCGACAGAGAGCCGCTACTTCAAAGGCCAAAAGGTAGCTTGACGAGCACTTCGCGCCGCATGGCCTTTCGGATGAGCATTTGGTTCATTAAAGTTGGGATAATTCCGATACCGGTTCGAATGCGCGTTCGCCGCGCCGTCCTTGACGTTGATGAGCGAGCGCGCGCCGCAGCGCAAGCACCAGCTCAGGGCGATGTTCAACGCCCTGCGTTGGAAGGCTCGTGCGGGAGCGTCGTGGCGTTCGCCACCCAATGACTTTCCGCCGTGGGATGAGGTGTATCAGCAGACACGGCGTGGCTTGCAGGCGGATTGTCTCGAGGCATGGTGTATGACTTGCGTTCGGTGTTGCGCGTGGCCCAGCAGCGCCAGGGTCAACCCAGTGCAGTGATCCTTGATGGTCGCACGCTGCAATCGACGTGCGAGAGCGGTCCGCGTGCTGCGGGCTATGAAGGCCACAAGTGCAAGAAGGGGAGCAAGGTGCGCATGGCCGTCGATACCTTGGGGCATCTGCTGGCGGCGCGCGTAACACCGGCCAACGAGCGAGAACGGGCACAGGTCAAGAACCGCGCCACCTCGGGCGGCCCGCAACCGGCGGAAATGGAACGCTTGCTGAAGGAGGTGCGCGCGCTGGTGGCCATCGCGCCGAAAGAGAAGAGCCAGTAGGGATCGCGCTTGCCGGCCCGGACCGGGAAGGCGGAGTTTAGCCCCGGGCCGGGAAGGGCGCCGTGAAGCGGCGCAGCCGCAGCGCGTTGCTCAGCACGAACACACTGGACAGAGCCATCGCGCCCGCCGCGAACACCGGCGACAGCAGGCTGCCGTTCACCGGGTACAGCAGGCCCGCCGCCACCGGGATCAAGGCCACGTTGTAGGCAAAGGCCCAGAACAGGTTCTGCTTGATGTTGCGGATGGTGGCCTTGGACAGGGCGATGGCGTTGGGCACGCCGCCCAGGTCGCCCGACATAAGCACCACGTCGGCGGCCTCGATGGCGATGTCCGTGCCGGTGCCGATGGCCAGGCCCACGTCCGCTTCGGCCAGCGCCGGCGCGTCGTTGATGCCGTCGCCCACGTAGGCGATGGGTCCGTACTGCTGCTTCAGGCGCTGTACGGCTGCGACCTTGCCGTCGGGCAGCACTTCGGCGACGACTTCGTCGATGCCGAGCTGGCGGGCGATGGCTTCGCCGGTACGGCGGTTGTCGCCGGTGATCATGGCGACCTTCAGGCCCAGTTCATGCAGGGCGCGGATAGCGGCGGCCGTGGTTTCCTTGATGGGGTCGGCGACGGCGATCATGGCGGCCAGCTTGCCGTTGATGGCGGCGTACAGCGGAGTCTTGCCTTCGTCGCCCAGGCGCGCGGCGTCCGAGCCGAAGGACTCGACGCTCAGGCCCAGCTCGCGCATGAAACGGTCGGCGCCGATTTCGACTAGGTCGCCGTCCACGCGGGCGCTCACGCCGAAGCCGGTGATCGATTCGAACTGCGAGATCGTGCCCAGCGCGATGTTCTCGGCGCGCGCCGCGTCCACGATGGCTTGGGCGATCGGATGTTCGGACTTGGCTTCGACGGTGGCGACCTTGCCCAGCACGGCGGACCGTTCGAAGCCCGGCGCGACGATCAGGTCGGTCAGTTCGGGGCGGCCCTTGGTCAGGGTGCCGGTCTTGTCCACCGCCACCACCTTGGCATCCTTCAGGGACTGCAAGGCTTCGCCCTTGCGGAACAGCACGCCCATCTGCGCCGCGCGCCCCGTGCCCACCATGATGGAGGTCGGTGTGGCCAGGCCCATGGCGCAGGGGCAGGCGATGATCAGCACGGCCACCGCGTTGACCAATGCGAACGTCAGGGCAGGCTCGGGCCCGAACGTGAGCCAGATGATGAAGGTCACCACCGCCGCGGCCATGACGGCTGGCACGAACCACATCGTGATGCGGTCCACCATGGCTTGGATTGGCAGTTTCGAGCCCTGCGCCTGTTCGACCATACGGATGATCTGCGCCAGCAGCGTGTCGCCACCGACCTTGGTGGCCCGGAACGTCAGCGCGCCGTTCTGGTTGACGGTGCCGCCCACTACTTCGGCGCCGGGCGTCTTCTCCACCGGCACGGGTTCGCCGCTGATCATGGATTCGTCGATGTAGCTGTTGCCTTCCACGACTTCGCCGTCCACGGGGATGCGCTCGCCGGGACGGACTTCGATCAGGTCGCCCGTGACCACGTCTTCGATGGCGAGTTCAAGCGTGGCGCCGTCGCGGACAACACGCGCGGTCTTGGCCTGCAGGCCCAGCAAGCGCTTGATGGCCTCGGACGTGTTGCCCTTGGCCCGGGCCTCAAGGTAGCGTCCAAGCAGGATCAGCGCCACGATCACCGCGGCGGCTTCGAAATAGACATTGACCGTGCCGGCAGGCAGGAGGCCTGCCGCGAAGGTGGCGACCACCGAATAGGCGTAGGCGGCGGACGTGCCCACCGCCACCAGCGAATTCATGTCAGGCGCGCCGCGCAGCAGCGCGGGGATGCCCTTCTGGAAGAAGCGCAGGCCGGGGCCGAACAGCACGATGCTGGCCAGCACGAATTGCAGGTACCAGCTGTTCTGCGTGCCGATGGTCTCGGCGATGACATGGTGGAACGCCGGCACGATGTGGGCGCCCATTTCCAGGATGAACACGGGCAGCGCGAAGACCGTGGCGACGGTCAGCGCGCGCTTGAGCGATTTCAGCTCGGCGGCCTGGCGTTCGGCCACGGCGTCGGTGTGGCTGGATTCCGCCGAGAGGGGCCGCGCCTCGTAGCCGGCCTTGGCCACGGCCTGGATCAGGGCGTTGGCGGGGACGCCGCCGGCCGCGGTGATGCTGGCGCGCTCGGTGGCGAGATTGACGCTGGCGTTGCTGACGCCGGGCACGGCCTTCAAAGCCTTTTCGACGCGGCCCACGCAGGAGGCGCAGGTCATGCCGGTGACCGACAGTTCGATCGTGGTTTCGGTGACGGTGTAACCCGCTTTCTGCACCGCCTGCACGGCGGCAGCGACGTCCGGCGCGCTCTCGAAAGTGATGTCGGCGCGTTCTGTCGCCAGGTTGACGCTGGCCTTGTTGACGCCCGGCACGGCCTTCAAGGCCTTTTCGACTCGGCCCACGCACGAGGCGCAGGTCATGCCTTCGATGGGAAGGCTGACCGCGACGCTGTCTGCTGCGGCGGCACTCATATCCGCTCCTTGAAAACTTGGAATTTCCTGTTGGGGTCGTCTCAGAAAACGGAAAATAAAGCACGCTAAGGCGTAACTACCCTCGGCTACACCGCGTCGGCACCACGCGGCTCTTTCTCCCCTTGCAGCGAAGCAATCAGCGGGCAAGAAACGTTCCCTTGCCGCGCATGGCAGGCGAACACAAGTTCGGATAGCACGGTTTCCATGCGCGCCAGGTCGGTCATTTTTTCGCGCACGTCCTGAAGCTTGTGCTCGGCCAGGCTGCTGGCTTCCTCGCAGTGGGTGCCGTCATCCAGCCTCAGCAGCTCTGCGATCTCGTCGAGGCTGAATCCGAGCCGCTGGGCTGATTTCACGAAGCGCACCCGCGTCACATCCGCCTCGCCATAGCGGCGGATGCTGCCATAGGGCTTGTCCGGCTCCGGCAACAAGCCCTTGCGCTGATAGAACCGGATTGTTTCCACGTTGACCCCGGCCGCCTTGGCGAAAACGCCAATAGTCAGATTCTCCAAATTTTTTTCCATATCGCTTTACTCCGTACATTGGTACGGAAGTAAGCTTAAGCTATCCAATCCAGATTTGAAAGGACAAGCGTATGTCTGAACCTCAAAACGGGCGCGGGGCGCTCTTCACTGGCGGGCTAGCCGCCATCCTCGCCTCGGCTTGCTGCCTGGGGCCGCTGGTTCTGATCGCCCTGGGGTTCAGCGGCGCTTGGATCGGCAACTTGACGGTGTTGGAACCTTATCGCCCGATCTTCATCGGCGCGGCGTTGGTGGCGCTGTTTTTCGCCTGGCGGCGCATCTACCGACCGGCGCAAGCCTGCAAACCAGGGGATGTGTGTGCGATTCCCCAAGTGCGCGCTACTTACAAGCTCATTTTCTGGGTCGTGGCCGCGCTGGTTCTGGTCGCGCTCGGATTTCCCTACGTCATGCCATTTTTCTATTAATCACAGGAGTTCATCATGAAAAAACTGTTTGCCTCTCTCGCCATCGCTGCCGTTGTTGCCCCCGTGTGGGCCGCCACCCAGACCGTCACGCTGTCCGTACCGGGCATGACCTGCTCCGCTTGTCCGATCACCGTCAAGAAGGCGATTTCCAAGGTCGAAGGCGTCAGCAAAGTTAACGTGACCTTCGAGACACGCGAAGCGGTTGTCACCTTCGATGATGCCAAGACCAGCGTGCAGAAGCTGACCAAGGCCACCGAAGACGCAGGCTATCCGTCCAGCGTCAAGAAGTGAGGCACTGAAAACGGCAGCGCAGCACATCTGACGCCCTTGTCTGCTACCACAAACGAAAAAGGATCTGTCGCATGACCCATCTAAAAATCACCGGCATGACCTGCGACTCGTGCGCGGCGCACGTCAAGGAAGCGCTGGAAAAAGTACCCGGCGTCCAATCTGCCATAGTGTCCTATGCCAAGGGCGCGGCCCAGCTCGCCCTTGATCCAGGCACAGCGCCGGACGCACTGACCGCCGCCGTGGCTGGCCTGGGCTACAAAGCGATGCTCGCCGATGCCCCGCCGACCGACAACCGCACTGGGCTGTTCGACAAGGTGCGCGGCTGGATGGGTGCCGCCGACAAGGGCAGCGGCGGCGAGCGCCCGTTGCAAGTCGCCGTGATCGGCAGCGGTGGAGCCGCGATGGCGGCAGCACTGAAGGCCGTCGAGCAAGGCGCGCAGGTCACGCTGATTGAGCGCGGCACCATCGGCGGCACCTGCGTCAACGTCGGTTGTGTGCCGTCCAAGATCATGATCCGCGCCGCCCACATCGCCCATCTGCGCCGGGAAAGCCCATTCGACGGCGGCATGCCACCCACACCGCCGACGATCTTGCGCGAGCGGCTGCTGGCCCAGCAGCAGGCCCGTGTCGAAGAACTCCGTCATGCCAAGTACGAAGGCATCCTGGACGGCAATTCAGCCATCACCGTTCTGCACGGTGAAGCGCGTTTCAAGGACGACCAGAGCCTTATCGTTAGTTTGAACGAGGGTGGTGAGCGCGTCGTGATGTTCGACCGCTGCCTGGTCGCCACGGGTGCCAGTCCGGCCATGCCGCCGATTCCGGGCCTGAAAGAGTCACCCTACTGGACTTCGACCGAGGCCTTGGTCAGCGACACCATTCCCGAACGCCTGGCCGTCATCGGCTCGTCGGTGGTGGCGCTGGAACTGGCGCAAGCCTTCGCCCGGCTGGGTAGCCAGGTCACGATCCTTGCGCGCAGCACGCTGTTCTTCCGCGAAGACCCTGCCATCGGCGAGGCCGTCACAGCCGCCTTCCGTGCCGAAGGAATCAAGGTACTGGAACATACGCAAGCCAGCCAAGTCGCCCATGTGGACGGCGAATTCGTGCTGACCACTGGACAGGGCGAAGTGCGCGCCGACAAGCTGCTGGTCGCCACCGGCCGGACACCGAACACGCGCAGCCTGGCATTGGAAGCGGCGGGGGTAGCCGTCAATGCGCAGGGGGCCATCGTCATCGACAAGGGCATGCGCACCAGTAGCCCGAACATCTACGCGGCCGGCGACTGCACCGACCAGCCGCAGTTCGTCTATGTGGCGGCAGCGGCCGGCACTCGTGCGGCCATTAACATGACCGGCGGCGACGCCGCCATCAATCTGACCGCGATGCCGGCCGTGGTGTTCACCGACCCGCAAGTGGCGACCGTGGGCTACAGCGAGGCGGAAGCGCACCACGATGGCATCGAAACCGACAGCCGCACGCTGACGCTCGACAACGTGCCGCGTGCGCTCGCCAACTTCGATACCCGCGGCTTCATCAAGCTGGTCATCGAGGAAGGCAGCGGACGGCTGATTGGCGTACAGGTGGTGGCCCCGGAAGCGGGCGAACTGATCCAGACGGCTGTTCTCGCCATTCGCAACCGCATGACGGTGCAGGAACTAGCCGACCAGTTGTTCCCCTACCTAACGATGGTCGAGGGCTTGAAGCTCGCGGCGCAGACCTTCAGCAAGGACGTGAAGCAACTGTCCTGCTGCGCCGGATAAGGAAAAGGAGGTGTTCGATGAACGCCTACACAGTGTCCCGACTGGCCCTTGAGGCCGGGGTGAGCGTGCATATCGTGCGCGACTACCTGCTGCGCGGATTGCTGCGGCCAGTCGCCTGCACCACGGGCGGCTACGGCTTGTTCGATGACGCCGCCTTGCAGCGGCTGTGCTTTGTGCGGGCCGCTTTTGAGGCGGGCATCGGCCTGGACGCATTGGCGCGGTTGTGCCGGGCGCTGGATGCGGCGGACTGCGATGAAACAGCCGCACAGCTTGCCGTGCTGAGTCAGTTCGTCGAACGCCGACGCGAAGCGTTGGCCGATCTGGAAGTGCAGTTGGCCGCGATGCCGACCGCGCCGGCCCAGCAAGCGGAGAGTCTGCCATGAACAGCCCCGAGCGCTTGCCGACCGAGACACACAAGCCGTTCACCGGCTACCTGTGGGGTGCGCTGGCGGTGCTCACCTGTCCCTGTCATTTGCCGATTCTCGCCATTGTGCTGGCCGGCACGACGGCCGGCGCGTTCATCGGCGAGCACTGGGGTATTGCAGCCCTCACGCTGACCGGCTTGTTTGTCCTGTCTGTGACGCGGCTGCTGCGGGCCTTCAGAGGTCGATCATGAGCGCTTCCCAGCCAATTGAATGGACAGTGGCGCAACTGGCGCAGGCGGTCGAGCGCGGGCAGCTTGAGCTGCACTACCAGCCGATTGTCGATTTGCGCAGTGAGCAGATTGTCGGCGCGGAAGCCCTGTTGCGCTGGCGTCATCCGACGCTCGGACTGTTGCCGCCGGGCCAGTTCCTGCCCGTGATCGAATCGTCCGGCCTGATGCCGGAAATCGGCGCATGGGTGCTGGGCGCAGCCTGCCGTCAAATGCGCGACTGGCGGGTGCTGGCATGGCAACCGTTCCGGCTGGCCGTCAATGTTTCGGCGAGCCAAGTGGGGCCAGATTTCGACAAGTGGGTAAAGGGCGTGCTGGCCGATGCCGGGTTGCCCGCCGCGTATCTTGAAATTGAGCTGACCGAATCGGTTGCGTTCGGTGATCCGGCGATCTTCCCCGCCCTGGAAGCTTTGCGACAGATCGGTGTGCGCTTCGCCGCCGACGACTTCGGCACCGGCTATTCCTGCCTGCAACACCTGAAATGCTGCCCCATCAGCACGCTCAAGATCGACCAATCGTTTGTCGCCGGACTCGCCAACGACCACCGCGACCAGACCATCGTGCGCACCGTGATTCAGCTTGCGCATGGGCTTGGCATGGAAGTAGTGGCCGAAGGCGTGGAAACATCGGCGAGTCTTGATTTGTTGCGACAAGCGGACTGCGACACAGGACAAGGCTTCCTGTTCGCCAAGCCGATGCCGGCGGCGGCATTCGCCGTCTTCGTCAGTCAATGGAGGGGTGCCACCATGAATGCAAATGATCCGACTGCCACCAGTTGCTGCGTGTGCTGCAAGGAAATCCCGCTCGATGCCGCCTTCACCCCGGAAGGCGCGGAATACGTCGAGCACTTCTGCGGGCTGGAGTGCTATCAGCGCTTCCAGGCGCGCGCCAAGACCGGGAGCGAAACCGATGCCGATCCGAACGCCTGCGACTCATCACTGTCAGACTGAGGCATACCCTATCCTGATGTCAGGAGAAGCCACCCAGCAACGTCAGAATAGAGTTAACTTTTGTGTTTCTTGACACCTGCGGCGAAAGGTCATAGATTTCTTCCTGACACTTTCGTATTTGGAGGTATCTTGCAGGGTCAACGCATCGGCTACGTCCGGGTCAGCAGCTTCGACCAGAACCCGGAGCGGCAACTGGAGCATGTCGAAGTCGGCAGGGTGTTCACCGACAAGGCGTCGGGCAAGGACACCCAGCGGCCCGAGCTTGATTCGCTGCTGGCCTTCGTGCGCGAAGGCGACACCGTGGTGGTTCACAGCATGGATCGCTTGGCGCGCAACCTCGATGACTTGCGCCGCCTCGTACAAAAGCTGACCAAGCGCGGCGTGCGCATCGAGTTCGTCAAGGAAAGCCTGACCTTCACCGGCGAGGATTCACCGATGGCGAACCTGATGCTGTCGGTCATGGGGGCATTCGCCGAATTCGAGCGGGCCTTGATCCGTGAGCGGCAGCGCGAAGGCATCGCGCTCGCTAAGCAACGCGGAGCCTACCGAGGCCGAAAGAAGTCTCTGAGCGGTGAACAGATTGCTGAACTGAAACGGCGCGTCACGGCGGGCGAGCAAAAAGCGAAGCTGGCCCGTGAATTTGGTGTCAGCCGGGAGACCCTGTATCAATACTTGAAATTGGATCAATAAATATGCCTCGTCGTTCCATACTGTCCGCCGCCGAGCGGGAAAGCCTGTTGGCGTTGCCGGACACCAAGGACGACCTAATTCGACATTACACGTTCAGCGATACCGATCTCTCCATCATCCGCCAGCGGCGCGGGCCTGCGAATCGCTTGGGCTTTGCCGTGCAGCTCTGCTACCTGCGCTTTCCCGGAATCTTCCTTGGTGTCGATCAGGCGCCGTCTTTGCCCCTACTGAAACTGGTCGCCGACCAGCTCAAGGTCGGCGTCGAAAGCTGGGACGACTACGGGCAGCGGGAGCAGACCCGGCGCGAGCACCTGGTCGAGCTGCAAACGGTGTTTGGCTTCCAGCCGTTCACCATGAGCCACTACCGGCAGGCCGTGCACACGCTGACCGACCTGGCCATGCAAACCGACAAAGGCATCGTGCTGGCTAGCACCTTGGTTGAGCATCTGCGGCGACAGTCGATCATCCTGCCCGCGCTCAACGCCATCGAGCGCGCTAGCGCCGAGGCCATCACTCGCGCCAACCGGCGCATCTATGACGCCTTGGCCGAACCACTGTCGGACACGCATCGCCGCCGCCTCGACGATCTGCTCAGGCGCCGGGACAACGGCAAGACGACCTGGCTGGCCTGGCTGCGCCAGTCGCCGGTTAAACCGAACTCGCGGCACATGCTGGAACACATCGAACGCCTCAAGGCGTGGCAGGCGCTCGATCTGCCTTCCGGTATCGAGCGGTCGGTGCACCAGAACCGCCTGCTCAAGATCGCCCGTGAGGGTGGCCAGATGACGCCCGCCGACTTAGCCAAGTTCGAGCCGCAACGGCGCTACGCCACCCTCGTGGCGCTGGCCATCGAGGGCATGGCCACGGTCACCGACGAAATCATCGACTTGCACGACCGCATCCTGGGCAAGCTGTTCAACGCCGCCAAGAACAAGCATCAGCAGCAGTTTCAGGCATCCGGCAAGGCGATCAACGCCAAGGTGCGGCTGTTCGGGCGCATCGGCCAGGCGCTGATCGAGGCCAAGCAAGCTGGCCGCGATCCGTTCGCCGCCATCGAGGCCGTCATGTCCTGGGATGCCTTCGCCGAAAGCGTCACCGAGGCGCAGAAGCTCGCTCAGCCCGATGACTTCGATTTCCTGCACCGCATCGGCGAAAGTTACGCCACCTTGCGCCGCTACGCGCCGGAATTCCTTGCCGTGCTCAAGCTGCGGGCCGCACCCGCCGCCAAGAACGTGCTCGATGCCATCGAGGTACTGCGTGGCATGAACACCGACAACGCCCGCAAAGTGCCTGCCGATGCCCCGACCGACTTCATCAAGCCGCGCTGGCAGAAGCTGGTGATGACTGACGCGGGTATCGACCGGCGCTACTACGAGCTGTGCGCGCTGTCCGAGCTGAAGAACTCGCTGCGCTCGGGCGACATCTGGGTGCAGGGATCGCGCCAGTTCAAGGACTTCGAGGACTACCTGGTGCCGCCCGCGAAGTTCGCCAGCCTCAAGCAGTCCAGCGCATTGCCGCTGGCCGTGGCCACCGACTGCGACCAGTACCTGCACGACCGCCTGACGCTGCTTGAAGCGCAGCTTGCCACGGTCAACCGCATGGCAGCGGCCAACGACCTGCCGAATGCGATCATCACCGAGTCGGGCCTGAAGATCACGCCGCTGGATGCGGCGGTACCCGACACCGCGCAGGCGCTGATCGACCAGACAGCCATGATCCTGCCACACGTCAAGATCACCGAACTGCTGTTCGAAGTCGATGAGTGGACGGGCTTCACCCGCCACTTCACGCACCTGAAATCGGGCGATCTGGCCAAGGACAAAAATCTGCTGTTGACCACCATCCTGGCCGACGCGATCAACCTGGGCCTGACCAAGATGGCCGAGTCCTGCCCCGGCACGACCTACGCCAAGCTCGCCTGGCTACAAGCCTGGCATACCCGCGACGAAACCTATTCGACAGCGCTGGCCGAGTTGGTGAACGCCCAATTCCGGCATCCCTTCGCCGAACACTGGGGCGACGGCACCACGTCATCGTCGGACGGCCAGAACTTCCGAACCGGGAGCAAGGCCGAGAGTACCGGTCACATCAACCCGAAATATGGCAGCAGCCCTGGGCGAACCTTCTACACCCATATATCCGACCAGTACGCGCCGTTCCACACCAAGGTGGTCAATGTCGGCGTGCGCGACTCGACCTATGTACTTGACGGCCTGCTGTACCACGAGTCCGACCTGCGCATCGAGGAACACTACACCGACACGGCAGGCTTCACCGATCACGTCTTTGCCCTGATGCATCTCCTGGGCTTCCGCTTTGCGCCGCGCATCCGTGACCTGGGCGACACCAAGCTGTTCATCCCCAAGGGGGATACCGCCTATGACGCGCTCAAACCGATGATTAGCAGCGACAGGCTGAACATCAAGGCTATTCGTGCCCACTGGGATGAAATTCTGCGGCTGGCGACCTCGATCAAGCAGGGCACGGTGACAGCCTCGCTGATGCTTCGGAAACTCGGCAGCTATCCGCGCCAGAACGGCTTAGCCATCGCCCTGCGCGAGCTGGGGCGCATCGAACGCACGCTGTTCATCCTGGACTGGTTGCAAAGCGTGGAGCTGCGCCGCCGCGTCCACGCTGGACTGAACAAGGGCGAAGCGCGCAACGCGCTGGCCCGCGCCGTATTCTTCAACCGTCTGGGCGAAATCCGCGACCGCAGCTTCGAGCAGCAGCGCTACCGGGCCAGCGGCCTCAACCTGGTGACGGCGGCCGTCGTGTTGTGGAACACGGTCTATCTGGAGCGCGCAGCACATGCGTTGCGTGGCAACGGGCATGCTGTCGATGACGCGCTATTGCAATACCTGTCGCCGCTCGGCTGGGAACACATCAACCTGACCGGCGATTACCTCTGGCGCAGCAGCGCCAAGATCGGCGCGGGCAAGTTCAGGCCGCTACGACCGTTGCAACCGGCTTAGCGTGCTTTATTTTCCGTTTTCTGAGGCGACCCCCTGTTTATGGGTGCCACTATAAAGATTCCAATGATGTCAAGGTCAAGCGTTTGATCGCACGGGGTTGATCGGGCTCAGCCCAGCCTGCCCAAGGCGGGGAAAGTCAGCAGTAGCCAGATGGCGAAACGGGCCAGTTGGCCCGTAGCGATGGCCCATCCCATCACGATCAGGATCAGGCCGGTCAGGATCCGCAAGATCCGGCCGGCGCGCTTCAGGGCCTGCATGCGGCGCAGGAAGGGGCTCATGAACCAGGCGGCCGCTAAAAAGGGGACGCCTAGCCCCAGCGCATAGACCGCCAGCAGGGCCACACCTTGCCCGACGCTGGCCGATGTCGCGCCCAGCGCCAGGATGCTGGCCAGGATGGGCCCGATGCAGGGCGTCCAGCCGAATCCGAAGGTTAGGCCCAGGACCAGGGCGTTGCCGGGGCTGCCCTGGCCCGCCGGATCGATCCGATAGTAGCGCTGGGCCCAGGCGGGCAGGCGCAGCACGCCCAGGAGCATGAAGCCGGCCAGCGCAATGATCGCGCCGGTGGCAAGGTTCAGTTCGTAGCGGTACGACAGCAGCAGGCGGCTCAAGGCCGTTATGCTGGCGCCGAATACGACGAAGACGGCCGAAAAGCCGAGCACGAAGCAGGCCGCCAGGCCCAGCATGCGCCAGCGCAGGGCGCGGGCGTCGGCTGCGGACGTTCCGGATCCGCCCGCGATATAGGACAGGTAGCCCGGCACCAGAGGCAGCACGCAAGGTGACAGGAACGACGCTGTCCCGGCGACGAAGGCGGTCGCGAATCCGATGAGGGACAGGTCAAGCATGGCGGTCCGCGGCGTTCATGGCGCGGCGCCTTCGCGCAGGCGCTGGCGGGCCAGCGCGATACCTTCGCTGACGGTGCTCGCCATGTCGCTGCCGGCGCGCAGCCTGGCCAGCAGCCGCTGCCAGAAATCGATGGCCGCCGCGAAGTCGCGCTGGTCGAATCGGCTTGCGCCCGCCAGCATCAGGGCCAGCGGCTCTTCGGGATTGAGGTCCAGGGCGCGCCGCAGCAGTTGGTCCGGCAGGCCGCCGAAGCCCCGGGTTGCGCTGATCACCAGGGATTCGGCGTACTCGGCCAGCGCCGCCGGGTTGCCGTCCACTGCCGGCGCGGCCTTGGCAAAGGCCTGGGCGGCGTCGGCATGCCTGCCGAAGTAGCGGTGGGACCGGGCCAGCATCAGCCATCCCTGATAGTCGTCGGGGTTGTCGGCCAGCCTGGCTTCCAATTTGGCCACCATGGCCTGGATGTCGGCGGCGCTCTCCTCGGACCGCGCGGCTGGCGCCGGGGGCGGCGCGATGGCGGTGGGGTTGCCGAGCGCCACGTAGGCAAGGATGGAGGCCAGCGGCAGCGCGATGGCGAGGCCCACGGGCAGCAGGCGGCCGCGGCGCGGCGCGGCGCCATGCCGTTGCGCCTCTGCGGCTCCTTCCAGCGCCAGCCGCTGCAGTTCGCCGCGCGCTTCCACGAAAGCCTCCTGCGACAAGATGCCGTTCGCGCGGTCTCGCTCAAGTTCCTGCAATTGGTCGCGCAGCACCGCCACGTTCGCCGCCTGGCGTTTGTCCGCGGCGCTGGCGGCGGGCGTGCGCCGCAGCGCGGCGATCAGCCATGCCGTGACCGCGGCGGCCATCAGAGCGGCCGACAGATAGAAGAGTTGCATCATGTTCCGGGTCCTTATTCAGCTTTGACGCCCAGCAGGGCGTCGGCGGCCTGGCGCTCCTGGGGCGTCAGGGCAGGGCGCTCGTGGCGGCTTTTGCGCCGTCGCAGCGTCAGCGCCAGGACGGCAAGCCCGCCCGCCAACAGCGCGGCCGGACCGAACCAGAGCAGCAGCGTGGCCGCTTTCAGGCGCGGCCGGTACAGGATGAAGTCGCCGTATCGGGCCTCCATGTAGGCCAGGATCTCGGCTTCCGTCTTGCCGGCATCCAGCTGCTGGCGGATCTGGCGGCGCAGGTCGACCGCCAGGTCGGCGCGCGACGCGGCGATGGATTCGTTCTGGCAGACCAGGCAGCGCAGTTCCGCGGCGATCTCGATCACGCGGCGGTCCTCGGGCGAGCCGTGGGCGCCGTGGGCGTAGCTCAGCGTCAGTGATAGCGCCAATGCGCGCAGGGCGGTCCTCATTGCAGCTTCCGGATCAGCGGCAGCAGGGTGTCGCGCAGGGACTCCCGCGTCACCGGGCCGATGTGCTTGTAGCGGATGATCCCGGCCTTGTCGATGACGAAGGTTTCCGGCACGCCATAGACCCCGTAGTCGATGCCGACCTTGCCGTCGGTATCGGACACGGATTTTTCGTAGGAATCGCCGTTGCGCGCCAGCCAAGCGATGGCCTCGGCCCGGATGTCCTTGTAATTGAGGCCGATGACCGGCACGCCGTGCTGCGACGACAACTCCTGGATGTAGGCATGTTCCGTCAGGCAGGCATAGCACCAGGACGCCCAGACGTTCAGCACCCATACCCGGTCTTTCATGCTTTCGGGCGTGAAGGTCTTTTGCGGCTCATGCAGTTCGGGCAGGGCAAAGGCCGGCGCGGGCTTGTCGATCAGCGGCGACGGCACTTCGGCGGGATTGAGCGTCAGGCCTATTCCCAGAAAGAACACCAGCACCACGAAGCCCGCCAGGGGCCAGATGAAACGGCTCATGGCCTGGCCTCCGCCCGCAGGTCCGGTCGCGCGCGATGCGCCTGTTTCTCTCGCCGCTTCAGGCGGTAGCGCGGATCGCACACGGCCAGCAGTCCGCCCAGGGCCATGAGGATGCAGCCGCCCCAGATCCAGTCCACGAAGGGCTTGTAGTACAGGCGCACGCTCCAGGCGCCGTGCTCCATGGGTTCGCCCAGGGCGGCATAGACGTGGCGCAGACCGTTGGCGGCGATGGCTGCTTCCGTCATCGGCAGCGCCGAGGACGCGTAGGTGCGCTTCTCGGGATGCAGGTCGCGCAGGTGCCGTTCGCCGCGGTAGAGCGCGAAGGTGCCTATCTCGGATTCGTAGTTCGGGCCCTGCAGGCGGTCCACGCCCTTGAACTCGACGCGGTACGAGGACACCGGCGCGCTTTCTCCGGGCCGCATCAACAGGTCCTGCTCGGTCTCATAGCTGCCCACCAGCGCGACCCCGGCGACGAACGTGGCCACGCCGAGGTGGGCCAGGTGCATGCCCAGCCAGCTGCGGGGCTGGCGCCACCAGCGGTCCCGGGTCGCGCGCAGGCGCTTGACGACGTCCACGCCGATGGCGCTCGCCAGCCAGACGGCCAGTCCTATCCCCAGCGCCGCGCCTGCGGACCAGCGGCCGAACAACAAAGGCGCGCCCGCGCCGGCCAACACTGCCAGCGCCGCGGGAATCGCCAGGCGCTTGAGCAGGCCGACGGCATCGGCCGACTTCCAGTTGGCGATGGGGCCGACGGCCATGAGCAGCAGCGCGGGCACCATCAGGGGCACGAATACCGCATTGAAATAGGGCGGTCCCACCGACAGCTTGCCCAGGCCCAGTGCGTCGATGAAGAGGGGATACAGCGTACCCAGCAGCACGGTCGCGGCGGCGACCGCGAGCAGCACGTTGTTGACCAGCAATAGCGATTCCCGCGACACGAACGCGAACTGGCCGCCGTGGCCGATCCTGGGCGCGCGCAAGGCGTACAGGAACAGCGAGCTACCCACGACAGCGGTGAACAGCGCCAGAATGAATACGCCGCGCGTCGGGTCCGTCGCGAACGCATGCACCGAGGTCAGCACGCCCGAACGCACCAGGAACGCGCCCAGCAGGGACAGCGCAAAGGTGCCGATCGCCAGCAGCACGGTCCAGCTCTTGAAGCCGCCGCGCTTTTCGGTCACGGCCAGCGAATGGATCAACGCCGTGCCGGCCAGCCAGGGGATGAAGGAGGAATTCTCCACCGGATCCCAGAACCACCAGCCGCCCCAGCCCAGCTCGTAATAGGCCCACCAGCTACCGATAGCGATCCCCAGGGTCAGGAACAGCCAGGCCGCGGTGGTCCACGGGCGCGACCAGCGGGCCCAGACCGCGTCGAGATTGCCGGACAGCAGCGCGGCGATGGCGAACGCGAACGCAACCGAGAACCCCACGTAGCCCATGTACAGCAGCGGTGGGTGGAAGATCAGGCCGATGTCCTGCAGCAGCGTGTTCAGGTCCAACCCGTCGGCCGGGGCCGGGACCAGGCGCTCGAACGGATTCGAGGTCAGCAGCACGAACAGCAGGAAGCCCGCGCTGATCAACCCCAGCACGCCCAGCACCCGGGCGACCATGGCGTCGGGCAATTGCCGCGAAAACAGGCTGACCGCGCAGGCCCAGCCCGTCTGCATGAACATCCACAGCAGCAGCGAGCCTTCATGTCCGCCCCAGGTCGCCGCGATGCGGTAGAAAAAGGGCAATTGCGAATTCGAGTTCTGGGCCACATAGGCTACCGAATAGTCCTTGGCCGCGAAGGACCAGGCCAGGGCCGCCAGGCTGAAGGACACCAGCAGGAACTGGATCTGCGCGGCGGGCCGCGCCATGGCGATCCAGTAGGGTCGGTCCAGCGCCGCGCCGCGCAGCGCGACATAGCCTTGCGCCAGCGCGACGAACAGCGTCAGGATCAGGGCGAAATGAGCGAGTTCGGGAATCATCGGGGGCGGGCCTCCTGGGGCGGGGACTTGGGCGCGGCCTGATCGATCGCGTGCTGCGCTTCGGGCGGCAGGTAGTTCTCGTCATGCTTGGCCAGCACCTCCTCGGCCTGGAACCAGCCGTTGCCGTCCAGCCGTCCCTGCGCCACAACGCCCTTTCCTTCGCTGAACAGGTCCGGCAGGATGCCGTCGTAGGCCACGGGCACCCTGTGGGCGGTGTCGGTCACGACGAAGCGGACGGTCAACGCGCCGGGCGTGCGTTGCACGCTGCCGCCCTCCACCATGCCGCCCACGCGGAACGTGCGTCCCGCCGGAACCTCGTTGTTGCTGACCTGGGTGGGCGTGAAGAAGAAAACGAGATTGCTCTGAAAGGCGTTCAACACCAGGGCGCTTGCGGCGCCCAGGGACGCTAGTCCGCCCAGGACCAGCCCCAAGCGCCGTGTCCGCTTAGTCATTGCAGGCCTCCTCGAATTCCGCGGCGGGGCGCGGACCCGCCAGCATCGCGCGGCGGCGGCGCGCGAGCAGCAGTTGCTCGCCGCTCAGCAAGATCGCCGTCATCAGCAGCGATCCCCAGACATAGACCGCATACCCACCCATGGAGAGGAACTCGCCGAGACTAGACCAATGCATCATTCGCCACTCCATTGTTCGTGGATCCAGGCCGCGTGCCGCTCGCGCTCGAGCACGATGCAGCGCAGGCGCGCCAGCGCCGTCGCGATGCTGTATATCCATGCGGCCAGGGACATCAGCAGCATGCCGGCCAGCATGATTCCGGCCATGCTGGGCGCCGCGGTCAGGGAGACCGACGCGCCCTGGTGCAAGGTGCTCCACCATTGCACCGAGAAATAGATGACGGGGACATTGACCACGCCGGCCAGCACCAGCACCGATCCCGCGCGGTCGCCGCGCTGCGGATCGTCGATGGCGGCTTTCAACGCGATGTAGCCCGCGTACAGGAAAAGCAGGATCAATTCCGATGTCAGCCTCGCGTCCCAGACCCACCAAGCGCCCCACATGGGCTTGCCCCATAGCGCACCGGTCCACAGGGAAAGAAACGTGAACAGCGCGCCGGTCGGCGCCAGCGCGGCAACCATCATGGCCGAGAGCCTGCTGTTGAAAACCAGATGGATCAGCGCCCAAAACGCCATCGCCAGATACACGAACATCGACATCCAGGAGACCGGGACGTGGAGGAAAATGATGCGGTAGCCCTGGCCCTGCTGGGCGTCCGCGGGCGCGGCAAGAAAGCCGACATAGAGGCCCGCCGCCGCCAACAGGGCGGCAGCCGTCGCGAACCAGGGAATCGCCTTTCCGGCCAGCGGATAGAAAGCCTTGGGCGAGGCATAGTGAAACCAGCGGATCATGGGTTCCTCATTCCAGTGAGAGGCGTATCGCGGCGGCCGTGGCCAGCGGCGCGAAGAACAGGGACCTTGCCAGCACGGCGCCCAGCAGCGACAGGTGCGCATTCGCGCCGAGGCCGCTTTGGGCCGCCTGCACCGCGCCGGCGCCGAATACGAGGATGGGAATGAAGAGGGGCAGGACCAGCAGGGCCAGCAAGGCCCCGCCGCCGCGCGCGGTCAAGGTGAGCGCGGCGCCGATGGCGCCGATCAGGCCGAGCGCGGGCGTGCCGATGGCCAGGCCCAAAGTCAGTATCAGAAGGGCAGAGGCGTCCAGTCCGAATTGCAATCCCAGCGCCGGCGCCAGCAAGGTCAGCGGCAGCCCGGATACCAGCCAGTGCGCCGCGACCTTGCCCAGCACGACCAGCTGCAAGGGCGCGGCGGACAGCATCAGTTGTTCTAGCGAACCGTCGCGATTGTCCTGTTCGAACAGGCGACCCAGCGACAGCAGACAGGACAGCAAGGCCATCACCCAGAGCACGCCCCGGCGCGATGGCGCGCAGCGTTTCCCGCTCGGGACCGACGGCCAGCGGGAACAGGCTTGTGGCAACCAGGAAGAAGCCCAGCGGGGTCAAGGCATCGCTTGCGCGCCGTTGCGCGATGCGCAGGTCGCGCAGCGCAACGCCTGCCAGCAATTTCGGCATGGAATGCATGCGCTAGGGTTCAAGCCGGATCTGCTTGTGCGCATGGTCCAGCGCGATCTCCTGGTGGCTCGTCGCCACGATCGCGCCGCCTTCGCGCAGATGGCGATCCATGGCGCGCGCAAGCCAGGCATGGGCCGTGGCGTCCAGGGCGGTCACGGGTTCGTCTAGGATCCAGAGCGGCCGGAACGTCGCAAGGAGGCGGGCGAGGGCGGCGCGCCTTTTCTGGCCGGCCGACAAGGCACGAACCGGAAGATGTTCCTTGCCTTCGAGGCCAGTGTCGCGCAGCGCGCAGGCAATGGCTGCAGGACGGTGCGCGTCTCCGCTTGCGCTTTGCAGTGCCCGCAGATTCTCGGCAGCGCTGAGTTCGCCATTGAGGCCATCGGCATGGCCCACATAGAAGAACTGGCCGCGATAGCCGCTGCCCGACTGCGAGATGCCGAGTCCCTGCCAGAGCACCTTGCCGCGGGCGGGCCGCGTCAAGCCTGCCAGGATGCGCAGCAGGCTGGTCTTGCCGCTGCCATTGCGTCCGCGGACGAACAGGCATTCGCCGGGCGCCACATGCAGCGCCAGCGCCTTGAACAGCGGACGTTCCGCGCGCATGCAACCCAGATCCATCGCTTCAAGCATTGTCGCCTCGCCGCCGTGTGGAAAAAGGGGCCACTATAGAGAGGCGCGTGTGACCGTCACTTGCTGGAGGTTTACATTCCTGTAATGTTCAGGCGAAAACGGCCGTGGATCAGTACAGATCGCGCGAAAGCGGGCAGAGCAGGAGAAAAAGTTCTGATCGGCGCCGCGTGTCGCGGCGCCGGCGCTGTTTAGAACCAGATGCGCACGCCCGCCAGGATCGCGCGTTCGGAACGGCTTTCTCCCGCTTCGCTCGCGTAGCTCGCGGTCTTGCCGAACTTGCGGCCGAACGAGACCCCGACATAAGGGGCGAACTCGCGCGTCACTTCGTAGCGCAGCCGCAAGGAGAACGACGCGTCGGACAGGCCGGAACCCACGCCGCGCGCCTCGTCGTTCTTGCCATACAGGCTGGCTTCGATCTCGGGTGTGAGGATCAGGCGCTGCGTGAGCAGCAAGTCGTACTCAGCCTTCAACGCCAGCGCGGTCCTGCCGGAGCCGCCGACATAGCCGGTGATCTCGGTCTCGATGCCGTAGGGCGCCACGCCCTGCACACCGAACGCGGCCCAGTTGCGCTTCGGACCCGTGCCGAAATCGCGCCGTGCACCCAGCTGCAAATCCCAGAACGGCGAGATTGTGGGGCTCCAGAAGGCTTCAATCTTGGCGTCCGTGCTGCCGTTGAGACGGTCGCCTTCGCTCTTGATCCACAGCTTGTTTAGATCGCGGCCGATCCAGAACTGGCCGTCCCATTGCAGGCTGGTCTGCTCGTTGCGGTCGTAGGCCATACCGAGCTTGTCGAATAGCAGATGGCTGGTGACCACGTTGTCCATCATGTGTGGATGGATGCGGTAGGCGGCGTAGCGCTGTTCAATGCTGCCGTCGCTGGAGGGCAGGGATCCCACCGGCGGGCCGTTGCGCGAGGGTTCACCCATGCCGGGCATCGGACTGTGGTCCATGCCGGGCATCGAACTGTGATCCATGCCTTGCATCGAGCCGTGGTCCATGCGCTTCTTCGAAGCCGGAGTCTTGTCCTGCATGGAGCCGTGATTCATGCCCTTCTTTGACGCCGGAGCCGAGCCTTGCATCGAACTGTGATCCATGCCGTGCATCGAGCTATGGTCCATGCCATTAATCGTTCCGGCCGGCGTCTGCGCCAGGGCCAGTCCGGACGCGGCGGAAAGGAGGGCGGTGCCCGCGACGAGGCCGGGCCAGTTCTTTCTGGAAGTCGTTGTTCTCATTATTCCCCCTATTCCACGACGACCGCGCGGAACATGCCGGCCTCCATGTGGAACAGCAAGTGGCAGTGATAGGCCCAGTTTCCGCGCGCGTCCGCGCTGACGCGGTAGCTCAGGCGCTGCGCCGGGTTCAGGCTGATCGTGTGCTTGCGCACCTGGAAATTGCCGTCGGCGGACTCGAGGTCGCTCCACAATCCATGCAGGTGGATGGGGTGGGTCATCATGGTGTCGTTGACCAGCACAAAGCGCACGCGCTCGCCGTAATTGAGCACGATGGGCTTGGCCTCGGTGAACTTCAGTCCGTTGAACGACCACATGTAGCGGTCCATGTTGCCGGTCAGGTGCAGCTCGATCTCGCGGGTCGGCGGGCGGTTGTCCGCTGGCTCGACCATGGAGTGGAGGTCGGCGTAGGTAAGTACCCGGCGGCCGTTGTTGCGCAAGCCCACGCCGGGGTCGTCCAGCCGGGTCGAGACGACATCGGGCACCATGGAGTTGGCCGGGCTGTGCTCGGCCGGGTAGGGATGCTTGACCTCGACCATGCCGCCTTCGTTGGCGCCCGCACCGCCAGACATTGCGCCATGGTTCATGCCGGCATGATTCATGCCCGCCATGCCTGCCATTCCAGCCATGCCGGCGTGGTTCATGCCTCCCGCGGCCCCATGGTTCATGCCGCCCTGGGCTCCAGGGCTCATCGCGCCCTGGGCGCCGTGGTCCATCCCGCCGGCCGACGCTCCGCCCATGTCCATGCCGGGCATGTCGTGCGCCATGCCCATGTCCATCATGGTCAGCACCTGCACCGCGTCCAGGGCCGGGATCTCGGCCTGCATGCCCTCGCGCGGCGCCAGCGTGGCGCGGGCGTAGCCTGAACGGTCCATGGCCTGCGAGAAGATCGTGTAGGCGCGCTCGTCCTGCGGCTCGACGATGACGTCATAGGTTTCGGCAACGGCGATGCGGAACTCTTCCACCTCCACGGGCCGGATGGCCAGGCCGTCAGCCGCCACCACCGTCATCTTCAGGCCGGGGATGCGCACGTCGAAGTAGGTCATGGCCGACCCGTTGATGAAGCGCAGGCGGATCTGCTCGCCCGGTCGGAACAGGCCGGTCCAGTTGCCCGCCGGGGATTTGCCGTTGGTGAGGAAGGTGTAGGTGGCGCCCGAGACGTCGGCCAGATCGGTCTGGTTCATGCGCATCTTCTGCCACATCAGGCGTTCGTTCAGCGCATTCTTCCAGCCGGACTTCTCCGCGTCGTCCATCAGGCTGCCGACGGTGGGCTGGATGTAGTTGTAGTAGTCGGGCATCACCTTGAGCTTGCGGAATACGCTCATGGGATCTTCATCGGTCCAGTCCGACAGCAGCACGACATAGTCGCGGTCGGCCCGCACTGGGTCCGGGCGCTTGGGGTCGATGACGATGGCGCCGTACAGCCCCGTCTGCTCCTGGAAGCCGGAATGGCTGTGATACCAGTACGTGCCGCTCTGGCCCACGTCGAACTGGTAGGTAAAGGTCTCGCCGGGGGCGATGCCGGGAAAGCTCAGGCCGGGGACGCCGTCCATGCCGGTGGGCAGGATGATGCCGTGCCAGTGGATCGAGGTGTCCTCGCTTAGGCGGTTGGTGACGCGCAAGGTGACGCGGTCGCCTTCGCGCCAGCGCAAGGTGGGCGCCGGCAGCATGCCGTTGACCGTGGTCGCGATGCGGGGAGCACCGGTGAAATTGGCGGGGCTCTCGCCGATCTCCAGATTGAACTCGGTGCCCGACAGCACGCTCTGCCGGCCCGCGCCGGCCTGCGCCCACGCGGACGGACCCCACAGGCCCATACCGGCCAGCGCGCCGCCCGTGGCCAGGCCTTGCACGAACCGGCGGCGCGGATTCGAAACTGCTCTACTCATGCTCTATCTCCCCGGTAGCCGGACCGGCGTCCCGGCAGTGGATTATTTGACGGAAACCGCGCCCTTCATGCCGGCGGGATAGTGTCCGGGCTCGAGGCAGGCGAAGGCGACCGTTCCCGCCTTGTCGAACGTCCAGACGATGTCGCCGGCCTTGCCCGCTTCCAGGGAAACGGAGTTCGGCTCTTCATGGCGCATACCCGGATCCTTGAGCATCATCTGGTAGTGGCCGTCCAGGTCCGCGGGGGTGCCCAGCACCATTTCGTGGCGGATCTTGCCCGAGTTGCTGACCTTGAAGCGGATGGTCTCGCCCGCCTTGACGTCGATCTTGTCCGGTGTGAAGCGCATCGCGTCCGTCATGTCGACGGCGACCGTGCGCGAGACCTTGGCAGGGTTGCCGGGCTTGCCGATGCTGGCGACGGCATCATGGCCGCCGCCGTGGCCGGGGGCGGCCATGGCTCCGAAGGAAAGCAAAAAGGCGCCCGCAGCGATGGCGCCTTGCGCCAGGTTCACCAGTTTTTTCATGCGTATCCTCTAGACTCGAATTGGGGGTAGGAGGCGCCACTTTAGTGACGCGCCCCGCACCGCAACCTGTCGGGAGGATTACTTTCCTGTAATGTTCGGCGCCCGGGATAGTGTGAAGCCGACCTCGGTGCCCTGTCCGCCGCAGCGGGCGAACGCCTTGCCGCGGTGCATCTGGGCAATGGCTCGGACGATGGCCAGACCCAGGCCATGTCCGTCGGTGCGCCCGCTGCGGGCATCGTCGCCGCGGTAGAAGCGGTCGAAGATGCGCGGCAGCGCCTGGGCGGCTATCGGCGCGCCGGGGTTCCTGACCCTGATTTCGATCTCGTCCTGCCGGGCGACGCAATAGAGGTCGATGCCGCGTCCCCTGGGCGTGGCCCGGATGGCGTTGCTGAGCAGGTTGGCGATGGCGCGCCGTAACAGCCGTGGGTTGGCCATCAGGGTGGCGCTGCCGTGCGCCGCCAGGGAAACGCCGGCTTCGTCCAGTGAGGCCTCGTAGTATTCGGCCACGCGGGCGACCTCCCGGCGCACGTCCACTTCCCGCAGGTCTCCCGCCGGTTCGCCGCCGTCGGCGCGGGCCAGGAATAGCATGTCGTTGACCAGCGCCTTCAAGCCCTCCAGCTCTTCCAGGTTCGATTCCAGCACTTCGCGCAGCTCCTGCTCCGAACGGGGGGAGGACAGCATGACCTCGGTGCCGCTGATCAGCGTGGCAAGGGGCGTGCGCAGTTCATGGGCCACGTCGGCGTTGAACCCTTCCATCTGCTGATAGGCCGTTTGCACCCGACCCAGCATGCCGTTGAAGGTGTGGGTGAACTCGCGCAATTCGAGGTCGATGCCCTGTTCCGGCAGGCGCACGGCGAGGTTGTCCGGCTGAATGCGGGACGCCCGCTGGGACAGGCGGCGGATGGGTGACAAGGAGCGCCGCACCGCCCAGGCCGAGAGCACCAGCGTGGCGCCGACCCAGACGGCGCAGATCAGGATCAGCGCGGTGGCGAAGGCATACAGGAACTGCGTGCCGGGACGCAGATTCACGGCCACGGTGAGTTCGGCGCCGGGAAGCAGCGTGCCTTCGAGCGGCACGCGCAAGCCGCGCATGTTCCAGCCGTCCTGCGAGTGCAGCTTGATCTCGCGCCCGGAAACGGTGCGCACGGCCACGGGCGGCGCCTCGCCGTAGAACACGCTGCCGTCCGCAAGCGTGATCCAGGTCTTGAGGTTGCCGTGGCCCACCATGATGTTGTCCAGGGATCCGCGCAAATCCTGCATCTGCGCAAGCGTGGCCTGCATGCCGATGAGGTGGTTGATGAGCTCCAGCTTACCCGCCACCTCGGTCATTTCCTGGCGCTGCACCTCGCGCTTCAAGGCCCAGAACAAGGTGTATCCGGCAATGCTGGACACCACCAGGGCAATGATGCCGAGCAGCAGCGTAAGCCGGATTTCGATGGACGCGACGCGGGGCAGTTTCATTTGTCGCGCAGCTCCAGCACATAGCCCATGCCGCGCACAGTATGCAACAGCTTCGTTTCGTAGGGGTCGTCCAGCTTCGCCCGCAGGCGCCGTACCGCGACTTCGATGACGTTAGTGTCGCTGTCGAAGTTCATGTCCCAGACCTGCTCGGCGAGCACCGTCCTCGACAGCACCTGGCCATGGCGCCGCAGCATCAACGTCAGCACGGTGAACTCCTTGGCGGTCAAGTCCAGGCGCACGCCGGCCCTGTGCGCCTTGCGCCGCACCAGGTCCATTTCCAGGTCGGCCAGCTTGAGCAGCGTCGATTCCTGGCCTCTGCCGCGGCGCAGCAAGGCCTGGATCCGCGCCAGCAGCTCGGAGAAGGCGAATGGCTTGACGAGGTAGTCGTCCGCGCCGCCCTCCAGGCCGCGCACTCGGTCTTCCACCTTGTCGCGGGCGGTCAGCATCAGAACCGGCGTTTCCTTGTGCTTGCGCAGGTCAGACAGCACGCCAAAGCCGTCGACGCCGGGCAGCATCACGTCCAGTACCACCACGTCGTAATCGCCTTCGATGGCGGCGTGCCGCCCATCGATGCCGTCGCGGGCGATGTCGACCACGAAGTTGTGCTCGGTCAGTCCTTTGCGGACGTAGTCCGCGAGCTTTCTTTCATCTTCAATCAACAGGATACGCATGGGGCGCCTCGCTTTCCTTGCAAAAAAGTAATGAGTCGGTCCGGTTTCTGTAATTGCCGACTACGTAGAGTTCAGCGTGTTAGCCAAGTTCCCGCTTGGCGGTGCTGAAACACAAGGAGCGATCCATGCGTGCTCGAGTATCCCTCTTGAAGAACTTTGAAACGACCAACGATGAAATCGGCGTTGCGACGCATTATGCATCCGGCGCGCCGAAACGTGCACGGCAATTCGAGCGGGAGATAGTCATCCGGAAGCACCCGCTTGGGGTCTGAGAAGGCGCACTGCCATGAGAATCCTGTATACCAACTTTCATCGCGGCGATGGAGGCGGGCACACAACCTACGTGCTGTCGCTGGCGGGGGCGCTGTGCACCGCGCACGATGTCGTCGTGGCCGCGCCGCCGGAAAGCCGGCTGTTCAAAGCGGCCTCGGCGATGCCGGGCGTGCGAACCGAGGCGCTGGATTTCCGTGGAGGCATGTTGGGCGCGCTTCGCAATGCCCGTCGCGTGCGTCGGTTGCTGGTGCAGGAACGCTTCGATATCGTGCACGTCAATGGCTCTGCCGACCATCGAGTTTGCATGCTGGCGGGCCTGTGGCTCGGGGCAGACAGCCCCGCAGTGGTGTACACGCAGCACAATGACCGGCCTGCCAATAGCTTCGGAGCGATGCTGCGCGCCCGTCTGGCGACAGACCGCGTCATCTGCGTGTGCGAGCACACGCGCCGCAAGCTGCTGGGCAGCGCGTTCGGGCGTTGCGGCTTGCGCACCGTGCGCAACGGAGTGGACGTGGAAAGGTTCAGGCCGCAGGCAGAGGAGGCGGTGGCGGAAGCCCGGCGCCGCTGGCTGCCCGCAACGCACGCGGACCGTCTGATAGTCGGCAGCAACGCCGGCACCGCGGACTATAAGCGCTGGCCGGACATGGTCGAGGCCGTGTCCCAGCTGCCTGCCGCGCTGCGCGACCGCATCGTCGTCATGGTCGCGGGCAAGCCTCCCGGGGAAAACCAGCGAAGGCGCGTGCGCGAACTGGGCATGGAGGATCAGGTGATCTTTCCCGGCTTGCTGGACGACGTCCGATCCTTCGTGGCGGCGTTGGACGTGGGCTTCGTGTTGTCCTCGGAGTTGGAGACCATCTCGTTCGCGTGCCGCGAGATGATGGCCATGGGCGTGCCCGTCATCGTCAGCAATGCCGGCGGGCTGGCCGAGAATGTGCATGCCGGGTTGGACGGTTGGGTGGTGCCGGCGCGCGCGCCGCAAGCCGTGGCCGGCGTGCTGTGCGAGATCCTGGCCCAGCCGTACCTGTTGGGGGCCATGGGACGCGCGGCCCGGGAAAAGGCCTTGCGGGAATTCGCGCTGTCGCACTTCGTGGCGGACACGCATGGGGTCTACCTGGAAGCGCTGACGCACGCCCAGCGTCCGTTGCGGCTGGCGTGACTGGCGCTTCCGCTTCGCCAGCTCGCGCAGGCCTCTGCCGGGTATCGAGATTCGCATTCGCGGGCATCGCAACACTAAATTGGCCGACGGGCGTGGTCCGATAAGTTAAGGGGCTCGGATCGGCCATGCTGGTGGCGGCGCAAGCGGCAGCGGTATGGCCGTGCGCAAGACCAAGGCGAAAATTGACAGACCGCGTATACCGCAATGCCGTGCAGGTCTAATTTCCACGAACACCTCGATAGGTGAAATTCACCTGGGCAGGGAACATGACCAAGAAAAGAGACGGGCATTCAACGCCGAGTTCAAGCTGCACGTCGTGCAGATTATTCGCGAACAAGGCTTGAGCGTGGGGGACGTTTGCCGCGACTTGAAGCACGGCGAGACGGCCGTGCGGCGATGGCTGGCTCAGGCCGATGAAGAGGCAGCAGGCCGCCCCGGTATCGGCTTGCCGCTCAACGCCGAGCAGCAACGCACCCGCCATCTTGAAGCCGAGAACAAACAACTGCGCGGCGACGTCGATGTCGGCGCGGTGTGGTGCAAGAGCTGGATGGTGACAATACCAAGACCAAGCTCATGGTTGGTCTTCAGCAACGCCCGTCAGCCGCCGCTGAAGAAGAGAACTCCGCAGTTGGTGCTGACGAAGATGGCGAATGATCGCGCTCCATGGCGCCGGCGCACGCCGGCGGCATCCCGACAATCGACGGTGCCAGCATCGACCACTCGCCGGCCAGAACGCGCCAAACCTCAGTTTGCTCTGTTATCTAAAGAGCATCGTCGACTTCGATGCCAAGATAGCGAACTGTGCTTTCCAGCTTTGTATGCCCTAGGAGCAGCTGTACCGCCCGAAGATTCTTCGTCCGGCGGTAGATCAGCGAGGCTTTTGTACGGTGCATAGTGTGGGTGGCATATGCGGTATCGTCGAGGCCAATCGATGCGACCCAGCGATGGACAATCCGGGCATACTGCCGCGTCGACAGATGCGGCGACGTATGCAACCTGCTCGGAAATAGAAAGTTCGCCGCCTTTAGTCCTCGCGCCTCGATCAATGCTTCAAGGCTCTCACGGATTTGCTCCGTGATCTCGAATTGGACCGAACGCCGAGTCTTCTGTTGCATGACGGTGGCTCTCGCAGCCACGTGGCTTCCGTGACGGATGTCCTGTCCTTGCAATCGCGTGAGATCGCACGCCCGAAGCTTGCTATCGATTGCGAGATTGATCATCGCGAGTTCCCGGATGTTCGACGCCATCTGAAGTCTCGTTCGGATTGCCCAAATTTCTCGAAGCTTCAGCGGCGGCTTTTTCCCGGTGAGTTTGCCCTTGTTCCATGGCACACGACGGTCAACGGTGACACTCTCGGATTCCATGACAATCTCCTTTCGAGTAAAGGAAGATTTAGTGTGCCCTACGGAGGGTCGCTATCCGACCCGAAGCGGAAGTACGACAGTTCCCCAAGCGGACACAGGCGAACCTCGTCGGAGGACGATTGCTTAATGCAATTTCGTCAGGATTCCAACGAGGCCCGCTACAACGATGCAAGGAAGCCCATGGACTTTAAACCGATTGGCCGAGCAGAGGTTGAGGCGATTGTTCTTAAGCTTCTTCCGCCGAGACACGCTACAGACGCGCTGCGGTTGGCCACTTGAAGCCGATTGGTTGGCGTGCCAAGGCTACTCTTCACGGCTCTTCTGTTTCTGAGGTGCTTTAACCGACGGCGATACGGCAGATGTATGCCGATATTGACGGAACATTAGGCGCCATATCGGTTTTGTATCAAAATGCCGGTTAGAAGACGAAGGGGGAGGACGTCAGAATGAAGTTTGGGGAGAGTTCGCTTGAGCTCGGTTTCCTGTACCTCTACACATAACAACCGCCGTAGCATCGACGATAACAAATCTAGTGACATGAAGACACATGAAATCCCGGCTGCGGCGGAATCCGCTCGTATAGCAGTCCCTGTAGCTTTCCCAGAAGCGCCTGGAACAGCCACAGCGGCTACAAGCGCAGCAGGGTTCGCCTCTTCGCCCGTCCGCTTAGCTTGCATAGAAGTCTGTAACTTTCGGCGGCTGTCGCGCACTCGTCTTGACCTCGATGAAGAGACCACCATATTGGTGGGGGCCAACAATAGCGGGAAGACCTCGCTGCTTACGGTCCTTCGGAACTTTCTGAGCGAGACATCGGCTTTCCGCGCCTACGACTTGAGCCTGTCGAACTGGGCCAAGCTGCGCGACCTCAGCAAGGCCTGGGAGGTGCTTGCTGATGACCCGACAACCGAGACCAAAGATGAGGAGGCTTGGGCGGCGCAGCTTCAGAAACTTCTCGCATGCATGCCGTTCGTGGACCTTTGGTTCGACGTGAAGGAGGGCGCCTACAACTACGTAGCGCCGTTCATCACATCGCTGAAGTGGGCAGGCGGGGCTGTAGGCGTCCGAGTTCGTCTGGAGCCGGTGTCGACTACCAAGGACCTACGAAAGCTGGCCGGCGCGTATCGCGCTGCCCGGGCGCCCGTGAAGGCTCTGCCGAAGAACGGCCATGCTTGGCCCGTTGACATCATCGACTACTGGCTCGGTAATCCCGCCGACCTTCGCCGTGTTTCTGCATATCGCCTTGACCCGGCAAAGGGGCCGCTTGCGGTCAAGAAGGACGTGACCCTTCAGGACTTGGCGGCAGGCGCGACGCAAGTCGAAATCAGCCACCTTCGCAAGCTCATTCGTGTTGACTTCGTTGCGGCGCAGCGAGGCCTCGGTGCCGAGGAGGACGAAGCAAAGTCGGAGACGGCGAACTCTCGCCCAGGCTTGTTCTCAAGCCAGCTTTTGAAGTTTGCGCGGCAACATCTGAACGTCTCGACCAGCAGCTATGGGAACGGCGAGGAGCTGATTGCTGCGATTGCGAAAGCGCAGGCAGAGTTGGACAAGTCCGTCTACAACGCACTGCAGCCAGCGATGGAAGACGTCGAGGTGCTCGGATACCCGGGCCTACACGACCCACAGCAGTTCCACTTCCGCACCCGAATCAAGACGACCGACCTACTTGCCCACAGTACTGCTGTGCAGTACAGCGCCGACAAAACGGTCCTAGATGAGGCCCTTCCAGAGCACTCCATCGGTCTCGGATATCAGAACCTGCAGTCGCTCAGCTTCATGCTGGTTTCCTTCCGGACGGCTCGATTGAATCCACCCGAGGGAGCGCCGGCTGCGGTTCACATTGTGATGGTGGAGGAGCCTGAAGCTCACCTTCACGTGCAGGTCCAGCGCAACTTCTCATCCAACGCGTTGGGTCTCATTAAACCAAAGGGCGAGCCGCATTCGAGCCTCAAGAGCCAACTGCTCATCAGCACTCACTCAAGCCATCTGGCCCATGGCGACAGCTTCACCCGACTTCGATATGTCAAGCGGATTCCAGGTACAGCTACTGGAGCAAAGCCGAGCACGGAGGTGGTGAACCTTGGCGATGCGTTCGGCGACGACATCGAAACCCGGACATTTGCGGAGCGCTATTTCCAGGTACAGCACACCGATCTGCTGTTCGCTGATGCCGCCATCTTTGTGGAAGGAACAGCAGAGCGAATGCTTGTGCCGCTGTTTATCGAACGGGACTTCCCTAGGCTTGCCAAGAAGTACCTGTCGTTCCTGGACATCGGAGGGAGCCATGCGCACAGGCTTAAACCACTTGTGGAACGTCTAGGCATCCCGACGGCCGTCGTCACCGACCTCGACCCGGTCATCCCCAAGATCAACAAGAAGGGTCGCTTGGTCCGGGCTGCAGTCCACATCGCGGGCCAAGCGGAGCTCGAGTGCGGGAACGACACGCTGACGAAGTGGCATCCGAACCTGCCGAGCTTCAACGACTACGGCAAGCCGACTGCGGCACATCTTGAGTGGGTGTCTCCCACGGGCCTGAAGGTGCGCTTTGCCTGGCAGGCTCCGGTGACTGCAGCGAGTAACCAGTGGCCGAGTTCGTTCGAAGACTCTCTCATCCTTACGAACATCGACTGGTTCAAGAAACTGGACAACGAGAAGGATGTCGATGGGAAGAAGGTGAAGCACGTCGGGACGCTGGGCAAGGTCTTGGGGCTCGTTCTCGACCACCCTGACCACGCGGAGCTTCTCGAGGAACTGCACGACATGCTTCATGGCTCATTCAGCAAGGGGGACTTTGCCGCGACGCTGTTTGAGCGGCTAAACGCTGGCACGAATCTGAAGTGCCCGGACTATATCGCTGACGCACTGACTTGGTTGAGTGCTCAGCTGAAGGTCACTGAGGGGGAGACTCCATGAGCGCGGACGTGGAGCCTAGAGGCAATGAGCGCGATGCTTATGTGGTTGAGGACATCTGCGGCTATGTCACCGCCGCGGCACCGCGCAGCTTTTTCCTGTTCGCTGGAGCTGGCTCAGGAAAGACTCGCACCCTGGTGGAAGTACTCCGCCGAATCACGGGAGTGGTTGAGCATCAAGCCGGCAGCGAGTTTGCTAAGCGCCTGCGTAGCCGAGGTCAAACGGTCCGAGTTATCACGTACACGAAGAACGCCACGGCAGTGGTTGGCGGCCGGTTGGGGGAGAATCGCCTGACCGTAGTCTCCACCATCCACTCGTTCTGCTGGGAACTCATCCAAGGCTTCGATGGGGACATCCAAGATGCTCTGCTCGCGTTGAACGCTAACGCCCTTGCGGAAGCCAAGGCGGCAGCAGCGGCGAAGAAGCGTGGAGAGACCGAGACGGACCGCAGAAAGTATGCCGAGATTGAAGAGAAGGCCGATGAGATCCGCGGCATCACCAAGTTCCTCTATCACCCTGACAAGACAACCCATGGTATGGGAGCGTTGTCGCACACGAGCGTGCTGAGCGTTGCGGCGTGGCTCATCAGCAACCGACCTACGCTGCGTCGAATCCTTGAGGACCGCCATCCCCTCGTTCTCATCGACGAGTCGCAGGACACCATGAAGGGCATACTAGATGCGTTGCTCGGCGTGGCTAAGGAGCGACCGGGGAGATTCCATCTCGGTCTACTGGGAGACCATCGACAGCGCATTTATCCCGATGGCCATAGGGACCTGCCATCGCATGTGCCGGACACGTGGGCTGTGCCAGCGCTGAAGATGAACCATCGGAGCCAGAAGCGAATCGTCGACCTCATCAACGCAATCTGGGATGCCGACGTGGTTGGGCGGACCCAGCCGAAGACAGGCTTCGCTCAGCACCCGCGGACGGAGAAGACCGGTGGCATCGTTCGAATCTTCATTGGCAATGCGAACGAGGTCACGGAGTCGAAGATGGAGAAGGAGGCGGGCTGTGCTCGTGTCATGGCTCAAGTTACAGGACAAAACGCCTGGAGTGATGCTGAGAAGGGATACAAGACGCTGGCGCTGGAACACAAGCTTGCGGCCAAGCGAGGACGGTTCCTCGACGCGTACAGCGCGATGCAGCTCCTGGACAAGGATGCTGCGAACCCCAAGAGCAATGGTGAGCGCTCGGGTCCGAACATGGTGCGACCGCTACTTGGCTCGGTCCTTGACTTGGCGGAATGCGTCGACATAGCCGGTCAGCTCGACGAGTTCTCCTCGATGGAGGTACTTAGACAGGCCGCAGCATTAGCAAACCTTCCCGATGATGTGGTCGAAAAGCGAGCGGCCTTGGACAAACTCAGTTCAGCGATAGCAGAGTTCGCGACGCTCACTCGTAAGCCAGGGAGTACCGTTCGCGACGTTATGCGTCCGTTGCTTGAAGCGGGTGTCTTTGAAGTTGATGCCCGCTTTGTGACGGCGTTCAATGATGAGTCTGAGCCTCCGCCGGCTCCAGTTGGCCGAGGCAAGGAGGACAAGGAAGTCAGACGGCGCAGGGGTTGGTGTGCACTCTTCGACACTGAATGGGAGGAGATTGGGCGCTATCGGCAGTACTTGCGTGGTGAAACCGAGTTGGCCACCCACCAGGTGGTCAAAGGTTCAGAGTTTCCGCACGTCATGGTCGTTATGGATGACCTTGAAGCGAAGGGCAGCGGCTTCTCTTACGAAAGGGTGTTCGGAGTCGAGGCGCTGAACGATTCCGACTTGGAGAGCATCGAAGAGGGCGATGAGACATCAGTCGACCGGACCCTTCGATTGCTCTACGTCACCTGCAGTCGAGCGGAGGAGAGCCTGGCTCTAGTCCTCTGGTCGAAGAACCCTCAAGCGGCGCGCGAGGCCGTTTTGAAAACTGGCTGGTTTGAGGGCGAAGAGATAGGGATTTTGGCCTGATGGGCTGAGTTCACCGGAGATTGGGTTGCCGGGAAGCAAAAGTACTGGAGATTTCCCTTGTTGCCCCGTGAATACTCACAGATACCCCATGATTCATCTCATGGGAATCCTCGGTTGAGATTTTTGGGGGACCATCAAATGTCACTCGTGGCCATTCGTCGCATCTGCAATGTGGGTTACTACAAAGTTAATCTTCGAGCCAGGGGAGTTCTTCGTTGGGGCCGTAAATGTAGTCGTCAGAAATGTAGAACTTTCCGCTCTTCTTCGGACCGTAGATGTAGCCATCTGAGATGTAGTATTTGCCGCTATTTTTTGGCCCATAAATGTAGCCATTCTGAATATAGAAACGACCTGACTCTTTGGGGCCGTAGATGTAACCGTTGGAAATGTAGTAGTTGCCAGAACTCATACGCCTCTCCTCTTGAGTTTTTCTTAGCTCGTAAATTTACAGGACTAATTTCCGTTTTTGGCCGGATTTCGGTGCGTGGGCTAGTGACCGGTCTTGGCCGGGATCCGTCCTTGGTGACAGACCACACCCGATCCATGTCAGTCGATTGATCAAGCAAGCCACCCTCGTCAAATTTTCAGGCACAACGGACGTTTGTCAGCGACTACGTTGGTGATGGTCCATTGGGCCCCGCTGGACAGCTGTGGCAGCTCTTCCCAAGAGATCGGCACGGAGACACCGAGTCCCGGCCGCGCCCTTGCTGACCACGCCGAAGCGGTCGTGGCGCTAAATCCGATGCGAAGGTAATCGACAAAGATTATGCCTATTCGGATCTTGGGCCCGCTCTTAGCAACGAACAGTTGTAGCAGCGTCTGCGACAAATGGCGGTTGCCAGCCAAGGGTGGGAATGCGTCGCCTCAGCGTGGGGGCGACGAGAAGTGCTTCCGGAGCGCGTCGACGGAAACGCCAACTTCCTTTACGGCCTGCCGAAGCTTGTCTTCGGTGACGCCGAATTCACGCGTCCAATATTTGAGCTCGTGAGCCTCATTGACGTTCACCCGGGCGCGGTCTTGCGGGCCGCGGTTACTTAGATCGTCAGACATTGCCGCTCCTTTGAGAAAGTGGAACCGAGTCAAGTTAGCAAATGGCGTGCCCGGGAAAGCCGGCTTCTTAGGTGTGAGCTCTAGGTATAGCCCAATGTCCATTGGTAAGAGCTGACTGCGCATGGCGAGTCCCCAATTCTGACACCCTCCATTGTTGACGACCGATCATTAATGGGTTGGTAGGCAACCCTTGCTATTGGAGAGAGCAATGCAACTAAGTTTCAGTCGCGCCTGGGCAGGAGAAAGGCAGGTGCCGCAGGATGTCCAGGGCGCCCCGCTTGTATGCGAGGCGGGCGGCCTCTATCGAGCCGCAACCCCGGAAGAGCTGCTACGTGCGGCTGCACGGCAATTGGAGGGGGCGCTGGGTAGTCGCTTGCCAGTGGACAAGCCGTCCGCCGCCATCGACTATATCGTGACGCGCCTGGCGCTGTCGGACGTGGAGGTGTTCGGCGTAATGTTCCTTGATGCGCAATTGAGAATGATCGCTTTCGAGGAAATGTTCAGAGGCACGCTGTCTGAGACGAGCGTGTATCCACGCGAGGTCGTCAAGGCGGCTATTCGGCACAACGCGCATTCCATCTTGATTGCCCACAACCATCCCTCGGGTTCGTCGCAGCCAAGCAGGGCGGACGTTGAGGTTACGCGGCGCTTGAAGGACGCCGTGGCTCTGGTCAATGTGACATTGGTCGACCACGTGATCGTGGCGGCAGGTAGCGGCCATTCTATGGCCAAGATGGGCTTGATCTAGGCTTGCCCGATTGCGTCCAACAGCCGAAGACCGAACGGTCTTCGGCTTTTTTTACGCCGCGAGTAGTTGCTTGGCGGTCAGCCGCTTTTGAAGCTCGGCTGGCGCCACGGCTCCCGACAGCAGTCTTTCCAAATAGTCGCCGAGCTTCGCCCATGCTGCTTGCTTCTCGTCGGCGTAGTCGTAGAGCTGGTAGTGCCGCCTGACACGGTTCTTGCCCGTGTGAATGACGTGATTTTGGCAGCGGTCGATGATGTTTGGATCGATTCCCAGTGATTCCATGATGGTCGACCCCGTTCGCCGTAAATCATGAGGCGTCCAATTGCCGTTTTGGCCTTTGCCGAGCACCAGGGAGTTGTCCGAAGCGCGGCGTGCTTTGGGCTTTCCGTTGAACATGGCTTGCCGATCTTTGATTTGCTTAGTAAAGGCCTGCTTGCACATCGGTTGGTCTACCCCCGCGTCATCATTGTCGCGCGAAGGTAGGAGCCAGCGGGATGATCCTGCCAAGCTGACAAGGGTCTCGAAATGCTTGACTGCGAAGGGTGACAGAAAGACCAGGTGGTCGCGCTTCTGTGATTTTCTGCCCTTGACGTTCGCCTTGGGAATGAACCACGTACCTTCTCGGAGATTGAGATGCGTAATTTCGGTTAGGTGCAGTTCCCCTATCCGGCATAGCGTGCTCAAACAGATCCAGGAAACCGCCTGCAACGCCTTGGATGGAGGCTTCCTCTTTCGCTTGTCATCCGAAGCGAGATACTGCTCCTCCAACTCGCGGTATCGAGTCTGGAGCTCGACAATCTCAATAGGCGGGAGAACGCGTTCGCGCGCGTTATCCGGGTCGTAATCGTCCGCCAGGAGCACCCCGAGCTCAACCAACTCGACCGGATTTCCTTCCGAAAGCAGCTTTCGCCATGGTTGGCGCTTTTCTGCCCAATGGAACATCTGGCCCAGTATTTGGTAAGTCACCTCGGCAAGCCGATTGCAACCGCGGCCGACAATCGAGCGGATCACTCGCTCAATATCCTTCTCGCGAATTGATCGCACGGGAGTCTCACCGATCAAGGGAAGCACGTCCTTTTCAACGATGCGCTTCACCTCGGTGTTGCCATCTGCTCGCTTCACTCCCGATTCCAGCCAGCTTTTATACATCTCTTGGAACGACAGGGCGTCGGTCGTGGCCTCTTCTTCAGCGGCGGTTACAGCGGCAGACTCAGCTGCCATAGCTTCCCGCACCTGGGCTTTTTCCAAGTCGCGGACGGCTGACGGATTGCGGCCCGCCTTAATGTCCGCCCGCGCTTTGTTCCTGGCGGAGCGGATCTCGTCGAGTGTGCGCTCCGGCCATGAGCCGCAGTAGAATCTCTTTACCTTATCGCCCATGCGATAGGCGTATCGCCACACCACGGCCATCGTGCCGCGCTGAATGCGGATTTCCCCAGTCAGGCCGTCCCCATCGGCCAGGTGATCACCGACCCATTCCGCCGGTACCGCTTCCAGTTCTTTGACGGTCCACCGCGCACCTTTTCCGCGTTTTGGGTATCTCGTCATATTTCCTCGAATCTCTCCATTCTTCTGCCTCATGCGCCATATGGGACAACATATGGGACAACATTTTTGCGGCTGTCAGCGTACATTAGCGAACGTCGACGAACAAGGAAATTTGTATAAAGCCTTATGAATCAGTTGGTTATTCGTTCGCTGGCGTTCGCCGACGTTCGCGCGTTTCTAATTTGGGAGCAGAGGGTCGTGAGTTCGAATCCCACCGCCCCGACCAAAAAATGAAAGGCCGTTAGTGAGCATTCTCACTAACGGCCTTTTTCATTTCAGAAAGCCTTTACTCAGTTAGCCGTGATCTTCGCGGCCTTGACCACCTTGCCCCAGCGGTCCAGTTCCGACTGCGTATACGCACCCAGTTCCTTCGGCCCCATGAAGGTGGCTTCGGCGCCTTGTTCGGCGGCCTTTTGGCGGAAGGCGTCGGTCTTCATGATTTTCTGGATTTCGCCGGCGATCTTGTCCACGACCGGGGCGGGCGTGTCCTTGGGGGCGTACATGGCGAACCAGGACGACACGATCAGGTCGGGATAGCCGGCCTCGGCGGCGGTGGGCACGTTGGGCAAGGACGGCAGGCGGGTGTTGCCGGTGACGGCCAGTGCGCGCAGCTTGCCGGCGGCGATCTGGCCCAGCAGCGGCGGGGGCGTGGTGATGGTCATGTCCACCGCGCCGCCCAGCAGGTCGTTCAGCGCGGGGCCGGTGCCCTTGTAGGGGATGTGCGTGATCTGCGTGCCGGCCATCTGATTCAGCAATTCGGTGGCCACCTGTTGCAGCGAGCCGTTGCCGGACGACGCGTAGTTCAGCTTGCCCGGGTTGGCCTTGGCGTAGGCCACCAGTTCTTTCAGCGAATTGATGGGTAGGTCCGGGCGCACCACCACGACTTGCGGCGCCGACAGCACGTTGGCGACGGGGGCGAAGTCCTTGATTGGGTCCCAGCCGGCGGTGGGCGTGACGTGGGGCGTGATGACCTGGAAGCCGGAGTATTGCAGCAGCAGCGTGTAGCCGTCGGCCTTGGCGCGGGCGACCGTCTGCGCGGCGATGCCGCCGGAGGCACCTGGCTTGTTCTCAACGACGACGCTCTGACCAAGCGCCACGCCCAAAGGCTGGGCGATCAGACGGGCGGCGATGTCGGTGGTGCCGCCGGGCGCGGCGGACACGATCAGCGTGAGAGGGCGGTTGGGAAAGTCGGCTTGGGCGCTGGCGGCGCTGGCGCCGAGGGTCAGGGCGGCGGCGATACCGGCACGCAGGATGGTGGGCAGGCAGGGAAATGCCATGGGATGTCTCCTTGGTTTTTTATAGGTGTGGTCAAAACGGACGGATAAAGCGAAGCACGACATCGGTCGTGCACTACATCGGTACTACTGCGGAAATCTCTCGGCCAGCCAGGCGGGCGCGGCGTGGGTCGCCAGGCGGGGGCCTGCTTGCAGCAAGGCGTTGCTCAGATCGCGCTGCACCAGCGTGGGCAAGCCGCGCACGATGGCCAGCAACGGTTCCAGTGACACGCCGGTGTCCACGCCCATGCAGGCAAACATGTGCACCAGTTCTTCGGTGTTGACGTTGCCGCTGGCGCCGGGCGCATACGGGCATCCGCCCAGGCCGCCAGCCGCCGCGTCAAAGCGGGTGATGCCGGTTTGCCAGGCGGCCATCGCGTTGGCCAGCGCCATGCCGCGCGTATTGTGCAGGTGTACGGTCAGCGCCACGCCAGGCAGGCGCGTGGATGCCTGTTCACACAGGGCGGCCACTTGCGTCGGGTACGCCATGCCGGTGGTGTCGCACAGCGTGATGCCGGTGGCGCCCGCATCCGCCAGCCGTGCGGCCAGGTCCAGCACCTGATCCGTCGCCACGTCGCCGTCAAACGGGCAACCAAAGGCGGTGGACAGGGACACATTGCACGGCGTGTCGCTGCGGGCGGCGGCGGCCAGCACCTGCGACAGTTCCGCATACGACTGCTCGCGCGTCATGCGCAGGTTGGCGCGGTTATGCGTCTCGCTGCACGACATGACCAGGTTCATTTCGTCGGTGCCGGCTTCCAGCGCGCGTTCCAGCCCGCGGATGTTGGGTACCAGCGCGGTATAGATCACGCCCGGATGGCGGCGGATGCGGCGCATTACGTCGGCCGCGTCGGCTAGCGCGGGGATGGCCTTGGGTGACGTGAAACTGGTGACTTCGATGCGCGCAAAGCCGCAATCGGACAAGGCGTCCACGAAGGCGACCTTGTCGTCGGTGGCGACCAGGGCTTTTTCAATCTGCAGGCCGTCGCGGGGGCCGACTTCGTTGATTTCGATTTTGGCGGGGCCGGCGTTCATGCAATCACTCCCTTGGCGCGCAGCGCGTTGCGTTGTTCGTCCGACAAACCCGCCTGCGCCAGTACGGCATCGGTGTGTTCGCCCAAGGTGGGCGCGCGTTCGCGCACCGCGCCGGGATTGGTCGACAGATATGGAAAGACGGCCGGCATTTCCACTGGTACGCCGGCAGCGGATTCCACGGTGGTGATGGCGTTGCGGGCACGGTAATGCGGATCGGCGGCGATGTCCGCCACTGAATAGATGCGGCCTGCTGGCACGTCGGCTTCACGCATCGCGGCCAGCACATCGTCGATCAGCCGGGTTTGCGTCCAGGCGCCGATGGCGGCGTCGATCTCGGCAACGCGGCGCGCGCGGCCGTCGTTGTGCGCCAAGGCCGGGTCCTGGCCCAGGTCGTCGCGGCCGATGCGCGCCATCAATCGGGTGTAGATGGCGTCGCCGTTGCCGGCGATGAGCACGTAGCCGTCCTGGCACGGATAAGCGTTGGACGGCGCGATGCCCGGCAATGCAGCGCCGGCCGGCTCGCGCACGGCGCCGAACACGGAGTATTCCGGCAACAGGCTTTCGCTAAGGTTGAACAGGCTTTCGTAGAGCGCCGCGTCGATCACTTGCCCCACGCCGCCACGCGCATCGCGTTGGTACAGCGCCATCATCACGCCCAGCGCGCCATGCAGGCCGGCGATGGTGTCGCCCAGCGACAAGCCGGCGCGCACCGGCGCGCGGCCCGGTTCGCCGTTCAGGTAGCGCAGCCCGGCCATGGCCTCGCCGATGGCGGCAAAGCCCGGTTCGCGCGCCTTGGGGCCGGTCTGGCCGTAGCCCGAGATGCGCAGCATGATCAGGCGCGGGTTCAGGGCATGCAGGGCTTCCCACGACAAGCCCCATTTTTCCAGGGTGCCGGGGCGGAAGTTCTCGATCAGCACGTCGGCCTGCTGCGCCAACAGGCGCACGATGTCCTGGCCTTCCTGCTGGCGCAGGTCCACACACACCGACTGCTTGTTGCGCGACTGCGCTTCCCACCACACGGACGTGCCTTCGTGCAGCAAACGCCATTTGCGTAGCGGGTCGCCCTGCCCAGGGGGTTCAATCTTGATGACCTGCGCGCCAAAATCCGCCAGGGTCTTGGCGGCGAACGGCCCTGCTATCAGTTGACCCAGCTCCAGCACGCGGATGCCAGCAAGAATCTGCCCAGCCATTTCGCCTCCCTGGCGACACTTGAATTGATAGGCGGCAGTGTGCCCGCAAAGCGGCGCCGGGCGGAATGGACAATCGGGGAAAGGGGGGTTCCCAGAACGAGAAACCCCGGGCAAACCCGCAGCGGCTTCGCCTTAGTTATCGCCGCGCAGATGCGCCAGCAACAGGCGGGCGCCCACGGTCAGCGTGTCGGCATCGCGCACGCCCAGCAGCAGCCAGCGGCGCGCCCATTCGTCGGTCAGGGGGATGAGTTTGATCGGCATCGACCGCGCATGCGGCTCGGCCGCGATGCGCGGCAGAATGCCCACGCCACGGGTCGCCGCCACCATGCGGCAAATCGCGTCAAAGCTGCGCACCTGGATGCGCAAGCGCATGGCCCGGCCCAGGCGACCGCTCTCGTCGGACAAACGGGTCGCCAGCGACGTGGCCGGCGGCAAGCCCACATAGTCATAGGCCAGGGTGTCCGCGAACGCCACATGCGCCTCGGCGGCCAGGGGGTGGCGCTGCGGCACGATCACCACCAGTTCATCCAAGCGGTAGGGGAAGGTCGACAAGCCGTCAGCGAGAGTCCGATCGGCGAATACGCCAATATCGGCGCGGTTTTCAAGCACGGCGGTGACAATGTCACTGCTGTTCTGCTCTTCCAGGTCGATGCGCACGGCCGGGTGGCCATCCATGAAGGCGGCCAGGTCTTCGGGTAGAAACTGCGTCAGCGACGAGGTATTGGCGGCGATGCGTACCTGCCCGCGCACGCCTTGCGCGAAATCCGACAGCGCACCCGTCATCTGCTCCACTTCCTGCAATACGCGCAGTGCGTGGACCAGGCAGGCCTGGCCGGCGTCGGTCAGTTCCACCCCGGCGGCGTTGCGGTACAGCAGCGCGGTGCCCAAGGCGGTCTCTAAGTCAGAAATCCGCTTGCTGGCAGCCCCCACGGCCAGATGCGACTGGCGCGCGCCAGCCGAGATGCTGCCCTGGCGCGCAACGGCAACAAACAGGGCGAGGGTGACGAGGTCGATACGGGCAAGGTTCATGGAAAAATCCGGCGCGGGGTATGCCAAGGCGGGCGGCGGGCCGAGTGTTATCGCCGAGGCGCCAGGGCAATAATTATGTCCGAATTCCTTTGGTCGTCGCTGGGCGAACTTCCTGATGAACCTGCCTATGTCCAAACTGAGCGCACGGGCGGCGACGCCAAGGTACCTTGTCCTAAACCTGTATTTGCGGTTCGCCGGCATGCGCCATCCGAAGCGGAGGCTACTCGCTGATATGGTTGAACTGCACCGAATCAGGTGCGATACCCCGCTGGTGCAGACGCGCGTCCACGTCCTCTTGCCCACCATCGGGAACGCCTGCTTCAGGCAATTCCAGCCAGTTCGCCAGTTCGCGCTTTGCCTGGCTCATTTCCGAAATGCCGCCATTGACCAAGGCGACACCGACGCCGCCGTCAAGTTTGCGATAGCTGATCTGCGTTTTCATTTTTCTCTCCTGGTGCGTGGGTTATTCCGGCTTGGGCGCCGGCAGGCCTAGTTCTCGGTAGTCGCGAAGTTCCGGGCTGCCTTCGGGTGGTGGGTTCTTTTCCAGGTCGGCGATAAGCTGTTCCATTTCGCCTATTTCCTTGACCTGTGCCCGGATGATTCCATCCGCCAGTTTGCGAACGCGCGGGTCGCGAATGTGCGCGCGTTCACTGGTCAGAATCGCAATGGAGTGGTGGGGGATCATGGCCCGCATGTACGAAATATCGTCCACAGTGGCTTGGCTGCGCACCAGCCACAATGCGGTGGCGAAGGCCGCCACGCTGCCGATGACAATGCCCAGGTTGATGCGCCGGTTGCGATACATTGACAGCATGAACCCCAGCATGACCACCGCCATGACGGCGCCCATGATCACGGCCATCCACAGCCGCGTTTGGCTGAAATAGATATGCGACAGGGCGTAGACGTTCAAGTACATCAAGCCGTACATGATGGCGGTTGCGACGGCGATCATCAGCGCGAAGCGTGCGTAGCCCCTCTTCTGACTTTTGTTTGACGGTTTTTCCATCGGCGATCTCCCGTGATACGCGCATAGTGCTGCGCCGGCCCCTGCGCAATATGGGCAAAGGCGATCTGGCTACCGTGCAGCAAGTTTTGTTCCGTTGGGGGCGAATCGCCAGATAATCACCTACCGGGCACGCCACATCCTTCCTCGTTACAAGCCTTCAGAATGACTGATATTGAAAGTCGCCACATCGACGAAATCGCTGCCTTGCTGGCGGTGGCCGCCGAGCGTTCGTTCGCCTCGGCGGGCCGGTCGCTGGGCCGCCATCCAACCATCATCTCCAAACGAATCGCGTCGCTGGAAGTTCGCCTTGGCGTCAGGTTGGTGGAACGAACGACCCGGCAGGTGCAACTGACCGAGGCCGGGAAAAGGCTGGCCGACAAGCTCAAGGTTGCCATGGACCTGCTGGACGAGGCGCAGTTGGAAGCGGCCGAGCAGGCTCGTGAATTGCACGGCACGCTAAGAATCGCGTTGCCGGCGACGATGGGACGCCAATGGCTGGCGCCGCGCCTGCCAACCTTCATGAACCTGCACCCGAAGCTGGTGCTGGACGCGCAATACAGCGACGCCGTCATCGATTTAATCGAGGGCGGATTCGATGCGGCAATCCGGATCGGGCATCTGCCCGACAGCCAGCTCGTTGCCCGAAAGCTGGCAAGCCATGAGCGCATTCTTGCCGCCTCGCCTGAATTCATCCAGCGCCATGGGATGCCTCGGCAACCGGCGGATCTTCAGAAGCAAAACTGCCTGGGTAACCCCAGCCTGAATTCGTTTCCGATGTGGCGGCTTTCCGATGGCCGGCGAGTGGAAACCATCCGTGCAAACGGTACGCTGCGCACCAACGACCCCGTCGCGCTGCTTGAAGCCGCCCGGGCGGGCATCGGGGTGATCGGCGCCGGAGAGTGGTTGGTCGCCCGCGACCTGGCGGCGGGCACCTTGGTGCGGGTGCTTCCGGCATGGACGTTCGACCGGGAAGGGGGCATTTATCTGGTCCGCCCCACGCGGCGCTATGCACCGGCAAGGACGGAGGCGTTTGCCGATTGGATTGCAGAAGTGTTTCGCCACGTTCCCTGGTCCGGCAATGCGCAATCCTAGCGTCGCAATGCGTCATTGCTGCATCTGGTGCAGCAATGACCTGCAGCCAGGAGCTATGGCGGCGAACAGGCCATTCGCGTGAAAATTCCTTTATTCACCACACCACGATAAAGGAAACATTCATGCCTCACCTCTCAACCGCGCTGCGCACCGGGTCCCTGCTGTTTCTGTCGGGCCAGTTGGCATTCGACGGCAAGGGCGAGATTCACGGAGACGTCAGCGAGCAAACGGCGTTGATATTGGCGCGCCATGCCGACGTGCTTGCGCAGCATGGGCTGGGGCTGGAAAACGTGGTCAAGGCAAGCGCCTGGGTGACGGAGCAAGCGGACTTCGCTTCCTTCGATCAGGCCTTTGCGAAGGCATTCGGCCAACACCGGCCGACCCGTTCGACGGTTGTCTCCCAGCTCGCGATCAACGGCGCAAAGGTCGAAATCGACTTGATCGCTTCCTTCGAACCCATCCACGCGCAAGCCTGAAGCGGCATGTGTCTGACGGGGCTCGTGGTTGCATGACGCAAAGGAAAGACATGGACGTTGAGCACATTGCGGCATTCTCGGCCGAGTCGTCCGGCGGCAATCCCGCTGGGGTTGTTATTTGCGAAGCGCTGCCCCCGGCGGATGACATGCAGCGCGTCGCCCAACAGGTCGGCTATTCGGAAACCGTCTTTGCGGCGCCGCTGAAAGACGGGTGGCGGGTGCGCTACTTCTCGCCGCTGGTCGAGGTGGACTTTTGTGGGCACGCCACCATCGCGCTGGGCGCGGCGTTGGCGAAACGACAGGGTTCGGGCACCTTCGCACTTCAACTCAACCAGGCGGAAATCACCGTTGACGGACAGCACTCGCAGACGGGGTGGAGCGCATCGTTTCGGTCGCCTCCCACGCGAAGCGGCGGCGCACCGCAACCCTTGCTTGATGAGGCTTTGGCGCTCTTCAAGCTGCATCAAGCCGACCTTGACCTACGGATACCGCCCGCGCTGGCCCATGCCGGCGCCAACCATCTTGTTCTGGCTTTGCGGTCGCGCGACGCGCTACGCCGAATGAACTACGACATCGCGCAAGGCCAAGCCTTGGCCAGCCGTGAAAACCTGACCACGTTTTGCCTGGTCTACGCCGAACAAGATCAACACTTTCATGTGCGCAATCCGTTTCCGCTGGGCGGCGTGTTTGAAGACCCCGCCACTGGCGCCGCCGCCGCCGCGCTGGGCGGCTATTTGCGTGATATCGGCTGGCCTCATGGGGCAAGCATCCGTATTGATCAAGGCGACGACATGGGCGTGCCCTGCCGTATTCGTGCCGACATCGGCGCGGCAAGTGGCGAAGGCATCCGCGTTTCTGGCAATGCCCGGCTGATGACACAGCCTTGAATGGCATTGCGGCCATCAACTTAACGTAGCGCCCGCGTGGCGTACAAAAAGGAATGCAGATGAAAGCAGTGGGTTTTTGGACGAAAGGCTTGCCTAGCAGCGATGAGCGCTCGCTTGAAGATTTGCAATTGGCCGACCCTGCGCATCCGCAAGGCCGCGATCTGCTGGTGCGGGTGCATGCCGTAAGCGTTAATCCGCGCGACGTCAAAAGCCGCATGAGCATGGCCCCGTCAAACGACGCCCCCGTGGTGCTGGGCTACGATGCCTCCGGCGTCGTGGAAGCCGTGGGCTCAGAGGCTAGCCTCTTCAAACCGGGCGACGAGGTCTATTACGCGGGTGTCCTGAATCGCCAAGGCGCCAATGCTGAACTGCAATGGGTGGATGAGCGCATCGTCGGCAGAAAGCCCGCCACGCTTGACCACGCCACCGCCGCCGCGCTGCCCCTGACCTCGCTGACCGCCTGGGAAATGTTGTTCGATCGCTTGGCCTTGCCGCCCGACGGCGGCGCCGGCGAAAGCCTGCTCGTGATTGGCGGGGCGGGCGGCGTGCCGACGATGGCCATTCAGATCGCGCGCCAGCTTACGCAGGTCACGGTGATTGCCACGGCGTCCCGGCCCGAGAGCGAAGCCTGGGTGCGCACGATGGGCGCCCACCATGTCATCAACCACTTTCACCCCTTGCCCGCGCAGCTTGAGGCTATCGAAGGGCTTGCGCCGGTCACACGAATTTTCTCTACCCACACTACGCCGAAGAATTGGGCTGAGATGGCGCAGGTCATCGCGCCACAGGGCCGTATCGGGCTGATCGACGACCCCGAGCCTTTGGACCTGCGTCTGATGAAGTTCAAGAGCGTGTCGATGCACTGGGAGGCGATGTTCACACGCCCCATGCACGCCACGGCCGACATGCAGCGGCAGCACGACATCCTGAACACCGTGGCGGACTTGATCGACAACAAAACCTTGGTTGCGCCGCGTGTCGCCTCCTACGGAACCATCAACGCCGCAAACCTGCGCAGGGCGCACGCGGCGCTTGAAGACGGCCACACGGTCGGGAAGATCACGCTCGCGGGCTTTTGACAGGACGTCGCCATGGACACTGATATCGCCAAAGCCGCTTCCGCGATGCTTGTGCAGCACTGGCAAGCGGGCACGGTATTGGATTGCCTGCCGACGTCGCTGCGGCCCGCGTGCCCCGAAGACGGCTACCTGATTCAGGCGCAAATTGAAGCCATCAGCGCAAAGCCCTTGTTCGGTTGGAAAATTGCGGGCACCAGCGTGGCGGGACAACGCCACATTGGTATTGACGGCCCGATAGCGGGGCGCTTGCTCAGCGAGATGGTCTACGGCGATGGGGACGCCGTGCCCATCGGCGCCGATCGCATGCGCGTCGCGGAAGCCGAGTTCGCGTTTCGCATGGGGCGCAGTCTTGCTCCGCGAGCCCGTCCGTACGATGTCCTGGAAGTGATGGACGCGGTATCGGCGCTGCATCTGGCCATCGAAATCCCGGATTCCCGCTACCAGGACTTTGTCACCATCGGCGGGCCGCAGCTGATTGCCGACAATGCCTGCGCGCACCGCTTCGTGCTTGGCCCCGAGGCACCCGCGATGTGGCGTGAAATTGACCTGCCCAGCCATCGCGTGTTGGGGCGCGTGGGCAAGACTTTCAAGCGGGAAGGTATCGGCGAAAACGTGCTGGGCGACCCCCGCATTGCGCTGACCTGGCTGGCGAACGAACTGTCTCGGCTTGGCGTAACGCTCGGCGCGGATCAGGTGGTGACAACGGGGACGTGCCTTGCCCCCATGGACATCAGCGCGGGCGATGTCGTGGCGGTGGATTACGGATCGCTCGGCAGTCTGTCATGCCGGATCCAGGGCCCCGGCTGACCCGCGCGAGCGATCCGGCTCAGTTGTCCAACGTAACCCCGGTCTCTTGCACAATGGTTTTCCACTTCAAGCTTTCCTGCCGCAGTTCGTGTTCGAACGCAGCGGGATCGCCGGTGCGTGCCACGAAGCCGTTTTGCAGGAATGCCTTCTGGATCGCCGGGTCGGCCAGCACCGTGTTCAAAGCTCGCGACCAACGGTCCACGACCTCGGGCGGAACGCCTCGCGGCGCCGCCAAGCCCCACCAGTTGCTCAACACCACGTCGGGCGCACCGGCTTCGCGCAGGGTCGGCACATCGGGCATGGATGCAAAGCGTTCGGGCGCGGCCACGGCCAGCGCGCGGATTCGGTTCTGCGGGGCATAGGCCGCGCCCACGCTATAGCCGCCCAGGTACATTTGCACCTCGTTAGCCAACAGCGCCTGTACACCCGGCGCCGATCCCCGGTACGGAATGTGTGTCATGCGCGCCTGCATGGCTTGCGACAACATGAAGGCCGACAGGTGTGGTGACGTGCCCGAGCCGGGTGACCCATAGTTCAACTTGCCGGCATTGGCCTGTGCATACTGTTTGAATTGCGCAAAGGTGGTGGCGGGCACGGCGGCGCTGATATAGATGAACGAGGGCACGTCGGCCAGCTTCGCGATGGGTTGCAGGTCAGCGAGCGGGTCGAAGCCTAGCTTGCGATACAGGAATTGGTTGATCACGAAGTTGTTTGCCGCGCCCAGCACCAGCGTGTAGCCATCGGGCTTGGCCCGCACCACTTCCTGCACGCCGATGTTGCCGCCCGCGCCGCTGCGGTAATCGACGATCAGGTGCTGTCCCAGTTCTTTTTCCAGCCGGGGTTGCAGTTGGCGCAGCGCGATGTCGCCCGCCGCGCCGGGCGCATAGGGCAGAATGATGCGCACGGGGCGGTCGGGGTATTGCGCGGTGGCAGGGGAGGCAAGGCCGACACTCAAGCCCAGCGCCAGGGCCGTGGCCAGTGTGATGGATAGCGCAGTGGACAACGCAGTGCCCACTCCAGGTAGCGTGCGGTTCATCATTGTTCCCTTGAGTTCGCCCGTGCGCAGCATGCTGTCGGCCTTATGCCGCGCCGGGACGTTGTGAGGTAAGACAAGCCGCGTTCTGCGCGCGGTCAGAATAGCCCCCTTCCAGCGGAACGCCCCCTACTACAGATCGATGCGCATCAGGTCGTGTGCCAGGCGTAGCGGACCCGAGTAGTGCTTGCGTATGTCGGCGGCGATGTCGTCCATCAGGTGCGGCCCCATCAGTTCCACCGGCAGATGCTTGGCGGCCGCGCGTTTCAACACGGGGCTGCAGGAATCAAAGTGACCGAAGTGGGTGGCGACCAGGCTTTTTACGCCGGCCTCGCTTGCAATCTTGCCCAGGTCGGTGGGGCTGGTGTGGGCGTAGGTGCCCACGCCCGTCTTGGCGCGATGGGCGATGAAGGATTCGGGGAATGTGCATTCGTGGATCAACAGGTCGGCATCCCGCGCCAGCTTGACCATGGCGGGGCAGGGCGCCGTGTCGCCGCTGAACGATACAACTTTGCCTTCGGCCTCGATGCGCACGCCAAAGCACTCGCAGATGTCACGCGGGATGTGTTCGACCCAATCCACGCTGATGCGCACGTCGTCGTCCTCGAACACCACGCCCGGCGCTACCTCGCGCACGATGGGGCGCACCGCTTCAATATTTGCCTGGCGCACGGGATACGAGCTGCGTGCCTGGAAATCCGCATGAAAGGCGCCGTTCTCAAATAAGTGATCGACGAATTTCTGGGTGCCGCGCGGACCCAGCAGCAGGGGGCTGCCCGTTTTGTTCAACATCCAGCTGGAGATCACGAAGTACGGGTAGTCGCAGATGTGGTCGTGGTGCAAATGGGTCAGGAACACGAACCCGACATCGGCCGGATTCACATTGGCGCGCACCATTTGGCGGGTGGCGCCTTCGCCACAGTCGAACAAGTAATGCTTGCCGTTGTTCAGCGTCAGCAAGATGGCCGATTGGCCGCGGTCCGGATCGGGCAACGCCGCCCCCGTCCCCAACATCGTGATCTTCATGGGATTGCCCTCTGCGCCAGGCGCTGGTGATGGAATAGTCAGTGTAGGCAGCGGGTAATTCGGGAATAATCAAAATTCATGATCTAGTGAAAACCAATTGGAATCACTGAAATGGCTACCGAACCCCGCATTCCGACCATCCGCCAAATCCGTTCGCGCTTGCGCGTTCGCCATCTGGATCTGTTGCTGGCCCTGGACGTCACACGCAGTGTTCATAAGGCCGCCACGCAGTTGGGCATGACCCAGCCGGCAGCCAGCAAGCTGCTGGTAGAACTTGAGACGACGTTTGGCGTGCCCTTGTTCATCCGATCTCGCCGTGGCATCTCGCCCACGGTCTATGGCCAGGCGCTGGTTCACAAGGCAGCCGTCCTGCTGGCCGACCTGGACGGCGCGCGCAGCGAACTTGATGCGATGACGCGCGGCGCCTCGGGGCGCGTGCGGGTCGGTGTATTGCAGGCGGTGCTGCCGGTGCTTATTCCACGCGCGCTGACGCAACTGCGCGAGCAGTCCGCGGGCGTAACGGTCATGCTGCAGGAAGGGTCATACGACGCCTTGCTCAACAGCTTGGCGCGGGGCGAGCTGGATTGCGTGATTGGACGGCTGATGGTGGGCAAGGGCCAGGCCACGTTCCAAACCGAAGTTTTGTACGACGAACCCATCCATATCGTGGCGCGGGTCGGGCATCCGCTGGTGCGCTCGTCGCGTGTGAACGCGGCGACCTTGGCGCGCCAGTCCTGGATTCTGCCGCCACCGCAGGCGCCACTACGTGAACGCATCGACGCCTACTTCGCCGAGCAGAATCTGTCGTTGATGGATCCGGTGGTGGAATCCGTCAGCCTGCTTGCCAACGAGGTACTGCTGCGACATTCCGACGTGCTGGCGGCCATGCCGCGCGGGGTCGCGCTGCATTACGCCCGGCTGGGCGTGCTGGCGATCTTGAAGTTCCAGCCCGGATGGACGCTGCCGCCGGTGGGGGTAGTGACGCGCAGTGACGCCGAAATCTCGCCCTCGCTGCACGTATTCCTGCAGGCGGTCCGGGCTGAGGCGGCGGCGCTGGATCAAAGCGACGGCAGGGGAAAATGAGTGAGCTCCCAGACGCTTGCCGGGTGGCCGGGATCGCGCATGGCGGCCCGTGCTTACTTCGCGGTGTTTTTATCGGCTTTGCGCAGCGCGTGGCCCATGTCCAGGTGGCGCTTCAACATAGGCAGCGTGTCGGCGGCGAAGCGCTTCAGGTCATCGTCCGTGGCCCGCTTGGCCGCTTCCTCAAACAGTTCAATGGCGTCCTCGTGCGCCGCTACGGCGATCTCGTCGACATAGGCCTCGTCAAAGCCGTCGCCGCGTAGTTCCAGCGCTTTCAACCGGGCGCTTTGCACCAGCGATGGCTGCGTGGGCGTTTCGTATCCCTTTTGTTTGGCCAGGTGCTGTAGTTGCCGTCCCAGTGCGGTGTGGTCGTCGATCACCTTCTGGGCGAATTGCTTGACTTGCGTGTCGCGGGACTTTTCCAGGGCAAGCTTGCCTGCGGCGATTTCCAGGTAGCCGGATTCCGCGGCTTTGGTCAGAAAGCCGCGGTCTTCGCTGTTCAACTTGGTGATCGCGGCGGAAGAGTCCGCAGCGCCAGGAGCGGAGGTGGGCTGGGCAAACGCGTTGCCTGGCGCGCCCAGCGCAAAGGCAATGCAAAGGGTGGCGTTCAATAAGGGCTGGTTCATGCTGATCTCCTGGATGACACCCACAGGCAGACGGCGGCCGGTCATTCCGGGCAAGCCTTGCAGGCGTCGCCAGTTTGCGGAGCAAGCCGCATGCCCACCGCACCGGGCGTGCGCAAACCTTTTTGTTTGGCAAGCCGCTAGGGCGCGGACGGCAGCAACTGCATCCCCGTGCGGCGGACGAATTCCTCGTAGCTGATCGGGGCGCTTTCTTTCGCGCTGGCATTGTTGGCCTGCCAATGCACCCAAGAGCGCCGCGTGGTGGCGTCGTACACCACCTTGTAGACGTGGCTGGGCACCGCAACGCCAAAGCCGATGGATGCCGGCTTGCTGGCGTAGTAGGGGCCGGTGTAGACGTACACATCGCCTGACGCGCGCATGACGTACTTGCGCGTGTCCTGCTCGATGCGGCTCCAGGGGCCAGCGTTCTGCGTCTGATTTTGCGGCACCATGTTGGCAAGCGAAAAGCTCTGCGCCATGGCGTCTCGCGAATACATATCGCCCGCGGGCGCCATGTGGCCGCGTGAATAGCCGGAACCCTTGTAGTCGTCCAGGGTGGCGCGTTCGGCACTGGGCAGGCGCGCTTCGGCGTAGAACTTGTCGGTGCGCTCCAGGCCCTGCGCCTGCGTGAGCAGCTTGCGGTTCAGACGCTCGGCGACAAATACCGGTGTTTTGGTCTGGCCGTTGTGCAGGACGGCAAAAGCGGAAAAGCAGAGTTCGCGCAGCGCGGGGGCCGTGGGCACGACGGGCAGCTTGCCCGATGGGAAAAACTGCGGGCAATCGGCGAAGCGGGTGTGGGTCAACGCCCCTGAAGGGATGGCCGCAGGGGCAAACTTTTCCTGGGCCGGCCACCCCAGGCGCGCCAGGATGGCGTCCGGCGAGAACTGCACGGGCCATTGCGGCTTCAAGACGTAGGTGGTGGCGCCGAAGCTGGCCAGCGACGAAACCAGAAGCGCCCTGAAGAACCGATAGGCGCGGCCGGCCGATTTTGTATTGCCCCGAGCTACCGGGCGTTTTCTTTTTGAAGCTGTTTTCTTCGCGCGCGTCATGCTACCTGTGTGTTGCGGGCTGGGCCATCGTAGGGCCAGCGTCGCCGAATTGTAGATGACTGACTGCGGGCGACCGCAAGCCCAGCCGTCTCAACTACAGTTCGTCACAACACCAGTTTCAAGCCGATCGCAAACATCACCACGCCCACGCAGCCATCCAGCAGCCGCCAGGCGTTGGGGTTTGCAAACAGCGGGCGGAGCAGGCGGGCGCCATAGCCCAGCGTGAAGAAAAACGTGAACGACGCGCACATGGCCCCTAGCGCGAAGGCGGTTTTGGCGCCGTCGTACTGGCTGGAGATCGACCCCAGCAGCACCACGGTGTCCAGGTACACGTGCGGGTTAAGCCAGGTGAAGGCCAGGCAGGCGGCCAGCGTGGCGGCAAGCCCGGTCGTTTGCCGGGTGGAGGGCGCCAGGCTGTCGTGCTGTGCGCGCAGGGCTGCGCGCACGCTGCGTGCGGCGTAGACGAAGAGGAACAACGCGCCGCCGTATCGCATGGCGGGTTCCAGCCAGGGTAGGGTGTCTGCCGCCAGCCCAAAGCCCGCCACGCCCACCCCGATCAGGATCGCGTCGGAGACGGCGCAGGTCAGGCAGACCGCGAACACGTATTCCTGGCGCAATCCCTGTCGCAGGACGAATGCGTTTTGCGCGCCGATGGCGACGATCAGGCCAAGACCGAGCAGGAACCCGGGAATGAATGCGGTCGTCATGGCAACTCTCGTGGCAACCCTTATGGAAAGGCCGACAGACTAGCCGCTGGCAGAGGATTAGAAAAACTAAATAAGCTAAATCAACGTTAGTTCGTCTAAACAACGTGGTGGCCAGGTGTCACGCCGACGCCCGGCCCGCCGCGACCAGATGATCCAGCAACAGGCTGGCCGCCGCCGACAGCGCGTGCACGTCGCGCATGCAGATGGCGAAGCGGCGGTGGCTCCAGGGGTCATGCAGTGGCAGTACGCGCAGGCCATGGGCCAGGGCATAGGGCGTGGCTACCTCGATGGGCGCCACGCTGATTGCCAAGCCCGCCAGCACCACGCGAAAAGCAGAGTCGAAATTGCTGACGGTGACGCGGTGGCGTAGAGACTTGCCGCTTTGGTTGGCCGCGGTTTGCAACATGCGCAGGACCGCGCCCGCCGCGGGCATGTTCACATGCTCGTAGTCCAAGGCCTCGTCGAACCAGACCGCGTCGCGCTCGGCCAGCGGATGATCGGGCGCGGTGACGACAGCCAGGCGGTCGCCTCGGTACGGCCGGGTGTCCAGCCCGTGAAAGTCGGCCGCGTCCCAGCAGATACCCAGGCTGGCGATGCCGCCCTTGACCTCGCGCACCACGTCCTGGCTGACGCGCTCTTCCATGTCCACGCGGATGTTGCGGTGGGGGGCGGCTTGCAGAAATGCCGCGATGTCTTCGGCCAGGGATTCCGCCAAAACGGACGCGGTGGCCAGGATGCGCACCTGCCCCTTCACGCCGCTGGCGTAGGCCGACATGTCGCGTTCGATGCGTTGCGAACTGGCCAATATCGCGCGTGCGTGTTCCAACAGGGTTTCGCCGGCCTCGGTGGGTTCGACGCCCCGGCGCTTGCGCGTCAACAGCTTGGCGCCCACGGTGTCTTCCAACTGCGCCAGCCGTTTGCTGATGGCCGAGCCGACGATGTTGGCGCGTTGACCGGCGCGGGCGATGTTGCCGGTTTCACAAACGGAGATGAACAGGCGCAGGGTGGTGATGTCCAGGTCACGCATGGCGGTGCCGCCTTTTCAAGAAGTTCCGGAATGGAATATTAGTCGTTCCAGAATACCGCTTGTGCGTGAATCGAGAATATCTAAACTGGCTTGGTTGCTTGATGAAGCCTTACTGGATAACGCCGCTGCCATGCCGATCGCCCCGTCCTCCTGTTTTCCGAACCGCGCCACGGTGCGCGAAGTGGGGCTGCGCGACGGCTTGCAAAGCTTGTCCGTCGTCATGCCCACGCAAACCAAGCTTGAATGGATCGACGCCGCCTACGCCGCCGGCCAGCGCGAGATTGAAGTGGGGTCGTTCGTGCCCGCCCGCCTGCTGCCGCAGTTGGCGGATACCGAGACCTTGGTGGCCCACGCCAAACGCCTGGACGGATTAACGGTGTCGGTCTTGGTGCCCAACTTGAAAGGCGCCGAACGCGCGCTGGCCAGCGGCGCGGACCTGATGCTGGTGCCCTTGTCGGCCAGCCATGCCCATAGCCTGGCCAACCTGCGCAAGACCCCGGATGAGGTGGTGGCGATGGTCGGCCAGATGCGCGCCGCGCGCGATGCGGCCGGGTCGTCGATGCTGATTGAAGGCGGGGTGGGCACGGCATTCGGCTGCACCTTGCAGGGCCATGTCCCGCCGCAGGAGGTACTGCGGCTGATGCAGGCCTTGCTGGATGCGGGCGCCGACCGCGTCAGCCTGGCCGATACGGTGGGCTATGCCGACCCCGTGGCGGTGCGGCGGCTTTTTGACGAGGCGCGCCGCCTGGCGGGCGACCGCCTGTGCTGTGCGCACTTTCATGACACGCGGGGCTTGGGGCTGGCCAATGTGCTGGCCGCATTGGAAACGGGCGTGTCGCGTTTTGACGCTTGCCTGGCGGGCATCGGCGGCTGCCCGCATGCCCCCGGCGCCAGCGGCAATGTCAGCACGGAAGACCTGGTGTTCATGCTGGAGAGCATGGGCATCGCCACCGGCGTGGACATCAGCCGATTGCTGGCGCTGCGCCAGAAGGTTGGCGTCTGGCTGCCGGACCAGCCCTTGCACGGCGCGCTGTGGCAGGCCGGCCTGCCCAAGACGTTCCATTCCCTATCCGGCGCGGCTGCCTGATTGCGTCCGCCAACTTCTTTCGAGCTTCCTCATGCCACAACCGATTCAAGATACTGCTACGCCCCCGTCTCCCCGTGCATTGCCGCTGGCCGGCTTGCGCGTGGTCGAGTTCACGCACATGGTGATGGGCCCGACCTGCGGCATGGTGCTGGCGGACCTGGGTGCCGAAGTCATCAAGGTGGAACCGGTGCGGGGGGATCGCACCCGGCATCTGCTGGGCGTGGGCGCGGGCTTCTTCCCGATGTTCAACCGCAACAAGAAGAGCATTGCGCTGGATATCCAAAGCCCCGAAGGCGCCGCCGCCGCGCGCAAGCTGGCGGCCAGCGCCGACGTGGTGGCCGAGAACTTTCGCCCCGGCACGATGGCGAAGTACGGGCTGGACTACGCCTCGCTGTCGCAAGACAACCCCCGGCTGATCTACGTCAGCCACAAGGGCTTTCTGCCCGGCCCCTACGAGATGCGCACCGCCCTGGATGAAGTCGTGCAAATGATGGGCGGGCTGGCCTACATGACCGGCCGGCCTGGCGACCCGGTGCGAGCGGGCACCAGCGTCAACGACATCATGGGCGGCATGTTCGGCGCCATCGGCGCCATGGCCGCGCTGATCCAGCGGGGTATTACGGGCAGGGGGCAGGAAGTGCAGTCGGCCCTGTTCGAGAACAACGTCTTCCTGGTGGGGCAGCACATGCTGCAGTACGCCATCACCGGCCAGCCGTCCGCGCCGATGCCGGATCGTGTTTCCGCCTGGGCGCTGTACGACGTGTTCACCGTGAAGGATGGTGAGCAGATCTTCCTGGCGGCCGTCAGCGATGCGCAATGGGTCACCTTCTGCGACGCCTTCGGATTCGATGACTTGAAGCGCGATCCGGCCATGGCCACCAATAATGACCGGGTGCGTCTGCGCCCCACCTTGTTGGCCGACCTGCGCGAGCGTCTGGCCGGCTATAGCGCGGCGGAGCTATCAAGCGTATTCGAGCGCATCGGTTTGCCGTTCGCGCCTATCGTGAAGCCCGAAGCGCTTTACGACGACCCGCATCTGCGCGCCACGGGCGGGCTGGCCGACATCCGGCTGCCCGACGGCGAACGTGCCGGCCAGACCGCGGGCGCGGCGTTGTTCCCATTGATGATGGACGGACACCGGTTGGGGGTGCGGCTGCACCCGCCGACCTTGGGCGTGGACACGGACGCCGTGCTGGCGGACCTGGGTTATGACGCAACGCAGATTGCGGCGCTGCGGGAGCAGGGCGCGGTAGCGTGATGGGAAACAAAAAACCAATAGGAGACAAACATGAGCAATCAACGCGCGGGGTGGAGCCGCCGACAAGTACTGGGAGCGCTGGGCGTGGCGATGTTGGGCGCGCCAGCCCTGGGCAGGGCGCAGTCGGACCGGCCCATCAAATTCATCCTGCCCGTGGGGGTGGGGTCGGGCGTGGACACGATCACGCGGTCGGCCGGTCCGGCGCTGTCCGCCGCGCTGGGCCATACGGTCGTGGTCGAAAACCAGCCGGGCGCGGGCGGCATCGTGGGCACGTCCGCGTTGGTGCGGTCAGCGCCGGACGGCTACACGCTAAGCATGCTGTCGAACAATCATGTGATTTTTCCCAGCGTCTATAAGTCTTTGCCATTCGACCCGCTGGCTGACATCACGCCGATCAGCATGGTGGGCATGACGCCGTTCCTGATCGTGGCCAACCCGAAGCAGATCGCGGCGGGCAACCTCAAGGAGCTGACCGCATTGCTGTCGCGCGAACCCGGCCGCTATAACTACGCCTCGTCGGGCAACGGCACTATCCTGCATCTGGCCGCCGAGATGTTTGTGCAGCAGGCGGGGGTCAAAGCGCGACACATTCCCTATAAAGGCGTGGGCCCCATGATGACGGACCTGATAAGCGGGCAGGTGGATTTCGGCGTCTTGTCGCTGCCTTCGGTGCTGCCGCAGATCAAGAGCGGTGGGCTCAAGGCGCTGGCGGCCTGCGGCGCCGAGCGGATGGCAGCCTTGCCTGATTTGCCCACGGCGCGTGAGCAGGGGCTGACGAATTACGAGATCGGTGGTTGGTTCGCCGCGGCAGGGCCGGCAAACTTGCCGGCGGCCGATGTGCGCCGCATCTACGATGCGTTGGGTCGGGCGTTCAACTCACCCGAGGTCAAGCAGGCCATGGCGGCGCAGAATAACCGCATTCTGCTGATGCCCCCCGAACAGACGGCGGCGCACTTTCGTTCTGAAATGGCGAGGTACGCGGTCGTGGTGCGGGGGGCGGGTCTGGAGCTGATGTAGGGCGGGCTGCCGCTGTCGGGCAGGCGCTCAGCCAGTGTTCTGGTCGGCTGCGCGTAGCAGGCTGTACAGCTTGTCCTTGAGCAGCAGTTTTTCTTTTTTCAGCACCTCGATGTGGGCGCTTGAGGACGGCACCTTGCCGTCCTCCATATTTTGGATTTCCTGGTCCAGGTCGTTGTGACGCTGGAACAGGGCCGAGAAATGCGCGTTCTCGGATTTCAGCTGCGTAATGAGTTGGCGATATTCAGGGAACATTAGGGCCTCTCTCTTGGTAACCCGTTGACGGGGACCGGCACGCGCCAAGCGCGGCGAGCGTCGGCGTCCTCATGACACGCCAACGACTGTTCATTGTCAACCCGCCCCCTGCCAGGGCGGGGCAAGCGGGTTGCGCGCGAACAAGGGCGATACGAATGGGCGCTGAATTTGTCGTTGATATTCACGTTTGATTACATGGCGAGGTCAAGGCGGGGATACACTCTGGCCCCCGTGGTCAGTCATATCGCAGACATGAAACAGCGCGCGTCCGGTGTTCGGCAAGTTTTTGAGCTTTTCCGCAAGGACGGGCGCATCCACCCGGGTACTGGCATGATCAGCGGCGTGATTGCCCTGTTCCTGGCCATTCTGGCCGTGCTGGGCGTGCTGGCTTTTCACTTCCCCGCCTATCTCACCACCCCCGAACTGCGCGCCTTCTACTCCGTGGAAGCGATGCGCACGCTGCTGTTTTCCGCGTTGCTGGTGTCGGGTTCCATTGCGCTTGCCAATACCGTGCTGGGGCGTCAGCGCTGGCTGAACATCTCGGCCTTCGCGCTGGTGTGCTGCGCGGTGGCGGCAGGCGGCAGCCAGGTGGTGGTGACCGCGTCCAACACCGGCAACCACCCGTACCTGGGCCTGGACTGGTTCATTCTGGATCTGCTGGCGTCCAGCATGGTCTTCATCATTTTCGAGAAGTTGACACCGCTGTATCCCGGGCAGCCCGTGTTTCGCGGCGAATGGCAGGTGGACATGAAGCACTTCCTGTTCAACCACCTGTCGGTGGGCGCGGTGCTGCTGTGCATCAATTTCTTCATCCACCGGCTGTTTTCGTGGGCGGCGTATGAACCCTTGCAGGCCGCCATTCAGTCGATGCCGTATTTGCTGGAACTGTTCGTGGCGGTGCTGGTGGCGGACCTGGCGCAATACGCGGCGCATCGCGTCTATCACGAGGTGCCGTTCATGTGGCGCTTTCACGCGGTGCACCACAGCACGCGCACGCTGGACTGGCTGGCCGGTTCGCGCCTGCACATCGTTGAACTGCTGATCACCCGCGTGGCCGTGTTGGGTGTGCTGTTCGTGCTGGGGTTTTCAAAGGCGGTGCTGGACGCCTACATCATCATCGTCGGGTTCCAGGCCGTGTTGATCCATTCCAACGTGAAGCTGCCGTGGGGCTGGCTGCGCTACATCATCGTGACGCCGGATTTCCATCACTGGCACCACTCGTCAGACACCGAAGCCATCGACAAGAACTACGCCGCGCACTTCTCGTTCATCGATTACGCCTTTGGCACCGCCGTGCGCGGCGTGGGCAAGCGCTTGCCCGAGAACTACGGGATTCTTGATAACGACATGCCGGGCACCTTCCTGGCGCAGCAGGCATACCCCTTCGCGCGCAAGCGCTAGAGGGTGATGCCCGCTACAGCATCTTGACCGCGCGCCCGATGAATTGAATCGGGCCGGTGGGCTTGCCGATGGGCGAGCCGGTCTTGGGTTCCAGCGTCAGCTCGAAAAGCTGGTTGGGTTCCAACGGCGGCAGTTTGTCCAGCGGGATCCGGACCGGCTCGCCGGGTTTGACCAGGCCCAGCGATACGGGGCCGGCCCAGCCATCGGCCTTGGTCCAGAATTCCAGCGCACGATCCGGCGGCACTTCGGTTGCGGTGATGGGCACCAGTTGCACGGCGCTTTGGCCGGCCTGCGCCTGCACCACCCAGCCGGGCGCTTGTGATTGCGGCGCCACCAACACCACCACATACTGCGGCGTATCGGGCGTGGCCACCGGGCGCAGCGCCAGCGTGCTGCCCAGGATCAGCACCGCCGCCATGCCGCCCATGGCCAGGCTGCGCCAGAATGCCAGGCTGTCCCAGAGGCCGGGCTTGGGGGGGGACTTGGCGCTGGCAGCGGGCCGCGCCTGCGCCTGTGCCGAATCCAGCGTGCGGGTAATGCGAGGCCAAAGGCTGGTCGACGGTTCAACCGGCTCGGACAGGTTGGTCAAGGGCAAGAGCCTGGCTTCCCAGCGCGCGACCGCCGCGCGCAGGTCGGCGTCGTGCGTCATGCGCGCCTGCGCGTCGCGGCGTTGCGTGGCCGACAAGGTGCCCAGCACATATTCGCCAGCGAGCTCGTCGATGTCGTCGTGGGACGGTTGCGGAGCGCTCATGCCAGGCACTCCTTAAGCGCTTGCAGGCTGCGCTTGATCCAGGCCTTGACGGTGCCCAGCGGGGCACCCAGGCGCTTGGCGATTTCGCTGTGCGTCAGCCCCTCTACGTAGGCATGCAGCACGCAGTTGCGGCGTACGGGTTCCAGTTCTTCCAGGCAGGGGCCAATGCGTCCGGCGCTGGCGCGCCAGTCGAAGGCGTCGCGGGTGTCGTGCCAGGCTTCAATGGCGTCGCGCGCGTCCAGGGCGGCGGCCGCGTCATCGTCAACGTCGGTTTCGCGAGCGGTGTCGCGCAGCGCATTCAACGCCAGATTGCGGGTGATGCTGTACACCCAGCCGCGTCCCGATCCGCGCGATGCGTCGAAGGTGTCGGCCTGGTTCCAGATCTTGACGAATGCGTCATGCACGATGTCCTCTGCCCAAGCGCGATCGCGCAGGAGTCGTTGGGCCACGCCCAGCAGGCGCGGGCCTTCTTGCCGATACAGGGCTTCCAGCGCGGGCCGGCGACCGGCCGCGCAGGCCTGCAAGGCAGCTTCGTAATCGAAATCCGGGGTCAGGCGGTTCGGCATGCGAGAGCAGTGACGGTAAGGGAGCGGCCGCGCGAACCCGTCATGCGCGGTTGAAGGTTGCGCCATCTTACCGGACTCTCCAGCCGCTGGCCCGCCGATGGGGCGGCGGGCCGGCGTGCTTAGTTCGCCTTCCAGAAAATGTAGTCAGCCTGGTACTTCACCACGCTTTTCTGGCCCAGCATCGCCGTGGTGCACGGCGTCTTCGGCGCCACGCCGCCCTTGAGCGCGACGCGCTGGATGTAGGTCACACCGGTCATCGCGCCCGCGCCCATGGCCGGATTCGCCTGCACCAGTTGGTAGGGGATGTTGCCGTCGCCGGCGGGCGCCACGGCCAGTTGCTTGCCGGTGACTTTCGAGCCGTCCATGGCTTCCCAGGTGGCGGGCGGGCCGTAGTACTTGCCCACCTGCTTGCCCATGCGGTCATTCAGCGCGGCGTTGGGGCCGGCGAACACCCATTCGGCCTGGCCCTTCATGTCGGCCTTGGCGCGGCATTCGTAGGTGATTTCGCCCACGCCCACGGTTTCCCAGGCCACCTTGTTGCCAGCCGGCACCTGGATGCTGGCAGGCAGGTTGGCTTGGGAATAAGCCATGGATTTGGAACTCATCGAGCCGCAGGCGGCCAGGAGCGACACGGCGAACAGGCCGGTAACGACGGGGATGCGGTGCGAACGTTGGGTCTTCATGAGCGGTCTCCAGCGACGTGAAAGGTCTGTAGACGACGCGCACCATGCGCGCCGGTACAGGTACTACACGCGGGAGACCGAATTGGATGCAGGCCGGATGCAAATATTTCTGCATCCGGCCCGCGGGGGAAGATCGCGGCTTAGTTCGCCTTGCGGTTGGCCGAGTACGAGGCCATCAGATTGCGGTAATCAGGAATGTGGTTGGCGAAGAGGGTGCCCAGGCCTTCCACGTCGTTGCGCCAGTCGCGATGCAATTCGCAGGCCACGCCGAACCACGACATCAGTTGCGCGCCGGCTTGTTCCATGCGGCTCCAGGCGGCGTTGCGGGTGACTTCGTTGAACGTGCCCGACGCATCGGTCACGACGAACACGTCAAAGCCTTCTTCCAGCGCCGACAGGGCAGGGAAGGCGACGCACACTTCGGTGACCACGCCGGCAATGATCAGTTGCTTCTTGCCGGTGGCCTTGACGGCCCGGACGAAGTCTTCGTTGTCCCAGGCGTTGATGTTGCCGGGGCGGGCAATGTAGGGGGCGGTGGGGAATTTGTCTTTCAGTTCCTGCACCAGCGGGCCGTTGGGGCCGTCTTCGAAGCTGGTGGTCAGGATGGTGGGCAGCTTGAAATATTCGGCCAGGTCGGCCAGGGCCAGCACGTTGTTCTTGAATTGGTCCGGTTGGAAATCACGCACCAGGGAAAGCAGGCCAGCCTGGTGATCAACCAGCAGGACGGCGGCTTCGTTCTTGTCCAGTTTCACGTAGGGCTTGGTCATGGTTTTTGCTCCGTTATGTCTTCAAGGTGGTGCGCGGTGTTGCGCGTTGAGTGCATGAACAGAATTCTAAATACCAGCCTATAACCCCGGTAGTCGGCCAAATTGCGCTTCAGCGTTCTATTTATCGGACGATAAGCGGGGTTCGATGAGGGGAGTAAGGGATTTTGGGCTAGTAATGCCGTGGCGCTGCTGCGTATCGCATTCACGCCGGGCGGTTTCACCATACTCCGCCGCCATGAAATCCAGTAACTCCCGTACCGCCGGCAGCAGGCCGCGCCGCGACGGAAAGACGGCATGGACGGCGCCGGGTTCGGGCACCCAGGGTGCACCCACCGGCACCAATGTGCCGGCGTCCAGTTCGTCGCGGATCATCATCAGGGGCAAGGCGGCCACGCCCACGCCGCGCAGGGTGGCTTGCTTGAGCGCCAGCATGTCGTCGGTGACCAGGCGCGGCGTGAAGGGCACGCTCAGGCGGGCGCCGTCGGGCCCGTCCAGCCGCCACTGGCATTCCCGCTGCTCGGTGCCCAGCGCCAAGGTGGGTAATTGCGCGAACTGGGCGACATCGGCGTTTGGGGGCAGCGAGCGCGCCAGCGCGGGGCTGGCAACCAGGCTCTGGCAGCTCATACCCAGGTGTTTCATGACCAGGTCGCTGCTTTCCATGGGGCCGAAGCGCACGCGCACCGCCAGGTCGAACCCTTCGCGCAGCACGTCGACCGACCGCGAAAAGCTCTTCAGGTAGACGTGTACCCTGGGGCAGCGTTCCATGAAGCGCGCCACCACATCGCCCAGAAAATAGTAGATCAGCGCGGGTGGCGCGCTCATGCGGATGGTGCCTTGTGGCTCGGCGTGCGTGCGGTCGATGACGTCCTGCGCCGCTTCGGCCCCGGCCAGCATCGACAGGCACTGGTCGAAATATTCCTGGCCCAGTTCGGTCACGGCAAAGCTGCGGGTGGAACGCTGGATCAGGCGCACGCCCAGCCGCTCCTCAAGCAAGGCGATGCGGCGGCTCAGGCGGGATTTGGGGATGTCCAGCGCGCGGCCGGCGGGCGCGAAGCCGCCGTTCTTGACCACCTGGACAAAATAATAGAGATCATTCAAGTCATGCATGATCGTTTCCGCGTTTCTCGATTTCTGAACGTAGCGGCGAGCATATAACGGCGCCGGTGGTTGCCAGAAGACGGAAGCGGAACGGACCCGCGCGGAAAATCCGGTCAGGCCGCCGCGCCCAGCGATTCCTCTTTCCAACGCTGCTTGTCGCGCAGCGGCGGGGTGCCGAACAGGCGGCTGTATTCACGGCTGAACTGCGACGAACTCTCGTAGCCCACGGCATGCGCGGCCAGCGCCACGCCCGCGTCATCGCTCAGCATCAAACGGCGCGCTTCCTGCAAGCGCAGGTGCTTCTGGTATTGCAGCGGGCTCATGGCGGTGGCCTGCTTGAAATGGTGGTGCAAGGAGGACACGCTCATGTGTACGTCGCGGGCGATTTCCTCCACGCGCAGCGGCTGGGCGTAGTTGTCGCGCAGGATGCGGATGGCCTTGGCCACGCGGTTCAACTGGCTGTCTTGCAGCACGGTCTGGCGCAGCACCACCCCTTGGCCGTTCATCAGCAGCCGGTACAGCAGTTCGCGCTTGACCATGGGCGCCAGGATGGGGATGTCGCGCGGGCTGTCCAAGAGGCGCAGCAAGCGCAGCACCACGTCCAGCAACGAGCCGCCCAGCGGATTCACGCACAGCGCGCGAGACGCTTCCGCGGGCACCAGCGGAGGCAGGTTTTCGTCGCTGATCAGCTCGGCGATTTCTTCGGGGTTCAGATCCAGCCGCAGGCCCAGGTAGGGCAGCGTCGGGCTGGCCACCGACACCTTGGCCACGACAGGCAGGTCCACCGAGGAGATCAGGTAATGGAAGGGGTCGTACTCGAAACTCTCATCGCCGATCAGCAGGCGCTTGGAACCCTGGGCAATCACCGCCAGCGCGGCTTTCTGCAACCCCGGCTTGGCGCCGGTGGGCTGTGACAGCCGGTGCAGGTAGAGGCCTTCGATGGGCGTGTCCAGCGACCCTTCCAGATCGCCCGTCATCCGGTCCAGCGTGCAAAGCAGCTCTCGGCGGGCCGGTTCGTAGGCGATGTCCAAGGGGGCGGTAGTGACGGAACCCTCGGGTGGGTCGGTAGTAATAGGCATGGAAGGCATGGGGGCTCCGGAACGCGCGCCGTCCGCGAGGCAAGCCGGCGGCGCCGCAGAGGATAGGGCGAGCCTCAGTGTATGCGCGGTCCTGCCGTGATGAACAGGCACTGTTTTCGGTGTGGAGAAATGGGCAGAAAGTTTGGAGGATCGGGCGCATGCCTGATTCTCCAAGAGGCGTGCCAGAGAATCAGGCAAAAAAAGGGCAGGATCAAGCAGTGCATGCGGCCGTTGGTCGACGCATACTGTTTGCACCCCCGGCAAGCTGGCGTCCGGCGTTCCATTCCGGGGCGCACGGACCCGCGACGCCGCTGACAGGAGCTCAACCATGCGATACAAAAAATTCGGCAGCACCGGCCTATTCGTTTCGGAACTCTGCCTGGGCACCATGACCTTTGGCGGCGAGGGCGAACTGTGGAGCAAGATCGGCAACCTGCAACAGGAAGACGCCAACCGGCTGGTCGGCCGCGCGTTGGACGCGGGCGTCAACTTCATCGACACGGCGGATGTTTATTCGGAAGGCCGCTCCGAAGTCATCACGGGCCAGGCCCTGCGCGATTTGAAGGTGGCGCGCGACGACGTGGTGATCGCCACGAAGGTGTTCGGCCAGACCGGCGCGGGCGTGAATGCGCGCGGCAATTCGCGCGTGCACATCCTGGATGGCGTGAAGAAGAGCCTGGCGCGCTTGCAGTTGGACCACATCGACCTCTATCAGATCCACGGCTTCGACCCCGCCACGCCTATTGAGGAAACCGTGCGCGCGCTGGATACCCTGGTGCAACACGGCCACGTGCGTTACGTGGGGGTGTCCAACTGGGCGGCCTGGCAAATCATGAAGGCGCTGGGCATTGCCGAACGCCTGGGGCTGGCGCGCTTTGAATCGCTACAGGCCTACTACACGATCGCGGGCCGCGACCTGGAACGCGAACTCGTGCCCATGCTGCAAAGCGAAGGCGTCGGGCTGATGGTGTGGAGCCCGCTGGCCGGTGGCCTGCTCAGCGGCAAGTACAGCCGTGATGGCTCGGTTGAAGCCGGCAGCCGCCGCGCCGCCTTCGACTTCCCGCCCGTGGACCGCGACCGCGCCTACGACAGCATCGACGCGCTCAAGTCGGTGGCCGACGCGCGCGGGGTGTCGGTGGCGCAAGTGGCGCTGGCGTGGCTGCTGCATCAGCAAGTGGTCACCAGCGTCATCATCGGCGCCAAGCGGGTGGATCAGTTGGACGACAACCTGGCCGCCACCGCCATCAAGCTGACACAAGACGAGCTGGCCGCGCTGGACAAGGTCAGCGCGCTGCCGCCCGAGTATCCCGGCTGGATGCACGTGCGCCAAGGCGAATTCCGCCGCCAGCAGTTGCTTGAGTCGGGCGCGGTGTAAGCCCGACGGGGGTGGGGTTGGACGGGTGACCAGCTAGTAGAATCCTGGCAGCTTTAACGAATGAAGACGCCAGATGACCCACCCGTTTTCCCCCGACGATGTGCGCGTCTTGCGCGAACACGGCATTGCGCTGTTCGCCGACCGCGTGCTGATCGCGGTGCAGCCGCCCTTGTCCGACGCGCGCATCGCGGAGATTGAATCCGCCTGCGCCGGCCCCTTGCCACTAGCCTTGCGCGACCTATGGCGCCTGACCGCCGGCGGCGAGCTGGCCTACGACCTGCACGCGCGGATGAACGGCAATGAAGAGGCCCTGAGCTGGTCCGAACTGTTCTACGACGGCAGCGACCACTATCGCGATCTGCAAGGCTGGATCGAACACGAACAAGAGTGCGCCGAAGCCGCCGCCGCCGAAGACGGCGAGACTTGGAACGGCACGCTGCGCTATCTGCCGATAGGCGGTTTTGAATACTGCGACCGCATCTATGTGGTGACGGAGCCCGGCCCCCGCGCTGGCAGCATCGTGGCCTGGAAGCAGGGTCTGCCCGGCTGGACACACGCCCTGCAACAGGATGGCATTGCAACGATTGCGCCGGATCTGCACGCCGCCTTCGCCGCGCTGTCCCTGGAGACAGACCCGGAAGACGACCTGGATAGCCCCGGCGTGCGCGTGCTGGAATATCTGGACGAACGGGTGTCGGACCATGGCATGCCGCAAGTGCTGGCGGACGCGCTCGTCGCGTACTACCGGCGCGCGCTGGTGGACTGGCGTGGCCCGCTGGCGGCCGGCACGCTGATGCAGTCGCCGCGCTTGGCCGGCCTGGCTTTGCAACACGCCATCAGAAAGGATGACGCGGCGCTGGTGCGGCAATTGGCAGAGCAGGGCATGCATTTCGATCAGCCCTTGCGCGGTAGCGCCACGCCGGTGGACGTAGCCTTGATGCAGCACGCTTACGCCGCCGCCGACGCCTTGTTGCAAGCGGGCGCGGCGGTCAGCCCAACGGCCATTCATCGCTTTGACCGCAAGCCCTCGGTTGAACTCGTCCTGCGGCTGCTGGCGCAAGGCGCTCAAGCCGATGCGCTGGGCGTGGCCCGATGCGTGGCCTGCGGATCGCCCGAGGCCGCGCGCCGCGTCGCGGCCGCCTGCGGTGACGGTATCGCCGCCGCGTTTGCAGAGGTGCGCGATGCCATGGCCAACCGCTACCAGGAGGACCTGCGCAAGGTGCGCGCGGGCGAGCTGGGCCATTACCTGGGCGCGGACGGCTTGGCCGAACGCGTTGCCAACCTGCGGCAGTTTTCGCTATGACCTTGCGGGTGTCTTGCCTGGAAGGGCGAGGCCCGCTGTGCTGGCGCCCACCGTGCGCCGTCCCCGACTAGAATGTGCTTCGCGTTTGCGTGAGCGCGTTCTTGCTTTGAAGGGACTAGCGTGGCCATTCCGTATCTGCGCAGACTGACATCCGTCAGCCGTAGCCCACAAGCCAACAGGCATCTTGCCTATTTCCTGACCTTTACTGCCGGCGCGGTCAACGCGGGCGGCTTTCTGGCCGTCCAGCAATACACCTCGCACATGTCGGGCATCGTTTCCATGATGGCCGACCACATGGCGCTGGGCGGCCTGGTGGTGGTGTTGCAGGGGGTGGCGGCCTTGCTGTCGTTTCTGGCGGGCGCCGCCAGCTCGGCGTTCCTGATCAACTTCGGGCGGCGTTCCCACCTGGCCAGCGAATATGCCTTGCCGCTGCTGCTGGAAGCCGTGCTGCTGCTGGTGTTTGGCCTCTTGGGCGCCAACCTGGAAACGCTGCGCTGGTTCTACGTGCCCGGCACCGTGATGCTGCTGTGCTACATCATGGGCCTGCAGAACGCGATGATCACCAAGGTGTCACGCTCCGAGATCCGCACCACGCACGTCACCGGCATGGTGACCGACATCGGCATTGAACTGGGCAAGCTGTTTTATTGGAACGTGGCCAAGAGCGACACGCAACACAAGCCGCCCGTGTTCGCCGACCGAGGCAAGCTGATCGTGCTGAGCCTGATGGTGTCGCTGTTTTTTGTGGGGGGCGTGACGGGGGCGTATTCGTTCTTCCACTTCGGCTTCGGGTCGACCTGGCCGCTGGCGCTGCTGCTGACCCTGTTGGCCGCCGTGCCGGTCATGGACGATATCCGCGGCTTCATTCGCCGCGTTTAACGCGACGGCGTCACCGTTTCGCTTTACGCGCTACGGCGTGGCCCAGGAAGACCTGCAGCGCGGCCAAGGTTTCGTAGTGCAGCTTTTCCAGCCGCGCGTCCTTGGCCGGCTCCGTGATGGCGTAGCCCCTGGCGTCCAGGGGGTAGGGCTCACCCAGCAGGCGCGCCATGTCGATCTGGTAATAGCTGGCGTCGCCATACGGCCGCTTGCCGTCGATCATCGGCATGGGCCAGAATCGATCTCCTTCACGCAGTACGGCTTCCAGTTGCCGCGGGTTTGCCTCACGCCAGACGGCGGCGCGCAACAAGGCCAGGTGTTCGGCGCGCAGCGTGAACCCGCCTAGTGTGTCCATGCCGCTTTGCGGGAAGTCGAAGGCGTCTTTCATCTCGGTCGGCAGCGGGTAATGACCCGGAGCAAGTTTGCCCACGGACGCCACAAAGCCGGGCAGCACGCGGCACACTTCGGCCAGGCGCCGGATGACCAGCACGTCGTCCGACGTCTTCAATGCGCGGCGCGCGATGGACAGTGTGTCGGGGCCTCCCAGCAGCGGTTGTTCGAAATCAATGCCCGGCGCGCCGGATTCGATCGGCATCCATTGCACCCGCAGCAAGCGTATCAGCGTCGCGTGCTGGGAAGAGATCGGGATGGCGTCGGGCGGCTGGGCGAATACCTGCCGGATGATGGGTTTGCGGTCGGTGGCGGCCAGGGCGCGCAATGGCGCCATCGTCAACCAGCCCAAACTCACACCTATACCCAGGCTCTTGAACAGCGCACGGCGTTTCATCATGGTTGCCCGGATTACTTGCGCAGGTCGGCCAGCGCCGACTCGGCCAGCGTATAGCCCGGTTGAATCCGCAGTGCGTCTTCATAGGACAGGCGCGCATCGGCCATACGCCCCATGCGGCGTTGCAGGTTGCCTTGATTGGTCAGAATCAACGCACTGGCGGGTTTGGCGCGCACGGCCTGCTGATAAGCCTTCAGCGCATCATCCGGGCGGTCCATGGCATCCAATAGCGACGCCTGCAGGTTGTAGCCGATGCTCCAGTCCGGAAAGCGGTTCGTCAGCGCCTGCGTCGTGGCCAAGGCATTGGGAAAATCCCCGCGCTGCGCCTGCGCGCCGGCCTTGTTGACGTATGCCCACTTATGGTCCGGATTCAGCTTGATGGCCTCGTCGAACAGGTCTTGGGCGGCGGGCAGCTTGCCTTGCTGCGCTTGCAGCTTCCCCAGAAACACCCTGACGTCGGCGTTGCGAGGGTCCTGGCGGGCCATCTCTTCGGCCACGCGCTGCGCCTCCTGCGGATCGTTCGCCCGCAAGGCAGCCGAGATCCGCGTGTTCAGCGTTTGCATGGCGGGCGGCAGTTGTTTGATGCGGGCTTGCAGCGCTTCGTTTTCCGCGCGCAGTTCGGATTGGTACGCGTGGTCCAGTTGCGCGGCGGGTTGCGCATGGGCGGCCGGCACGGCAAGGCCGATGAAGCAGGCTAGGGCCGGCCCGAGCAGGCAGGCAAACACACGGCGGCTCAGGGTTGCAGGCATGGTGGTCGGCAGTCCTTGAAAGAGGGATGTGCGGGCGGCAGGGGGGAGCGGATGCCTACGATACCGGAAGCGGGGCGCGCGGTAAAAAAACAAAGACGCCCAACGCAAAAAGCCCGGCGCGCGGGCCGGGCTGGAACGATGGCCCCGCAGGGCCGGCTGTCAATCACCTCATCAGTTTGGCATCAACACGGTGTCAATTACGTGGATCACGCCATTGGACTGATAGACGTCATAGGTGCTGATGGTGGACACGCCGCCCTTTTCGTCCTTCAGGGTCAGGTTGTGCTTGCCGTTCATCATCACCCACAGCTTGCCGCCGCTTGCAGTCGTCAATTCAGTCTTGCCGCCGCCCTTTTTGATCCGGGCGGCCAGCGCGTCGAAATCCATCTTGCCGGGCACTACGTGGTAGGTCAGGATCTTGGTCAGCGTGGCCTTGTTTTCAGGCTTGACCAGCGTGTCCACCGTGCCCGCGGGCAACTTGCCAAAGGCTGCGTTGGTCGGCGCGAACACCGTGAAAGGGCCCTTGCCCTGCAGCGTATCCACCAGGCCCGCCGCCTTTACCGCCGCCACCAGCGTGGTGTGGTCCGCGGAATTCACCGCGTTGGCGACGATGTTCTTGGCGGGCATCATCGGCTGGCCGCCCACCATGACGTCGGCCGCGAAAGTGGGCGACAGGGTCAGGGCCGAGCAAGCGATGGCAATCGAGGCTAGCAATTTCATGACGATCTCCTTTTGTGTGGCCGTCATGAGGAGATACGGGGCCAGCCTGCGATTGGATGCGCGATTCGGTCTACGGACAAACCCTGATCAGATGACCTTGCCGCTCAAGACGACCGGGCCGGTGGGGATGCCGCCGGGGGCGCCGCCCGCCGGTTCCAAAGTAATGGCGACGGTGTCGCCCTGCTGTGGCAGCAGGCTTGGGGCCAGCACCGTGGTCTGGCCGGGCAGCACCAAGCCGAGCGAGCGCGGCGCCTGTCCGGGCGTGATCGACCACAATTCCAGTGCGCGGCCATCGGCCAGCGCCACCAGGTCTTGCATGGGCTGCACGGCCAGGCGGTTGTCCGGCAGCGTATTCACCACCATGGCGCCGGGCGCCTTGTCACCGGACAGCACGGCAACCGTGCGTACCTCTACAGGCGTGGGGGCTGGCTTGAGCATCAGGAACGCCAGCACCACTACGGCCGTCGCCAAGCCGGCGGACACCGCGCGCCACCAGGACAGGCCGCGCGAAGACGAGGGCGCGCGCGCGGCCGGGGCGGCGGGCGCGATGCGCGCGGCGATTGCCTTCCACACATGCGCGGGTGGCGTTTCGGGGGGCAGGGCCAGCGCCAGCGGCAACAGCCGGTCTTCCCATTCCGTGACCGCGCGCCGCAAGCCGGCGTCATCGCGCATCAGGGTGATGAAACGCTGCCGCGCACCCGCGCGCAAGCCGCCCAGCACGTACTCGGCGGCCAGGCGGTCCTGCAGTTCGGGGTGGCGGTAATTCATTCCAGGCACCTTTTCAGCCGTTGCAAGCCACGGCGTATCCAGCTCTTGATCGTTCCCAGCGGCGTGTCCAGGCGCGTGGCGATGTCGGGGTGCGCCAGATCATCAAAAAAAGCCATGGCGATGGCAACCCGCTGCGGCCCTTCCAACTGCCCCATGCAATCGGCCAGGCGACGGCCGTCCTGGCTGGCCTGCAAACGGGCAAGCGGGCCGGGGCTGTCGTCGGCCATGGCCAGTGTCAGTGTGTCGTCCGGGTCCGGCACCACGACGTCGGGCCGCCTCAGGCGGTCGATGCAGCGGTTCCGGACGATGCGGGTCATCCACGTCATGGGTTGGCTCTGCTCGGCCTGGTATTGGCCGGCCTGGCGCCAGATCGATACGAAACACTCTTGCAGCACGTCTTCCGCGGCGGCCTGGTCTCTCAACATACGTCTGGCCAGTGCAAACAGATGCGGGGACGCAAGGCGATAGATCTCCGCCAGTGCGGATTCGCGTTTTTCCGCGCACTGGACAAGCAGGGCCTGCAGGTGTTGAGCGTCGGGCATCGGTTCCTATGTGGGAAGGGGCGCGCTGGTGCAGAGCATACCGGGCCAAGGCGCCGGCGTCACTATTGAACTGGGTGCCGAGCAGGGCACTACAATGCCCGGCACACCCGACATGCGGGGTGCGTCACAGCCCCGGGCCCCGGCCGGCCCGGACAAAAGCGTAGAGCTTGCAATCGACACACAGGGGGAGCAGACAGGACATGGACGCAGAATTCTGGTTGGAACGCTGGCGCGAAGGGCGCACGCACTTCCATCAGACCCGGATTACACCGCTCTTGCAGAAGTATTGGCCCACGTTGGCCGTACCGCAGGGTGGACGGGTGCTGGTGCCGTTGTGCGGAAAATCGCTGGACATGGTGTGGCTGGCGGCGCAGGGGCACTCGGTGCTGGGCGTCGAGCTTTCCCAGCTTGCGGTGGAACAGTTCTTCACCGAAAACGAGCTGCGCCCCGTGACGCATGAATCCGTCTACGGCACGCACTACGTGGCGGGCAATATTGAAATCATTCTTGGCGACATCTTCAAGCTGGATTCGCAACTGTTGTCGCACTGCGTGGGCGCCTACGATCGCGCCGCGCTGGTCGCGCTGCCCGAAGCCATGCGGGCCGACTACGTGCGCCACGTCTATGGTCAGTTATCGCCCGCCAGTCGGGGCTTGCTGATCACGCTGGACTATCCGCAGGAAGAGATGGCGGGGCCGCCATTCTCGGTGGTGGACAGCGAAGTGCAGGCGATCTTCACCGGCGTGGCGCCGGCGGTCATCATCGACCGCCGCGATATCCTCGACAAGGAACCCAAGTTCCAGGGCGCGGGCGTCAGCCGGCTGGACACCGTGGTGTACCGGCTGGGCGTGCAAGACGCCTGAGCGCTGACGTGACGGCGCGGCGGGCGATGGCAAGGCCGTTCAGGTCATCAGCCAGCCGCCCGCCACATCCAATACCTGGCCGGTCACAAACCGGGCCTGGTCGGAGGCAAAGAACAGGCAGGCGTCGGCCACCTCTTCCGGGGTGCCCAGGCGACGCAGCGCCGTTACCCGCGCCACGGCGTCGTTGATCTCCTGGGGCACGCTTTTCAGCAGCGGCGTGCTGATGCGCCCAGGCGCCAGCCCATTGACGGTGACATCGAATTCGCCCAGCTCAGCGGCCCAGTGTCGGGTCAAGCCGATCAGCCCGGCCTTGGTGGCCGCGTAATGCGCCGCCACGATGTCGCAGTACGCCTTGCCCGCCACCGACGACATATTGATCACGCGCCCCTGGCGCTGCTTGACCATGTGCGGCGTGGCCAGGTGCGTCATGTAGAACACGCTGTTCAGGTTCACCGACATCACCTTGTCCCATTCCGCGGGCGGCATCTCCCAGACTTTCAGTGCGCGGCCGTCGGTCTTGGGGGAAATGCCGACGTTGTTGACCAGGATCGTGGCAGCCCCCAGGTCGGCCGTGATGCGGTCGTAGGCAGCCTGGCACTGGTCGAAGTGGGCCACGTCGGCGGGCACGAACGTCACATCGTGTCCGCGTTCCTTAAGCGCCTGTTCGTAGGCCGCGCCCGCCTGCGCATTGAAGTCGACCAGGCCCACGCGCCCGCCTTCGGCCAGAAAGCCCTCGACGATGGCCGACCCGATGCCGCCGACGGCGCCCGTCACGATGGCGACCTGGCCGTCAAAGCGAGCCTTCATGTCTGCACTCATGCACCCACCTTCAACATGATCTTGCCGATGTGCTGGCTGCTTTCCATCAAGGCATGCGCGCGGGGCGCATCCGTCAGCGGAAAGACCTCGTGGATCAGCGGCAGGCATTGGCCCTGTTCCATCAGCGGCACCACCTTCGCGGCCAACGCCTGGGCGATGGCGCCCTTGTCATCGTCCGAGCGCGGGCGCAGTGTGGACCCCGTGAATTGCAGTCGCTTGGTCATGATGGGCAGGGCGTCGATCTCGGCCTTGCTGCCTTCCAGGAAAGCGATCTGCACCAGCCGCCCGTTCACGGCCAGGAGCCTGATGTTCTTGTTGATGTAAGACCCGCCCACCATGTCCAGAATGACGTCCACGCCCACGCCCTGGGTCGCCTGGCGCACCTCGGCTTCGAAGTCGGTGTCGCGATACTGCACGGCGTGATGCGCGCCGGCCTTCAGGCAGGCCTCGGCCTTGGCGGCGTTGCCCACGGTGGTCCAGACCTCGGCGCCAAACGCCCGCGCCAATTGAATGGCCGTCAGCCCGATGCCGCTGGAGCCGCCATGCACCAGGAATTTCTCGCCGGACGCCAGACGGGCGCGGTCAAACACATTGGTCCAGACCGTGAAGTAGTTCTCGGGAATGGCGGCGGCCGTCAGCAGGTCCATCCCGCGCGGCACGGGCAGACAGTGGCGTTCGTCCGCCAGGCAGTACTGGGCGTAGCCGCCGCCCGGCGTCAGCGCGCAGACGGTATCGCCTTTTTTCCAGGCGGTCACGTCGGGGCCCACGTCGATGATGGTGCCGGACACTTCCAGCCCCAGGTAGGGCGACGCGCCCGGGGGCGGGGGGTAAGAGCCCGAACGTTGCAGCACGTCGGGGCGGTTGACCCCGGCATAGGCCACTTCAATCAGCACCTGCCGGCCGGCGGGCGCGTCCATGTCGCGTTGGGCGATGTGCATGCAATCGGGCGCGCCGCCCTTGCCATGGTCGATGAATGTGCAGCGTAGGGTCATAAGAGGAATCCTGGTTTTAATGGCCCAGATAGGCCTTCTTTACATGCGGGTCGCTAAGCAGTTCAGCGCCCGTGCCGGTGCGCACGATGGCGCCGTTTTCCAGCACATAGCCGCGGTCGGCCAGGCGCAGGGTGCGGAACACGTTCTGCTCCACCAGCAGCACCGTCACGCCATGCGAGGTGACGTCGCGGATGATGTCGAACATCTGCTGCACCAGCAGCGGCGACAAGCCCAGCGAGGGCTCGTCGAATACCAGCAGCTTGGGGTCTGCCATCATGCCGCGCGCGATGGCCACCATCTGCTGTTCCCCGCCCGACAAAGACCCGGCGTACTGCGACAAGCGTTCTTTCACGCGCGGGAAAATCCGCAGCACCTCGTCCAGCTTCTGCTGCACGATGGGGCGCGCGGCGCGCTTGTACGAACCCATCAGCAGGTTGTCTTTCACCGTGAAGTGCGGGAACAGCTGGCGGCCTTCCGGAATCATCGTGATGCCGGCGTCCACGATGTCGTAGGAGTTGTGGTTGGTGAGGTCGCGGCCTTCGAATTCCACCTTGCCTTGCAGCGTGGGAATGACGCCGCACAGCGTTTTCAGGGTGGTGGTCTTGCCCGCCCCGTTCGCGCCGATCAGGGTCACGATTTCGCCCGCGTTGACCTCGAAGTTCAAGCCGTTCAGCACTTGGCTCTTGCCATAGCCCGACGTCAGATTCGACACCTTAAGCATCCTGGTACTCCTTGCCCAAATACGCCTCGATGACGGCGGGGTTCTCGACCACGTCCTTCGGCGCGCCGCTGACCAGCACGCCGCCTTCGTTCAGGACGATAATGCGGTCGGACAGCGCCATCGTGGCCTGCATCATGTGTTCGATCAGCAGCACCGACACGCCGGAATCGCGGATGCGCCGGATCATCTGGATGGACTTCTCGATGTCGGTCGGGTTCAGCCCCGCCATCACCTCGTCCAGCAGCAGGATGCGCGGCTTGATGGCCAGCGCGCGGGCGATCTCCAGCCGCTTCATGCCACCCACCGTCAGGCTGCGCGCCTCGGTGTTCAGGGACTTGGTCAAGTCCGTCTGCTCGGCCACCTTCAGCGCAATCTGCTCGGCCTCGTCACGGTTCGACGTGCGGATGAACGCGCCCAGCATGATGTTTTCCAGCACCGTCAGGCCGGTGAACGGCTTGGCGATCTGGAAGGTGCGGCCCAGCCCCTTGTGCGCGAACTCGTCCGGCGTCTTGCACGTGACCCAGTTGCCGTCCGCGTCCAGCATCGAAATATCGCCCTTGTCCGGCGACAAGAAGCCGGACAGCAGGTTGAACACCGTGGTCTTGCCCGCGCCGTTCGGCCCGATCATGCCCAGGATTTCGTTCTGGTTCAGCGTCAGCGATACGTCGTTGGTGGCGCGCAGGCCGCCGAAGCTCTTGAACAGCTTTTCAGCCTTCAGCACCGGCTGATCAGAACGGGTGGCGCTGTGCAGGCGCAGTTCGTCAGCCAATTGCCGCTTCTTGCGCGGCGTGCCCAGATAAGGCAGGCGCGCCAATGCGCGTTCGATGGCGGGGCCAAATGCACCGGCCAGGCCGCGCGGAATGGTCAGCACCACGGCCACCAGAATCACACCGTAGATCAGCCCGTGCATGCCGTTGCCCACGCTGGACAGCCAGCCACGCGCCAGTTCCGCGATGGGCAGCACCAGGAAGGTGCCCGCGATGGGGCCGGCCACGGTGCCCAGGCCGCCGATCAGGGCGAACATGGCCACCTGGATCGACAGCTCCAGCGAGAACGCCGAACTGGGATCCACGAAGGTCAGGTAGGTAATGTGGAAGGTGCCGATGATGCTGGTCAGCATGGCGGATACCACCGCCGCGATGATCTTCACCCGCACGGTATGGATACCCACGGCCAGCGCCGCATCCTCGCGCTCTCGGATGGCGATCAGGTAATGGCCGATGCGCGACTTGCGGATCGCCCACGACACCCACGTCACGAACAGGAACAGGCCGAACGCGATGATTACGTAGTTCATCTTTTCGCGGAACACGATCCACGCCCAGCCTATGTTCAGCGGCAGGCTGATGCCGCTTGAGCCGCCCGTCCAGCTTTCTTCGTGGATGACCAGCAGGCGCACCACTTCAAGAATGGCGATGGTGGCCAGCGCGAAGAACGGGCCGCGCAGCCGCAAGGTGGGATAGCTGATCAGGATGGCCACGGCCGCCGAGATCGCCGCGCCCGCCAGCATGCCGATCCACGGCGATATGCCGAAGTTCTGCGTCAGCAGCGTGGCCGTATAGCCGCCGATGCCGTAGAACACCGCATGGCCCAGCGAAAGCTGGCCCGCGTAGCCGCCCACGATATTCCACGCCACGGACAGCGACGCAAAGACGAACAGCAGTACAAACAGGTTGGTCCAGAAAGGCGTACCCATGACGACGGGCACGAGGAACATCACAATCAGCAGAATCAGGCTGACGTAGGCTTTGGGGCTTCGAAAGTCGGGAAACACGTCTCGCTCCTTGTGGCTCTGATCACTCTGTACCGACGCCGAACAGGCCGTTCGGTCGCAGGACAAGGATCAAGAGGAAGATCCCGAAATACACGACCTCTTTCAGGTCGGGGGCGATGTAATAACCGGCCAGCGTATCCACGATGCCGATGATCATGGAGCCGGCCACGGCGCCATACAGGCTGCCCAGTCCGCCCAGCACCACGATCACGAAGGCGGTCAGCACGAAGTACGTGCCCACCGTTGGAAACACCGGATACTGCGGCGCCAGCAAGCCGGCCGCGATGCCGACGAAGGCCGTGCCCAGGCCGAAGGCGATGGCGTACACGTTGTTCACGTTCACGCCCATCAACGTGGCGGCATAGCGGTGCTGCGCCACCGCGCGCAGCGCGCGACCCAGGTACGTGCGATGCATGAAAAAATGCAGCAATATCGCCAGGCTGATGCCGATCACGAAGGTGATCACCTGCCCCGTCACCATCGAGTAATTGCCGACGGCAATGGCGTTCGTGCCCAGCTCCACCGGCGCGCGATACACATTGGCGCCGAAGATCACCAGCGCAAGATTCAGCAGGATGGTGGACACGCCCACCGTGGCGAAAATCTGGATGTGCTGGTCTGCATGCAACAGCGGCTGGATGATGCCCTTTTGCGTCAGCGCGCCCAGCGCGAACAGAATCACCGCCACCGGCACCAGGCCCACATAAGGGTGGACGCCGAATTGCGCGGCGATCAGGTAAACCAGGTACATGCCAACCATCAGGAACTCGCCGTGCGCGAAGTTCACGACGCGCACGACGCCGAAGATCAACGTCAGCCCCAGGCTGATGATGGTGTACGCGCCGCCCAGCAACAGGCCATTGATGACCAGTTGAATGAAAATATCCATGGTGCAACCTCTTAGAGCGGGACGCGGCGCCGGCGTGGCCGCTGCGATGGCGGCCGCGCCGGGGCGCGATATTCCCGGGAAACATCAGGCGCCCCCGAGCGCCTGATCACTGGCGTCGCGCTTACTTGTTGAAGATGGGCTTGCCAAGTGCGAGGTTGCTGGGCGCGATGGTGACGAGCTTGCCGTCCTGCCATTGCATGACGTAGAACGTCGAAGCGTTGTTCTGGCCGTCTTCACCGAAGTCGAATCCCCAGCCGTTGGCCGTCTGGCCAGCCGGCTTCTTGTAGGCCAGGACCGCGGCGCGGATCTTGTCCTTATCGGTGGACTTGGCGTTGCCAATGGCTTCAAAGAAGGCCTTGGCGCCGACGTAGTTGGTCAGGCTGTGGCCGGACTGCGGGTCGCTCTTGTAGGTGGCTTTGTAGGCGGCCAGGAATTTGTCCAGGCCCGGCGCGCCAGCCGGATTGATGGACGCTTGGGGGAAGTCCAGGTCGAACACGCCATTCATGTCGGCGCCCACCGCCTTGGCGGTATCGGCCAGCGAATAACCGCCGCCCGCGCCGATCACGACCTTGGGCTTGAAGCCCGCCGCGCGTGCCTGGCTGAAGTAAAGGATGGCGTCGTTCTGGTAGGCCGTTTGCAGCACGACGTCGACCTTGGCGCCTTTCAAGCGCAGGATCAACGACGACAAGTCCACGGTCTTGGCCGAATAGGGCAGCACTTCGGCCACGGTGTAACCCAGCTCTTGCGCGCGCTTTTTCTCGGTGGCCGCCACGTCGGTGCCATACGGCCCGTCTTCATGGATGATGCCGATCTTGATGTCCTTGGGGTTCAGGCCCATGCCCGGGGCGATGGTGTCATGCAGCGCGTTGACCACCGACACGCCGTACAACGCCGTATTGGGATTGCTGCGGAACAGGTACTTGTAGCCGCGCGTAGTGATCTTGTGGGCGGTGGCGCCCAGTTCGAAATAGGGCACGCCAGCCAGTTCGGTCACGGGCGTGGCCGCATACGAAATGCCCGAGGCGTAGCTGCCGAACACGCCCACCACGTTGGACGAGATCAGGCGCTTGGTTTCCGACACGGCTTGCGTCGGGTCCACGGCGTCCGCCTTGATAAGTTCGATCTTCTCTCCGTTGACGCCGCCCGCGGCGTTGATTTCGTTGACGGCAAGCTCCAGCCCGCGATAGCTCTCTTGTCCCAGAAGCGCAAGCGCGCCGCTGAACGGGAAGAGGGCGCCCACTTTCATGTCGGCCGCCGCGGTGCCGCTTGCCAGTGCGCCGCACACGCCCAGCGCCAAAATAATCTTGTTGAACTTGAACACTGTCTACGCTCCTTTGTTGGTATGGGATGCGGACTGTCTTGAGTGTTGTCCGTCTTTTTTAAATATATGATATATGTGCCGGCCAGGTACAAAAACCCCGAATTGGATTCTAGTGGTGGCTGCGGCGGGCCGAATCGGGGAATTCCCTAAAGCCGCATGAATAAAGACTTAGCGGCCGATGGCCTAGGAAAATAAGCGCAAAATTCCGTCAGGCGAGCCCTGTCTTTCCGTCATGCTAAAGCGTGCTGTATGTGCTGGAAAATACTGCGCCACGTCATATATCGTATATCATCAAGCGCGTGCTTTCCCATAAAAACCAGGAGACAACAGCATGTTCGAGGAAGTCGATTTCGCCGGAAAACGGGTCTTGATCACCGCTGGCGCTGACGGCCTTGGCTTGGAAATGGCCAAGGTATTCCGCCACGCCGGCGCAACGGTTTTCGTGTGCGATGTCAACGAAGCACGTGTGGCAGCCATTCCGTCCGAACTGCCCGGCGTGCAGGCCATGGTGGCGGACGTGTCTGACGAAGACAGCGTGGGCGCGCTCTTTGCCGCCGTCAAGCAGAAACTGGGCGGGCTGGACATTCTGATCAACAACGCTGGCGTGGCAGGCCCCACCGGTTACGTTGAAACGCTGTCGAAGGCCGATTGGGACCGCACGCTTGCCGTCAACATCACCGGCCAATTCCTGTGCGCCCGCCAGGCCATCCCCCTGCTGAAGGAATCAAAGGCGGGTGTGATGATCAACCTGTCGTCCGCCGCCGGCCACCTGGGCTTTGCCGGGCGCTCGGTGTATTCCGCGTCCAAGTGGGCGGTGATCGGCTTCACCAAATCGTTGGCGATTGAGCTTGGGCCGCACGGGATCCGGGTCAACGCCATCTTGCCGGGGGCCGTTGAAGGTCCGCGCATCCGCGCCGTCATCGCCGCCAAGGCCGATACGCTGGGGCGTCCGGTTGAAGAAATTGCCGCGCAGTACGAAGGCCAGGCCGTGCTGGGCCGCATGGTCACTGCGCGCGACATTGCCAACACCGTGTTGTTCAACGCCAGCGAAGCGGCCCGCAGCGTGACGGGTCAGGCGCTAGTGATTGACGGCTTTACGCAGAAGCTCTACTGATGGGCGCCGATTCCGCTGTGAATTCCTCGCCCCGTATCGCCGCCATTATCGGTACGGGCCTGATCGGCCAAGGTTGGGCCATCGTGTTTGCGCGCCAGGGCTGGCAGGTGCGCCTTCATGACGTCAACGCCGCCATGCTGGCCGAAGCTCGCATGCTGATCTTGCAGCAATTGCGCGAACTGCAATCGCAGGGGCTGTTGACGGATGCAGACGCCATCATCGGCCGCGTCCATATTGCCGACAGCCTGGCCGACGCGCTCAAGGGCGCCTGCTACATCCAGGAAAACTCGCCCGAAAAGCTTGAGATCAAGCGCGCCTTGTTCTCGGCGCTGGATGCGGCCGCCGAGCCCGAGGCCGTCATTGGCAGTTCCACCTCCAGCATTCCCGCCAGCCAGTTCACCGAGCATCTGCCAGGACGCCACCGCTGCCTGGTCGCGCATCCCGTCAACCCGCCGTATCTGATTCCCGTGGTGGAGCTTTGCCCCGCGCCATGGACCAGCACGGACGCGCTGCAACGCGCCAGCGACATCATGACGGCCATCGGGCAAAAGCCCGTGCGGCTGCGCCGTGAAATCGAAGGTTTCATCCTGAACCGCCTGCAAGGCGCCTTGCTGCACGAGGCCTTCCGGCTGGCCAAGGAAGGCATCGCCAGCGCCGAAGACATCGACACGACGGTCAAGGACGGGCTGGGCCTGCGCTGGTCGTTCATGGGGCCGTTCGAAACCATCGACCTGAACGCGCCCGGCGGCATCGCGGACTACTGCGCGCGCTACGGCGGGCTGTACCAGTCCATCGGCGCCGACCAAACCGAATGCGTGGCCTGGGACGAGCCGCTGGTGGAGGCGCTGGCGGACGAACGCCGCCGCCTGCTGCCGCAAGAAGACCTTGCAAAGCGCCGCTTCTGGCGCGACGAAAAACTGATGCGCTTGATGCGCCACAAACAACAGGACGGAGACAAACATGGCTAAGCCGAAACAGAAAGTCGTCATTACCTGCGCCGTGACGGGCGCGATCCACACGCCCAGCATGTCGCCGCACCTGCCGGTCACGGCTGACGAGATCGCTGAAGCCGCCATCGGCGCGGCGCAGGCCGGCGCGGCCGTATTGCACCTGCATGCGCGCGATCCCGAAACGGGCAAGCCGTCGCAAGACCCGGCATTGTTCAAGCCGTTTCTTGAGCGCATCAAGAACGAGACGGACGCCATCATCAACATCACCACTGGCGGCAGCCCCCACATGACGGTGGAAGAGCGCATGCGCCCGGCCACGACGTTCAAGCCGGAGCTGGCGTCGCTGAACATGGGGTCGATGAACTTTGGCTTGTTCCCAATGCTGGATCGCTTCAAAGAACTTAAGCACGACTGGGAAAGGGAGCATCTTGAGAACAGCCGTTCACTGATTTTCCGCAACACCTACCAGGACATCGAATCCATTCTGACGCTGGGCAACGCCAACGGCACGCGCTTCGAGTTCGAGTGCTACGACATCAGTCACCTATACAACCTGGCGCATTTTGTTGACCGCGGGCTGGTCAAGTCGCCGCCTTTCATCCAGTCGGTGTTTGGCATCCTGGGCGGCATCGGCCCGCACCCGGAAGACCTGATGCACATGAAGCGCACGGCTGACCGGCTGTTCGGCGACGACTATGAATGGTCCATCCTGGGCGCGGGCCGCAATCAGATGCCGCTGGCCACTATCGGCGCGGCGATGGGCTCGAACGTGCGGGTGGGATTGGAAGATTCGCTGTGGATCGGGCCGGGCCAATTGGCGGAGTCGAATCGCTTGCAGGTTGAACGCATCCGCACCATTGTCGAAGCGCTGAACCTGGAAGTGGCCACGCCTGACGAAGCGCGCGCCAAGCTCGGCTTGAAGGGGCGGGACAACGTGGCGTTCTGAGTTGGCGTTCTGATCAGGCGGGGGCGGTGCCCCTGCGTTCAGGCGTGGCGGCGCAGCGCGTCGGCAAGCGTGGCGACATCCAAGGGGCGATCGAAGTTGGCGGCATGGCGGGCTTTCAACGTCAGTTCGGCCGCCAGCGTCAAGTCTGCGTCGCTGGGCATGTCGGCCGCGCCGAGTTCGCGCAGCGTGGTGGGCAGGCCGACCTGGGCGTACCACTGGGTCAAGTCCGCCAGCATGCCGTCGTTGCGCTGTTCCAGATCCAGTTGCACGAGCAGGCCGACCGCAACCTGCAAGCCATGCAGCGCGGTGGCCACGCCGCCGATCTTGGGCAGCCCGCGCGTGAGCGCATGCGCGATGGACAGGCCGCCGCTTTCAAAACCGAGACCGCTCATGAGGATCATCGCTTCCACCACGCGCTCGAACGCGGGCGTGGGCTGGCCCGTGCCGGCAGCCGCCACGGCGTCCACGCCGTCGGCCAGCAGCGTGCGCAAGCAGCCGTCGGCAATCAGTTGCGCCGTCAGCAGCGGCGCGCCGTCGTACATGTTCTTGCCGCCATTGCGCTGGCATTGCTCGGCCTCGAATTTCTTCGATACCGCATCGCCCAAACCCGCGCGGAAAAAATGCACGGGCGCGGTGGCGATGATGGCCGTATCCACCAGCACGATCGTGGGGTTGAACAGCATGTGTTCCACCGCCAGGAGGTTGTGATGCGCGTCGTACAGCACGTAGTTCTTGCTGGTGGGCGCGTCGTTGGACGCCACTGTCGGCACCGTGATCAGGTGGCAATGCGACGACTTAGCCACCGCCTTGCCCGCGTCCAGCGACTTGCCGCCGCCCACCGCGATCACGAAGTCGATGCCCGCGGTGGCCGCCTGCGCGCGCAAGCTGGCGATCAGGTCGGGCGTCAGGTCACCTTCCACGATCAGCGGCGCCAACGCCACGTGGTGTTCAGCGCACAGCGCTTCGATTCTTGGCCCCAGCACGCCATGGACATAGCCGTCGATGACCAACGCCGCGCGGCGCCCGAACAGGGCGGCATATTGGCCCAGGCTGTCCAGGGCGCCCGCGCCTTGTATGTAGCGGCTGGGCGCGCCAAAAATCTTCAGCATGACGTCTTCCTATTTGCGGGGCACGGGAGGGCGGTAGTCGAGTTCTTTCTCGCGTTCGACCAGCCAGTCGATCATGATCTTGCCGCCCCAGACCAGGTCGGCCTGGATGGCGCTGCGCGCGGCCTCGGAGTCACGCGCTTCCAGTGCTTGCAGCACGGCTTCGTGGCGGTGTTCGTTTTCGGAATAGTCCAGCCCGGCGGTCTTGACGTGGAACACCTTCAGGATGGGGCCGGTGATGACCCAGAACGATTCCACGGTGGCGCGCAAGATGGGCTTGTTGCTGGCTTCCAGGATGGCGAAGTGGAACTTGCGGTTCAGGTAGCTGGCGCGCTTGGGATCGGTCGACGTGCAGGAAATGAAGTCTTTTTGCAGGGCGATCAGGTTGTCCAGCTGTTTGCGCGTGATGTGCTGCGCGGCCTCGGCCGCGCCCATGCCTTCCAGATGGAAACGAATCTGCTGAATTTCACGCAGCTTTTCCGAATTCACGTAAGGCACGTAGACGGCCGTGGCCGCCTGCATTTCCAGGCCCTGTTCGCTGATAAGCCGGAAGATGGCTTCGCGCACGGGCGTGATGGACACGCCCATCTCTTGGGCCAGTTCGCCAATGATCAGGCGTTCGCCGGGTTCGTACTGCCCATTGATCAGGGCATTGCGGATTTCGTTGTAGACCCTGACGGAGAGGTTCTCTTTCTTTACCGGTTTAAGGCTGGGCATGACGTTTCGGGCTTGCTGAAATGAAGGGAACGGGTTGAATCCGGGTGAATTCTAGCCCGCGATAGCCAATCCGAGCGCAATGGGTATATTATATATCATATATCCTAACGAAGAAAGGACGCGCCATGCGCCATCACCAGGAGGCCCCCACCCAGGGGGAGGTCGCGATGCTGCGGGAAAAGGCCCGCCACATCCGGCTGGAGACGATCAGGTTGATTGAAATTGCCAAGGTCGGGCATTACAGCTCGGTCTTTTCTTGCGCGGAAATATTTGCGTCGCTGTACTACGACGTGATGCGGTTGCGCCCGGGCGAGCCGCATTGGCCGGACCGCGACCGCTTCCTGATGGGCAAGGGCCACGCGGCGGTCGGCCTGTTTCCCGTGCTGGCCGACCACGGCTTCATTGACCACGCGCTGTTGGATGACTACACCCGGCTGGGCAGCCCGCTGGGCGACCATCCCGACATGAGCAAGGTGCCAGGCGTGGACTTCAGCTCGGGTTCGATCGGGCACGCGCTGTCCAACGGCGTCGGCATGGCGATGGGCGGCCGCATGGGCCAGCGCGATTTCAATGTCTTCGTGATGCTGGGCGATGGCGAAATGCAGGAAGGCCAGGTGTGGGAAGCCGCGCTGTTTGCCGCGCACAACCGGCTGTCGCGACTGGTGGCCATCATCGACCGCAACGGCTATCAGTTGGACGGCAAGGTGGATGACGTGATGGGCGTCGAATCGCTCAAGGAAAAGTGGCAGGCGTTCGGTTGGGAGGTGCATGAGGTCGACGGCCACAACCTGCACGACCTGACCGCGCTGCTGCGCCGCCTGCGCGCGGACGACACGCGCGACAAGCCGGCTTGCGTGATCGCCAAGACCATCAAGGGCAAAGGCGTGTCCTACATGGAAACCGAGCCCGGCTGGCACCTGGGCTACCTGGCGCCGCAAGACGCGCAAAGCGCCGTCGACGAAATTCTTTCCCGCGAGATCTGAATGGCACAGGCACAAGTTCTTTCTCCCGATTCCTGGCAGTACCGCGCGCTGAACGCGGTCAACCCCGGGCTGTCTTATCTTTCCGACGCGCTGATCGAATTGGCCCAGGCCGGGCACCCGGTTGTGGCGGGCTCGGCCGACCTGCAATATTCCAACGGCCTGAACCGCTTTGCGCAGGCCTACCCCGACCGCTACATTCAGTTCGGCATTTCCGAGCAGAACATGGTGTCGGCGGCAGCGGGCCTGGCCACCACCGGCATGATGCCGTTCGTGGCAACGTTCGCGTCCTTTTTAGGCTTGTTGTGCTGCGAGCAGATCCGCATGGACGTGGCCTACACCAAGCTGCCCGTGCGCCTGATTGGCCACCACACCGGCATCAGCCTGGGGTTTTACGGCACCTCGCACCACGCCACCGAAGACATCTCCACGATGCGCGCGCTGGCGGGCCTGACGGTGGTATCGCCCGCCGACGGCCCGCAATTGGCCTCGGCCATCAAGGCGTCGGTGAACTGGCCGGAACCGATCTACTTCCGCATCGGCCGTGGCCGCGATCCGCAGGTCTATGAAGATGGCGCGCCGTTCGAATTCGGCCGCGCCATCGTTCATTCCGAAGGCAGCGACCTGAACATCATCGCCTGCGGCATAACGCTGCACGCCGCGCTGGCTGCCGCCGAGCAATTGCGTGAAGACGGCCTATCGGTAGGCGTAATCGACATGCCCACCATCAAGCCCCTGGACCGCGAGGCCGTGTTGGCGGCCGCCGGGCAGGCGCGCTTGATGATGACGGTGGAAGAGCACAATGTGCTGGGCGGGCTGGGGTCGGCCGTGGCTGAAGTGTTGACGGACGCCGGCACGGGCACGCGCTTGCGCCGCCACGGCATCTACGACGAATACAGCCTGATTGCACCGCCCACGACCCTTTACGCGCATTACAAGCTGGACGCGGCCGGCATCGGCGCCGTGGCCCGCGAACTGATCGCATCCTGACAATATCGCTTGAGAATTCGGAGACCCCATGAAGGAAATCACCGGCAACACCCGCCTGTTCGGCATCCTGGCCGACCCCATCCATCACGTAAAGACGCCGCAGCGCATGAACGAGCTGTTCGCGCAATTGGGCTATGACGGCGTCTGCGTGCCGTTTCACGCGCGCCCCGACAACCTGCCCGCCGTCGTCGAAGGCCTGCGCCGCCTGGAGAACCTTGGCGGCGTCATCGTCACCATGCCGCACAAGACCGCCATACTGGATCTGGTGGACGAGGTGACGCCGGTGGCGCGGAAAATTGGCGCGGCCAACGTGGTGCGGCGCGATGCCGATGGCAAGCTCACCGCCCATATGCTGGATGGCGAAGGCTTCGTGCGCGGCTTGCAGACCGCGGGCGTGGATCTGAAGGGCAAAAGCGCCTATCTGGCCGGTGCCGGCGGCGCGGCCAACGCGATCGGCTTTGCGCTGGTGCAGGCCGGCGTGTCGCGGCTGACCATCGCCAACCGCACGCCCGCCAAGGCCGAAGACCTGAAGGCACGCATTCTGTCGTTGCATCCGAACGCCAGCATCGCCGTCGGTACGCCAGACCCGTCTGGGCACGATCTTGTCGTCAACGGCACGTCGCTGGGCATGAAGGAAGGCGACGCGCTGCCGCTGGATACCGAACGCCTGACGCCGGACCAGCTCGTCTGCGAAGTCATCATGCAGCCCAAGGACACCGCGTTGTTACTGGTCGCGCAGGCTCGTGGCTGCAAGGTGCATTACGGTGCGCCGATGCTGGTCTGCCAGATCGCGCTGATGGCGGAGATGCTGGGCGTGGCGCCTGCGAAATAAGCGCAGGCGATCAAGACAGCCAAGCATGACAGCCAACCAAGGCCCGGCGATCAAGGCCGGGCAAGCAACATCAGGACGTGGCGAATAACGATGGGTGATTTCGATTTCATTATTGCGGGCGGCGGCACGGCGGGCTGCATCCTGGCCAACCGGCTCAGCGCCGACGGCAAGCATCGCGTCTTGATGCTGGAGGCCGGCCAGGAAGCCCGCAGCATGTGGATTTCCATCCCGGCGGGCTTTTCCAAGCTGCTGGTGAACCCCGACTACAACTGGCGCTTTGCCACCGAGCCGGAAGATAACGTCTATGGCCGTACCATCGCGGTGCCGCGCGGCAAGGGCGTGGGCGGCTCCACCTTGATCAACGGCATGATCTACGTGCGCGGCCAGCCGCAGGATTACGACGGCTGGGAGGCGGCGGGGGCAACGGGTTGGGGCCATGCGCAGGCCGAGCGCGTCTTCCGTAAGATCGAGAATTATGAAGCCGGGGACGACACGCGCGGCAAGAACGGCCCGATGCATCTGGAAGAAGTGGCCGAACGATTTCCCGTGTCCGACGCCTTTCTGCGTGCGGCGCAGGAAGACGGCCAGCCACTGAACGCCGACTACAACGGCGGCAAGCAGGATGGCGTGGGCTATTACCAGGTGCTGCAGCGCCGGGGCCGGCGCTGGAGCGTGGTGGACGGCTATCTGAAGCCGGCAGCGGCGCGCAAGAACCTGCGCGTGGAATGCGGCGCGCATGTGACGCGGCTGGTGTTCGAAGGCAAGCGCTGCGTGGGTGTCACCTACCGCAAGAACGGGCAGGAACACACGGTGCGTGCCGCCCGCGAAACGATTCTATGCATGGGCGCGGTGCAGTCGCCGCAGATGCTGGAATTGTCGGGCATCGGCGACCCTGGCTTGCTGCAATCGTTCAACATCCCGCTGGTGCATGCGCAGCCGCAAGTCGGTGAAAACTACATCGACCACTTCGCCACGCGCATGAACTGGCGAGTGAAAGGCACGGTGACCTTGAACGAGATGTCGCGTGGCTGGCGGCTGGCGCAGCAGGTGGCGCGGTACTACACGCACCACACGGGCATCTTGACCTTGGGCACGGGCCTGGTGCATGGATTTGTGAAAAGCGCGCCTGATCTCCCTGCGCCCGACGTGCAGTTTTTCTTCGTGCATGCCAGCTATGCCAATGCCGCCGAACGCATCCTGGACCGGCAGCCGGGCATGACGATCGGCGTGGCGCAATTGCGTCCGGAATCGGTGGGTACGATCCACATCAAGTCGGCGGACCCGTTGGCCGGTCCGTCCATCCGCCCCAATTTTCTTTCGGCACAAATTGACCGTGACAGTCTGGTGGGCGGCATGAAGGTTGCGCGCCGCATTGTGGGGCAGCCGGCCATGCAACGCTACATCGAATCCGAAATCAGCCCCGGCGCCGCCGTCGAAAGCGATGAGCAATGGCTGGATTTCGCGCGGCGCAACGGGCAGACCATCTATCACCCCATCGGCACCTGCCGCATGGGTTCGGACGCCGCCGCCGTGACGGATGTCAGGCTGCGCGTGAACGGCGTGACGGGCTTGCGCGTGGTGGATGCGTCGGTGATGCCGAAGATGGTGTCCGGCAACACGCAGGCCGCCGTGATGATGGTGGCTGAGCGCGGCGCGGAACTGATCCTGGAAGACGCGTCCGCGGCGTGATCGCGCACAAGACCAGGCGCGCCGGGCGTTGAAGCCCCGCGCGTCTTGCCGCTTGAGCGTCCGCGCATCCGCCCATCAACGCATCAACGGATCAAGAACCCCGCACCCACCGGATCATTACGATCAATCACCCAGCGGGCGGTGCCCAGAATGCTGGCCGTGCCCTTCACCGTGGGGCGCACGGCACGCGTGCCGTTCAAATCCACTTCGCCCAACAGGCAGCCTTCGAACGTGCCGCTACCCAGCAACCCTTCCGACTTGATCGGCTGGTTCAAGCCCATCTTTCCACGCGCCTCGAACATGGCCATCATCGCGCTGGTGCCGGTGCCGCCGGGCGAACGGTCCAACTGCCCCGCGCTGAACACGTGCACGTTCTTGTAGAACGCGCCTTCGATCGTGGGCTGGTGCCAGAACGTGATGAAGTTCAGGTTGTTGATGTGCGCTTCGGTGGGGTGTTGGATGCGATGGCGCGCGTTCAACTGGTCGCGCACGATCAAGCCCATGCGCGACAGCTCGGTGCCGTTGTCCGGCGAGATCCGCAGATCGCAACCCGACAGGTCGACGATGCCGAAGTAATTGCCGCCCCACACGATGTCGGCGTGCAGCTTGCCGTAGCCCGGCAGCTCCACCGGGATGTCCTGCGCCGCCACGTAGGCGGGCACGTTTTCAAAGCGGGTCCACAGTACCTCGTCGCCTTCGGACGCCACTTCCGACACGACCAGTCCCGCCGTGGTTTCAAAGCGGATCTTGGTGATGCCGTCCTTGCCGCGCGCGACCAGGCCGTTGGCCACCATCGCCATGCTGACCGCGATGGTGCCGTGGCCGCACATGTGCGAATACTCGGTGCCGTCGATGTAGATCAGGCCCGCATCGAATTCGGGGCTGGACGGCGGCGTGAGGAACACGCCGAACATGTCTTTGTGGCCGCGCGGTTCGCGCATCAGCGCTTGCCGCAGCCAGTCGTAGTTCTGCTCCAGAAAAGCCCGCTTTTCCAGGATGGTGGATCCGGCGGGGTAGGGGATGCCGCTATGCACGATGCACAGGGGCTCGCCTTCGGTATGGGTATAGATGACATCGAACGCGTCTTGCTTGCGCATGACTGTGGCTCCAGACTAAGTAGGATGAAGGAAAACCGCGAAGGGAAAAGCGGAAGAGGGGGAAACTATTTGCCGCGTTCGGACAGCATGTCCAGGCCGACGGTCAAATCAAGAATTACGATAGCGATCACCGCAACCACAATCGTGGCGCCCGATACGGCTGCGATGGTCGGATCGATCGTGTACTGCACATAGTTGAAAAGCTTGACGGGAATGGTGTTCAGGTCTGCCGTGGTGTTGAAGATGGAAAGCTCCACGTTGATCCATGACGAGATGAACGCAAAGATCGAACCGGTGACGATGCCGGGGCGGATCTGCGGCAACACCACCAGGAAAAACGTGGTCCAGGGGTTGGCGCCCAGGTCCGCCGAGGCCTTCTCCAACGCGCGCTGCTCAGGCGTCAGCAGAGTCAGCATGGACCGCAACACGAACGGCGCAATGATGACGATGTGCCCGATCAACAAAGACAGGAAACTGCGCGTCAAACCGAAGTACGCCCCGTACTGCAGCAGCGCCGCGCCCAGCACGATGTGCGGCAGCACCAGCGGCGACATCAGCACCGACGTCAGCGCCGCCTTGCCCGGAAATTCGTATCGGGCCAGGGCCAGCGCGGCCGGCACCGTCAGCAGCACCGCCGCAACGGTTGCCGCCAGCGCCAGCACCGTGCTGGTGGTGAACGCGGCCATGTAGCCGGCTTCCACCAGCAGCGTGCGATACCACTCCAGCGTCCAGCCTTGCGGCGGAAACGCCAGGTAAGGCGTGGCCGTGAACGACGCGCCCATGATCACGATCAGGGGCAGCGCCAGGTACGCCAGCACGGCCAGCGCGATCAGGCGGATCAGATGGCGGGCGATCATCGCGCGGCTCCGGGCAAGGTGGCGGCGCGGTTGGCCAGCGCCACCAGGATCAGGGTGAAGACCAGCAGCACCATGCTCAACGCGCCGCCGTAATGGAAGTCGAACACCGAGCTGTATTGCTGGAAGATCAGCATCGACAGCACCGATATCCGCCCGCCGGACAGCAGCGCCGGTGTGACGTAGGCGCTGACCGCCAGGGTGAAGACGATGATGGCGCCCGACATCACGCCGGGTAGCGTCAGCGGCCAGGTAATGTGAAAGAACGTGGCGGCGGGGCTGGCGCCCAGGTCGGCGGAGGCGTGCTCGCAAGCCGGATCCACCCGCGCCAGCGCATTGCCCACCGCCAGCACCACGAAGGGCAGCAGTACATAGACCATGCCGATCAGGATGCCCAGTTCGGTGCCGATAAAGCGCACCGGCCGGTCAGCGGCGCCCACGCCCACCAGGGCCTGGTTGACGAGCCCATTGCGGCCCAGCAGCACCATCCAGCCGAAGGCGCGCACGATATTGCTGGTGAACAGCGGCACCACCAGCAAGATCACGCAAAAGCGTCGCCACGCCTGCCAACGCACGACGCGCACCAGATACCAGGCCAGCGGATACCCCAGGATGACGCAGACCAGGGTGGTGAAAAACGCCAGGCGGAAGGTCGTCAGGATCACGTCCCAGTGGTACTGGTCTGCCAGCACGCGCAGATACTGCTGGGTGCTAAAGGACAGACCTGGTTCGCCGCTGGTGACGCTGGCCAGCGCCACCACCGCCAGCGGCGCCAGGAAGAATGCCGCGAAGAACAGCACGGGTGCGGCCAGCAACAGGCCGGGTGAGAGCCAGGCGCGCCGGTTCATGGCAGTTCACCGATCAGGTGCAGGTGTTCGGGCGCGAACGTCAGGCTGACGGGCGCGCCGGGCCGCAAGCCGGATGGCGCGATGCCGCCATGGCGCGACACGACGGTCTGCCCGTCGACGTCCACATGAATCATGCTGTGGCTGCCCACGTTGATGACGTCGGCGACGGTTCCGGTCAGCATGCCTGCGGCTTGGCCTTCGGCAAGACGCAGGTCTTCCGGGCGCAGCACCGCCACGCCGCGCGGGGGAAGGGTCTTGGCCGTGCTGTTGACGGTGTTGTTGCCCGCCAGCGGCACACGCAAGTTTTGCAGGTTCAATTGCAGCGCGTCGCCCGTGGCCGCTGACTCGATCGTGAACGTCATGAAGTTCGCGTCGCCAATGAATTCCGCCACGAAGCGGGTGGCGGGCTGGCGGTAGATGTCCGTGCCCGCGCCCACTTGCTCGATCCGCCCGGCGTGCATGACGACCACGCGGTCGGCCATGGTCATGGCTTCTTCCTGGTCATGCGTGACGAAGATGAAGGCGATGCCGAGCTTGGCTTGCAGGTGCTTCAGTTCCAGTTGCATGCGCTTGCGCAGCTTCAGGTCGAGCGCGGACAAGGGTTCGTCCAGCAGCAGCAGCTTGGGCTGGTTCACGATGGCGCGCGCCAGCGCCACGCGCTGCTGCTGGCCGCCGGACATCTCGCGCGGGTAACGCGGGCCGAAGTCCGCCAGCCCCACCATGTCGAGCGCGGCGCGGGCGCGGCCGGCGGCGTCCGCCTTCGACGCGCCCTGGCGTCGCGGGCCGTACGCCACGTTTTCCAGCACGGTCATGTGCGGAAACAACGCGTAGTTCTGAAACACCGTGTTCAAGGGACGATGGTGCGCGGGCAGGCGGCTGATGTCCTGACCGTCGATCAGAATGCGGCCGGATTCCGGCGTCAGAAAACCGGCTATCGCGCGCAGCAACGTGGTCTTGCCGCAGCCGCTGGGGCCCAGCAGGGCCACGAATTCCCCCTGCTGGATGTCCAGGTCGATGTGGTCCAGCGCCTGGTAGGCGCCAAAGCGCATCGACACGCCTTCGATGGTGAGCAAAGCGGACATGTTCAACTCCGGCCTAGCGCTTGCGGGCGACTTGGCGGTTCCAGGCGTCGGTGACTTCGGCGCGGCGGCTGTTGATGAGGTTCCAGTCGAACAGGCTCAGGTTCTCCACCGAGCCTTCGGCGCCCCACGGCAGCTTGCGCGCCACATCCTTCGGCACCTGCACGCCCTTGACGGCCGGGCCCAGGTACAAGCGCGTGGCCAGGCAGGCGGCGGCGTCCGGCGTCAGGGCGGTGTCGATGAACTTCTTGGCGGCGGCCGCGTTGGGCGCGCCCTTGACCAGATGCAGGCGGGCGTCGGTGGCCCAGGCGCCTTCCTTGGGCACGGCGAAGCCAATGGGCAGGCCCTTGTCGATCAAGTCCCACGCACCCACGTTGAAGTGCGCGCCGATGATGGCCTCGCCGCTTTGGTAGGCGTTGCTGGCCGCGCCCGAGCTATCGAAATAAAGCGCCGTGTCCAGCGAGGACAGCTTGGTGTATAGCGGCGCCAGATTCGACGGGTCTACCCCCCACACGCGCGCCAGGAAGAACACGAAGGGCACGCCGGATGAATTCGCGGGCGAGGGCACGGCCACCGCGCCGGCGTATTCGGGCTTCCACAAGTCTTTCCAACTGGTGGGCGCCTGCGGCACTTCCTTGGTGTTGTAGGTGATGCCCAGCGAGTAGTAACCCGTGCTGACGGCGTAGGCCGCTTTGCCATCGCGGTACACGCTCTGGTCGATCACGTTATTCAGGTTCGGGATGGTGGTGGGGTCCAGCGTGTCCAGCACGCCGGCCTGCTGGGCCAGTTCGCTGATGCCGCCGTCCATCCAGGCCACATCGATGGTGGGCGCGTTCTTCTGCTGTTGCAGCTTGGCCAGCGTGGTGGTGGATGTGCCCACTTCCGGCACCACGGTCACGCCCGTGGCTTTGGTGTAGGGGTCGGCCACGCAGGTGCGGAAGGCGTCGCCCCAGTTGCCGCCGTACCAGGCGACCGTGATCTTCTTGTCCTGCGCGGTTGCAGTGCCGGCCATCAATAGGCCGGCGCCCAGCAAGGCGGCGCCGAGTGCACTGCGGTTAAGTGTTGCCATGTTGGATTCCCCTGTCGATTTTTCGGCTTGTCCAGCAAGTCTGACGCAATGGAAGCGGCACAGGACATCGCCATGGATGCATCTTGGTGGATCCACGGGAAAACGAGCTTGAAGGCGCGGGACAAAAACTTGAATAATTGCGTCATGAACACCGTCGTCTTCCCGCCCGCTGCGTCGTCCCCCTATGACGAGGATGCCGACGCCTTGCCTCGGGAAAAACCCGCATTGAACGTCGGCATTGTGCTGATGGACCAGTTCACCCTGGCCGCCTTCGCCGGCTTGGTGGACGTATTGCGCCTGGCGGCCGACCACGGCGGGCGCAGCCGGCAGATCCATACGTCGTGGCGTGTCATGAGCTGGGACGGCAAACCGCGCTGCGCAAGCGCCGGGCTGACCATAGACGTGGCCGACGGCCTGCCGGCGGACCCCGCCGAGTTCGACTACGTGGCGGTGTGCGGCGGCAACGACTACCAAAACGGCCGCATGCCGGAGCCCCTGCGCGATTGGCTTCGGCTGGCGGCGGCGCGGCGCGTGCGCTTGCTGGGCATCTGCACGGGCACCTTCGCCTTGGCGCAGGCTGGCGTGGTCGGGCCTCGCACCGTCTGCGTGCATTGGAATGTGCTGGACGCCTTCCGCGAACGCTTTCCGCAGACGCGCGCGGTGGTGGACCGCCTGTTCGTGGATGAAGGCGACCTGATTTCCTGCGCGGGTTCCACGGCCGCCATCGATCTGGCCTTGTACCTGGTCGCCAGGCATTGCGGACGCGACAAGGCGCAGCAGGCCATGCGCCACATGATGCTGCAAGGCGTGCGCCCCGGGCGCGTGCCGCAAGCGCATTTCCGCACCGATCTGTCCGGCATCCAGGACCTGCGGGTGCGGCAGGCCGCGCACTTTATCGAACAGCGCATCGACAACCCGCCCCCGCTGGACGCGATTGCGCGCTACGTCGGGGTGGGGCGCCGCCAGTTGGAACGGGCCTTCCGGCTGGCCACCGGCAAGTCGCCCATGGCGTTTCAGCGGCAACTGCGCCTGGAATATGGAAGCTGGCTGTTGCTGAATAACGCTTGCAGCATTACGCAGATTGCGCTGGACTGCGGTTTTGCGGACGGCGCGCATTTCTCGCGCGACTTTCGCGCGCATTTTGGTGTGTCCCCCCGGCAGTATCAACAGGCGCGCGGCTTGCTGGCCGGGGGCCGAGAGGGCGGCGTCGAGGATTCTCCCGCCTGACCCTCGCCCCGACGCAAGGAGACGGCATGACCTATGACCTTTGGTATTGGGAAACAATTCCCGGACGTGGCGAGTTCGTACGCCTGGCGCTTGAAGCAGGCGGCATTCCGTACCGGGAAAGGGTGCGCGAGCCGGGCGCGTCGGATGATGCGCTGATTGCAGACATGCGCGCCCCACGTGCGCAGCCCCCGTTCGCACCGCCGTATCTGGTGGCCGGCAGCATCACGCTGGGCCAAACCGCCAATATCCTGCTTTACCTGGGGGAAAAGCATGGCCTGGCGCCAGATTCCCTGGAAGGCCGCTTGTGGGTGAACCAATTGCAATTGACCATCGCAGATATGGTGACTGAGGCGCACGACACCCACCATCCGATTTCGGCAAACGATTACTACGAAGACCAGAAAGAGGAAGCGGCTCGCCGCGCCCGGGGATTCCGGGAAGAGCGCATTCCAAAGTTCCTGGCGTATTTCGAGCGTGTGTTGGCCGGGCCGTCGGCGTGGCTGGCTGGCGGCGAGCGCTGGACCTACGTGGACCTCTCGCTGTTCCATTTGGTGGACGGGTTGCTGTACGCATTTCCGAAGCGCATGGGCACGGTGGCTTCGCATTATCCGAACGTCATGGCGTTGCACGCCCGCGTGGCGGTGCTGCCCGCGTTGCAACCCTATTTTTCCAGCGGCAGGCGTCTGCCCTTCGGTGAGTGCATATTCCGCCAATATCGGGAACTGGATGCCCCCTGAATCAACGCATTCTTATTTGCATTAATAATTAGGGCCAGTTCCATGTGCGGATCTGGCCTTTTTATTAATTCCGGGCAGCCGCATGGTGACTTGCTGGTAACCCTTTTACGCCCTAGGTGACACCGGGTTTATACCGAGAGTGTTTCACCTGGAAATTACTAATAAGTCATGAGATTTGATTTTTTTTTCACGACAGTCACGCCAATAGGTTGAGGAACGTACATTTATAGGATTAATATTTTCGACTGGATACATTCTGCAGGGTTTATCTTCTTATTCAGCTTTCGTCGCCGTTGGGGCGACGAGCAAACGGGGTAGTGCATGCGGCGCGGTGTGCATTGCTTGGGCTTGGGTTGGGACGCGCCATTCAGTTCTGCTTTGAAATACCTTCTGGTCATTGTCAGCAACTTCGTCCCATCCTTGGCAGGAGAAGCCACTATGCAATGGATCACTCTAAGCCGGCTGTTCCGTCGAAATCGCGGTATGCAGAAGGCGGACCTACACGGTCAGATATCCGCCATACACAAGGCGCAGGCCGTGATCGAATTCGATCTCCAGGGCCATGTGCTGAGGGCAAATCAGAATTTCCTGGACACCATGGGGTATTCCCTGGACGAAGTGCTGGGCCAGCATCATGCGATGTTCATCGATCCGTCTGAACGCGAATCCGCGGAATACGCCGAGTTCTGGCACAAGCTGGGGCAGGGGGCTTACGACGCGGGGCGCTATCGCCGCGTCCGTAAAGATGGCCGCGATGTCTGGCTGCAAGCGTCCTACAACCCTATCTTCGACAAGCACGGGCGGCCGTTGAAGGTAGTGAAGTACGCGACAGACATTACCGATCAGCAACAACGCCAGGCGGACACCGAAGGGCAGTTGGCGGCTATATCCAAAGTGCAGGCGATTATCGAGTTTGAACTCGACGGCACCATCATCCGCGCCAATGAGCTGTTTCTGAAAACGGTAGGCTATCAAGCTTGCGAGGTGGAAGGGCGCCACCACAGCATGTTTGTACGTCCGGAAGAGGCACGCGGCGAGGCCTATAAGGAATTCTGGCGCAAGCTGCGCGCGGGCGAATACGATACCGGGCAGTATCTGCGCATCGGCAAGAACGGCCGCCAGGTGTGGATCGAAGCCAGCTATAACCCGATCTTCGATGCCGAGGGCCGGCCATTCAAAGTGGTGAAATTCGCCACCGACATCACCACGCGCTTTACCGCCGCGCAAACATTAAGGGTGGCGGTACAGGGTTTGACGGAAAATGCGGAGCGCGCAAGTCAGGCCAATGCGCTGGCGCTGGACGCCAGCCAGATTGCCGAGCAGGGCGGTAAAACGGTGCAGGGCGTGGTGCACACCATGAGCGCCATTACGGAAAGCTCGCGGCGTATTTCAGAGATTATCGGCGTGATGGACGGCGTGGCGTTTCAAACCAATATCCTGGCGCTGAATGCCGCCGTGGAGGCCGCGCGGGCCGGTGCGCACGGCAAAGGGTTTGCCGTGGTCGCGGCCGAGGTACGCAGCCTGGCGCAAAGCAGCGCGGCGGCGGCCAAGGAAATCAAAGGCCTGATCACCACGTCGGTCGAGCAGATTGAAAGCGGGGCGGGCCAGGTCCAATCGGCGGGCGCCACGATGGAAGACATAGTGGCTTCGTCGCGCCGGGTCACCGAGATCATGGCCGAGGTGGTGAATGTGTCGCTGGCGCAGTCGGCCAAGCTGGGGGGCGTGACGGAAGACATCACCAAGATGACGGCCGAAGCCGAGCAGACCCTGCGCGCCACTCAGGAAGCCGCTGATGCGCAGGCGGCGCGCCAGAGCCGCCAGCCGCCGCCCTTGGTCAAACCGGTTGCGGCCTCGGTGCGCGCCACGCAGGCGGCCAATACGCCAATGCCTCCCGCGCCGGTGCTGGAGTATGTGCGGTACTGAGCGTCCCGCACCGAGTCGCGCGCGAGTGCGCTATAAAGACGCTTCTGTCTGAATCCCAGGCCTGGGCCGGAACCTTACCGCCCAGGTCGTTTTTTTTGTGGCCACCGTCCATGACTGAATCCGAAGCCCTGGCTCTTGCCTCGCACCGCCACTACAAGGGCGGCCTTTACTTGTATGTGGGCACGGCCCGCCATTCCGAAACCGAAGAGTCGATGGTGGTCTACGAACATCTGTGGCCGCACGAGCGTGGCCTGTGGGTGCGGCCGGCGTCGCTGTTTTTCGGCCAGTTGGCCGATGGCTCGCCGCGTTTTGCGCCCTTGGGCGCGGGGCAGTGACGCCGTGACGTTCTATAACCGGCGCCCGCGCACGGGCACCGCGGCGTCACGCCAACCGGGCAGCCGCAGCCAGGCTTCTGTGGCCTTGACCTCGGCCTTGCAGGCCCTGCGCGGCCCGTTCATCGTGGCCGACCTGGAAACGACCGGGCTGTCCACTGCCACCTGCGAGATCCTGGAATTTGCGGCGGTGCGGGTGGAGACATGCGGCACCTTGGCGCGCGAATACACCCAGGTCGTGCGCACGGCGTCGCCCGTGCCGTCCTTCATTTCCCGGCTTACCGGCATCACGCAGGCGGAAGTGGACCGGCATGGGGTGCCGGTGATGCAGGCGTTTTCGGCCTTCCTGGATTTTGTCGAAGACCTGCCGGTGTTTTTTCACAATGCCTCGTTCGACCGGCGTTTCTTGGGTGCGGCGGCGGATCGGACGGGTTTGCCGTTTCTGAATCCCACCCATTGCACCTTGGCATTGGCGCGGCGCGCCTGGCCGGAATTGCCGTCGCACAAGTTGGACATCCTGGCCCGCCATGTGGGCGCATCAACCCCCACGCACCGGGCGCTGGCTGACGTGCGCACCACGGTCGCCGTGGCGTTGGCGGCCAACGCGCGCCTGGCCTTGGGGCAAGCCGCGCCGGCGTAAGCGTCAGATCACTTTTTGTTCGTGATGCACCAGGGGCGGCTCTACGAAGAATCCGCCGACGAGCTTGCGCCATTCCTGGAAGTCGGGCGATTCGCGGAAGTCCACCATGTGGTTTTCCACCGTTTCCCAGTCAACCACCAGGGTGTAGCGCTGGGGCTGTTCAATACTGCGGTGCAGTGCCATGCCGTGGCATCCGCGGGCGCGCAGGAACAAGGGCTTGGCTTGCGCGACGCCTGCTTCGAACAGCGCTTCCTGACCTTCGCGCACATGGATGCTGGCAATTTCCTGGATCATGTCGGTGTCTCCAATTAATTGGGGCCAGGTGGGTCCTGGCCGGCCGGAGTAGTATGGCTGAAATTTCTGATATCAGCCTGACCCGATGAATACCCGAGCCGCCGTTCTGACTCGCCTGATTGCCGTTCGCCTGCTGTGGTACGTGGGTATCGGCGCCATTGCACTCATGGCCCTGACGCTGCACACGCAGTTCAGCGTGGCCGTGGTGTTGTCCGCGATTGCGATTTACATCCCGTTGTCGATGCTGTGCCTGCCGCTCATGGCGTGGCTCAGCATTGGCCGTGTCGCCCCGGCCCGGCCAGGGCTGCCCTCGGCCTGGCCTGCATGGCTGGCCGGCGCGGTCGGGATTGCGCTGCTGGCCGGTTACCACCTGCTGGCGCATCCCGCCTTGGCGGAGTGCGGTTTTCTGCTGCTGTTGGTAGGCGGCGACCTGGCGCTGGCACGCCGCGAGTCCGCGCAACTGATCCACATCGTGCGGCTTTCGCAAACGCAACAGTAATCCTATAGGCCAGCACCGCCAGCTGCCCCCGGCGTGCGCGCTAGGCGCCTTGCCTGAGCCGTGCGCGCCGCTTGCCATCCTTAAAGTTGACCTGGCGTGTGCGCGCGGCGGCATCGTCTGCGACTTTCATCGGCCATATGCATGGCTTGGCGCAAGGTGGCTCGCCATTTTCGTCATGCGCGTCATGCGTTGCGCTCGTCCACAAAGATGCGGTCCCCCGTTTAGCCGATATCGACCTGCCTAGGACGGAGCAATCATTCCGTACCAATACGAAAGTCTCTCGCCCAACCTGGTTGCCACGGCGCGAGGCAGGACGTAGCGGTCCGCGCCGGTCGGCCTCCGGTGCCTGTGCATCCGCATCAAGCGGATCAGGAGGAGCTCAAATGAAAAAGCTCGCAGCAGTCGCAGCCCTGTCATTGTTTGCCGCATCGGCTTATGCCGGTGGGCCAAACATATCTTCCGTGTCGATCACCGGCCACGCCGGCACGATCAATGGCACGGCGTCATCCATCTCGAACGGCAGTTCGGTGGTGGCCACCCAAGTCAACGGCTACGGCTCTTCCAGCCAGACGTCGTTCGGCGAAACGGGCGGCGTCGCGCAAGTCGGCGGATCGTTCAACCATGAAGGCACGACGGTGGTGACCAGCACCCGCCAGTACGCCACCAGCGAAACCTACGGCAGTGTGTCGGGCAACGCGCCGATCATGGTCGGCGAAAGCATCGCCAACGGCGGCGCCACGTTCGGACAGACGGAAACCGTGGCCTCGGCCGCGGGGACCTTCAAGGCCGCCAATATCGGCGCATTCGGGGCGATTGGCGGGGTGGGATCGGTGGGCCACGTTGGCGGCTTCAATCGCTGACCCAATTATCCGGACGGCTTCGGCCGTCCGGGCGAGGGGACATCATGAAGAAAATCGTGTTTGCAATCACGCTGTCGCTGGTGGCCGGCTCGGCCTTCGCGCAGACCAGCAATTCAAGTTCCACTACCTCTGCAACGTCGGGGTCGACCAACGCCGGCAACAACCAGGGCATTACGTTCAACTCAAGCAACAACGGCTCCAGCTCGGTGAAGACCGTGCCCCCGGTGGGCGGCCAGAGTTTCTACGGTTCGTTTTCGTCGGATAGCTGCATGGTGTCCGCCGGTGGCGGCGGCTCGGTCATCGGCTTCGGCATGAACGTGGCGGTGCCGATCGAAGACCAGAAGTGCAGCTTGCGACGCAATTTCGAACGCACGATGCAGGCGGCGGCCTCGACCAAGGATGCCGACCGTTCGCGACGCCTGGAAACGGCGGCCATCGACATCCTGTGCCAGACGGACGACCGCACCAAGGCCGCGCTGGTGGCGCAGGGCCTGTGCACCAACCCCGCCTTGACGACGGCGGACCATCGCTTCGATACCACGGCCGTGGCGCAGGCCGCGCCGGCCTCTACGGCGGCCACCGTGCCAGTTGCGCCGATGCAGAGCCAGGTCCTGGCGCCACCGGCCGCAGCCGTGGCCACGGTGCAACCGTATCCGGTGCAAACCGCGCAGGCCACCGCGCTGGCGTCGCCGCCCTTGCGTAACCCACGGCTTGAACGCCAGCAGTTCGCCGACTTGTATTCGCCCGGTTGAAGGCAGCGGAGCGGCGCCTACGCCGAGGGCGGCGGCGCCACTCCCTTGGTCTCCTGCCCGCCGCTCAACGGCGACGGCGACGGCGACGACAGCACCATCGTGGGCGGCGACGACACTTCCAGCCCGGCGTCATGCAAGCGCTTGAGAACAGTGAACAGCAGGGCGCTGCGTACTCCGTAGGCGGCGCGCGGCGACGACACATAGCCCCTGGCGTTGAAGATCAGATGCCCGTTCTCAATGCCGTCCAGAAACACGTTGGGGGCGGGGGTGTCCAGCACATCCTCATGGTCATTGAAGGCTTGCAGGATCAGTTCGCGCACCGCCTCGGCGTCTGTCGACAGCGGCATTGGCAACTTGATCTGCACCAGCCCAAGCGGATTCGAATGGGTCACGTTGCGCACGGTTTTCGTCACGAATTCAGAGTTCGGCACGATCACGGTGGAGCGGTCGCCCATCTGGATTTCGGTGGCGCGCACGTTGATGCGCAGGATGTCGCCTTCGACGCCGCCCAAGGATACCCAGTCGCCCACTTTCACCGGCCGTTCGGCCAGCAGGATCAGGCCCGACACGAAGTTCTGCACCACGGCTTGCAAGCCGAAACCGATACCCACCGATAGGGCGCTGGCGATCCAAGCCACGCGCTCCAGGCCGATGCCGGCGGCCGACAACGACAGCGCAAAAGCAATCACAAAGCCCGCATAGCCGAACAAGGTGGCGGCGGATAGCTGCATGCCCGGATCCAGTTCCGTGGTGGGCAGATAGCGGTTCGACAGCCAGCGCTTGAGCAATTTGACGCTGAGCAGCGACAAGGCCAACACCAACAGCGCTTGCAGCACGGCGCCGGGGCGGATCTGCGCTTCCCCGATCTCCAGGCCCTTGTGCAGTTGGTCAAAGCGTTGCACCAGGTCCATCGGACCCTCGCCAAACGGGGCCACCAGCAAGATGATGGCCAGCAAAGCGACCATCACGCGCCCAATGCCGGAAAGTAAAACGGCCGCTTGGTCGCGCAGGCTGGCGCCTTCTCTTTCGCCTTCGCGGTGCGTTGTGCCCAGCAGCGTGCTGAACCCGTCCTCGATCAGTATCGACATCAGGTAGGCGGAGGCCAGCACGATCAGCACCCACAACGCCTGCTTGACCAGGAAGGCGCCGAACGCGACATAGCCCGCCAGCAAGCAGGCCAGGCTCAGGACCAGCACCGTCCAGAGGATGCCCAGCAGCAACGAAATCCAGAAGGGCGCGGGCGCCTCGGTTTCCTGGATCAGCTTTTGCCGCAAGCGCCGGCCGATCACCAGCACGGCGCTCATCGTCGCCATGATCAGGGCGGCGACGATGCCGGTCAGCGTGATCGTCGTGGTCAGGCTGGCGTTGAGCAATACCGGCAGGCGTTCCGCCAGCCAGATCATCACCACCAGCGTGCCCAGCAGATTCGGCAACCATTGCAGCCGCGTGGCGGCGGCATTGCTGATGGGCGGCAAGCGCCAGGAAGGGCGGCTTCTGGACAGCAGTGCATTGCCCAGGCCCGAGACGAACCCACCGAAACAGACGGTGGCCACCAAGGTGGCCAGCAGCGAGACGGTGTTGTCGGACAGTTGCGAATCCCAATCCAGGCCGGTGTGGATCAGCAAGGCGATGATGCCGGGCGTGGCCACCGACAGCATCACTTGCGCCACGGCCAGGAACGAGCGGCGCAGGCGGCCGGGCGGCACGCGGGTCGCGGTCAGCCGAAGGATCAACCGGCCGATCCAGATGCGCAGCGCAATGGTCAGCGCGGCGGCGCCGCCCAGCAGCAGCCAGCCCCACTTCGGCGTTTGGCCGACGGCGGTCGTCAGGTCATCGCCCAAGGCTTCCAGGCGCTGAAGGTCGCGCGGAAACTCTTCCTGGAATTCGGTCCAGAACTGGCCCGACAGGAATGAATCGCGGCGTTCGCCCAGGCGCGCCTGGAATTGTGTGCGCCGCTGTGCCGAAATCTGTTCAGCAGTCTGGCCCGCGTCCACCGACAACAGCCGGGCCAGCTTGATCTGCGCATCCAGCGCACGGCTGTTCTTCTCCAACTGCGCGCGCTGGGCCGCCACGTCGGGCGCTTCCTTGGCGCCATCCGGCGCCGTACCCAGTTCGCTCAACCGGGCGGTCACACTGGCCAATTGGGGGGTCAACGCCTCGCTGACCGCGTCGGCCTTGGACTGGATGTCGAGTGCGTCGCCACGTTGTTTGACCAGCGTGGCGTCATCGGTTTCGTCCGCGACACGCTTGCGCATGTCGTCGATCTGCTTGCGGGCGGCGGCCAACTGCGTTTCGAATTCCGCCGGGTTCTGAGGTGGCGCCGCAAGGGCGGGCATCAGGCAGAACGTCAGCAGCATTGCCGCGATCAGCGCCGCGAAGGCGGGCATGCGCGAACGGCGCTTGCAAAAGAGCAGGAGGGGGGCGGTGTAGTTCATTTTCCGGGGGCGAGATACTCGCGTCGAGGCGGCAGCATACCAAGGCCTTGCTTTGCCCGTTGCAACAAAAATAGTGCTGTGTCCCCGGTATATCGACCGCTCTTGATAGCCGCCCAGCAGACCGCCGTCAGGGTTATAAACAGGGGCGGATCAGTTTCAGCGGTTCGGTGGTGCTTTGCCTGGCGTGCGGCGCGCAATCCCTCTTTACGAGCCCAACGTTTGGAATCAACTCGGCCGCGCCGGCATACCCCGTGGCACGGCTTTTTTCGGTTTGCCCAGCACCGCATCGCAGACGTCCAGCCATGCCCGCGCGGCGTACGACAGGTAGCCCGATTGCAGCCAGATATGCCCCACCTCCCATTGCATGCCCGACTTCGCCAGCTTGGCGGTGCTTAGGCCGCGCGTCTTCATGCGCTGCATCAGGGGTTCGGGCAGCAGCGCCACGCCCAACCCAGCGGACGCCATCGCGACCAGAAAGTCCCAGTGCGCGCTTTGGGCGGCGATGCCAGGTTGAAAGCCCGCGTCGGCGAAGGCCTGGCGCAAGCGGCGAGTGATGGCGAAGTCGTCGGTCGGAATCAGCAGGCGCGCGTCGCGCAAGGAGCTTAAGGGCAGAGACGTCTTGCCGGCCCACGGCGCGTCAGGCGGCCCGATCACCCAGATGGGGTAGTTGCCGAACGGCTGCGCGGCCAACCCGCCATCGGGCGCAATGGGCAGGATGGTGGCGCCGACTTCCAGTTCACCGCTGGCGACCAGACCTTCAACCGCTTGGCCGGTGCCCTCGCGCAGCGTCAGATGAATACCGGGATGCAGTTCGCGAAAGCGCTTCACCACCGGCGTGAACAGCAGGTTGATCATGGGCGGAATGCCCACCTCCAGCGCCCCGCGCCGCAAGTCGGCCGTCTGGCGCATTTCTTCGCTGAGTTGGCGCATGGTCTCCAGCACCTGGAGACCGCGCTGGTACATGACGCGGCCGGTGTCGGTGGGCCGGGCGGTATGGCCGTCGCGAATCAACAGCGGCGTTCCGGCCTCATCTTCCAATTGGCGAATCATCTTGCTGACCGTGGACTGCGTCACGAACAGCGTCTTGGCCGCCTGCGTGAAGCTGGCATGTCTGACGGTTTCAACGAAATACCGCAATGCGCGCACGTCCATGGCGGCGGGTTCCCTGTGGCGCGATGCGCATGAAGGCGATTCAAACTATGAAAAAAACGACTGAATTGGATGATTTTAAGTCATTACGAGATTCAAGCGCGCGTTTCTATACTGCGGAAAATTCTTCCGGCGCGGGCTTGATACGTCTGCGGCGGGATATCGGGAAACGCCGCGTCAGACGGTGTCCGGGTGCTTGCGCGGTATCGCCACGCCCGGCCGCGAGCCGTTGGCCTTTAAATCTGGAGACTCCATGCATCTCGACCGTATCCGCCATCCTGGCCTGCTCACCAAGATCACGTCCGCCGACCAGGCGGCATTGTTGATCCAGGATGGGATGACCGTTGGCATGAGCGGGTTCACCCGCGCGGGCGACTGTAAGTCCGTGCCGGCGGCGCTGGCCAGCCGCGCCGAGCGCGAGCCGCTGTCGATCACGCTGATCACGGGCGCGTCCTTGGGCCACGACACCGACAAGATGCTGGCCCAGGCGAACGCGTTGGCGCGCCGCATGCCGTTTCAGGTCGACACCACGCTGCGACGCAAGATCAACCAGGGCGACATCGCTTTCATCGATCAGCATCTGTCTGAAACGGTGGAGCAATTGCGGGCCGGCCATATCGGACCGATCAATGTGGCCATCATCGAAGCCGCCGCCATCACCGAAACCGGCGCGATTGTGCCCACCATGTCGGTGGGCAATTCGGCATCGTTCGCGCAGCAGGCCGACAAGATCATCATCGAGCTGAACGTGGGTGTGCCCGCCGCCATCGAAGGGCTGCACGACATCTACGTGCCGGCCGAGCGCCCCGCGCGCCAGCCCATCGGCCTGATGTCAGTGGACCAGCGTATCGGCCAGCCTTTCATTCAGGTCGACCCGGGCAAGATTGCCGCGATCGTCATCACGGACAAGCCGGATAGTCCGTCCAACGCCTTGCCGCCGGACGACGAGACCAACGCCATCGCCGGTCATATCAATACGTTCCTGCGGGGTGAAGTGGATGCTGGCCGCCTGAGCAATTCGCTGCTGCCGCTGCAGGCGGGTATTGGAACCATCGCCAACGCCGTACTGCACGGCTTCGAATCGTCGGACTTCGATGCGCTGACCATGTATTCCGAAGTGCTGCAAGACAGCGCCATTGAATTGCTGGACCAGGGCAAGCTTGCGTTCGCCTCGGCCTCGTCCATCACCGTGTCCAAACCGGTGTACGACAAAATTCTGGCGAACATGGAGCATTACCGCGAACGCATCGTGCTGCGGCCGCAGGAAATCAGCAATGCGCCTGAGGTCGTCCGCCGCCTGGGTGTTATCGCAATCAATACGGCTTTGGAATTCGACATTTACGGTAACGTGAATTCCACGCACGTTGGCGGCACGCACATGATGAACGGCATCGGCGGCTCGGGCGATTTTGCGCGCAACGCCCATCTGGCTATCTTCGTTTCCAAGTCGATGGCCAAGAACGGTGACATTTCAAGCGTTGTGCCAATGGTGTCCCATGTGGACCATACCGAGCACGACGTGGATGTGCTGGTCACCGAATGCGGTTTGGCTGATCTGCGCGGGCTGGCTCCCCGCGAACGTGCGCGCGCCATCATCCAGCATTGCGTGCATCCGTCCTACCGCGCGGCCCTGCAAGATTATTTCGACCGCGCCTGCGAACGTGGCGGGCAAACGCCGCATCTTCTGGAAGAGGCGTTTTCGTGGCATCAACGTTTCAACGAAACGGATTCCATGCTGCCGGCCAAGCCTTCGGCCCGCAAGGCGGCCTGAGCGATCTTTAGCTCTTTAGTTTGTGGGCTGTTGCTGCTGCGGCGTGACAAGCGCGCAGCGCGACAACTCCAACTCGTCATGCAACCACTGCTTCAGCGCAACCAGCGGCGCCCAGTCCCGCAGGCTCGGCGGATAAACCAGGTGGTAAGTCTGCGCTTGCTCGTAGTGCACGCTCATGGGCGACACGCGCACCAGGCGCCCGGCACACAGTGCGTCGGCGGCAAGTAGCTCGCGCCCCAGCGTAATGCCCAGTCCTTGCTCGGCGGCCTGCAGCATCATGCCGGCGTCGTTGAACGTCGCGACCGGTGTAACGGGCGTGCGCAACCCCGCCGCGTTGAACCAGTGCTGCCACATTTCCCGCTCGCCCAGGAGCGGCTGGCGAGCCAACGTTTCAGCACTATCGTCTTCAAGTTGGGCCGCGGTCTCCGGCGAGGCTAAAGCGATCAATGGCAAGGGCATGTCGAACAGCGGCTCAGACTCCACCCCCGCCCAGGGGCCGCGCCCAAATCGCAAGGCCGCATGAAAGCCGTCGCGTACCAAATCGACAACTTGCTGAGACGTTTCAATCTCTAGCGAAAGCCCCGGATTTCGCGCGCGCCAGCGTGCCATGCGAGGCAACAGCCAACGCTGCGCGAACGAGGGCAACACCGACACCCGCAGCCGCTGCTCACTGCCCGTGGCTGACGCCGCCGCAGCCATAACGCCCTCATCCAGCAGCGCCAGTGCGCTCTGCACGCTGCACAGCAGCGCCGCGCCCGCGCTGTTCAAGACGATGCCACGTCCACTGCGCTCAAACAGCGGAAAGCCCAGTTGCTCTTCCAGCCCTTTGATCTGCTGGCTGACCGCGCTGTGCGTCAAGTGCAGCCTTTCGGCAGCCGCGCGCAAGTTCTGCAGTTCGGCCACCGCGCGAAAGGCGGGCAAGGTATTCAGGGGCAGGCGCATGGTGAGCTATCCTGGGCGAAAAACGTTCGGTTAGCGTAACTGACCAATAAGCGGAAAACAATTGGATTTTCATGCTTGCTTTGGGCGATTACGCTTACCAAAAGGTCGAACGTCACAAGGAGGCGCTCATGTCTGCCCAAATTTCTACTCCGTATTCCTTCCCCGCCGCCGCATCAACCCAGCAGCACCACATGCCCGCGCCGGGCCAGGCTGGACTGTTTAGCCTGTTGTGGGCGGCGTACTGCCAATGGCGGCTTCAGTCTCGTCTGCGCAATCTCGCCGCTGATATGGATCCGCACATCATGAAAGACATGGGCGTTCCAGAGTGGCTGATCCACGAAAGCACGGTTCAACGCCAACTGGAGCGCATGCGCAATGCCGACTACCTGCGCTGGTAGAGGTGTAGCGGTTCCTCAATGGTCATCGGCTCCTCTGGCTCTCTCTATATATATAGAAGGCGTTTTGATGATGCACGGCCCTCTATATATAGAGGGAAGGAGTGAATGAGGGCGTTAGGCGCAGGCTTAGCTCAGAATTTTGCTTCCCCGCGATGACAGGTAGAAAACTTGTGCTATAGTCTCGCTCCTTCGCAGTTCAGGCAGTTTTTGAACCGCGAAGCCAGGAGTAGCGCAACAGGCCAACCAGCAGGCGATCCGCAAGGAAACCTACCCGGCCTGCCGCAAAGCCACCAGTAGATAGATGTCTGGCAGCCAAG
>NZ_JBCGCS010000079.1:0-1285 GCF_038594925.1 Achromobacter sp. JD-1 | reverse complement strand
TGTATGGACCGGGGACATGGGTAACGGGTGTTCGGGGACATAGGTAACACTTCTAGCATCACGGTATGGTCGTTTTTAGGAGCGAGCGATGCCGTGGAAGGAGTCAAGCCTTATGTCCTGCCGAATGGAGTTCGTTCAGCTTGCCCTGCAACCGGGCAGCAATGTGCGGGAGCTTTGCCGGCGTTTCGATATCAGCGCCAAGACCGCCTACAAGTGGTTGGGCCGCTACGAGCGGAACGGCCAGGCTGGGTTGCAAGATCTGTCTCGCAGGCCTGGCAATAGTCCTGGGCGCACGTGTGAGCAAATCGAAGCGCAGGTGATCGACCTGCACAAGCGTTACCCGTACTGGGGGCCTCGCAAGTTGCGGGCGCTGCTTGGGCCGACTACGGCGCCCGCGCCCAGTACCATCTCGGCAATTTTGCGACGACATGGCTATCGGGTCCAAGGCGAGGACTCGAACGTCGGGCTGGCGAACCAGCGCTTTGAGCATGAAGCGCCAAACCTGTTGTGGCAGATGGACTTCAAGGGGCACTTTGCCCTGACCGACGCGCGTCAGGGACGGTGCCATCCGCTGACGCTATTGGACGATCACTCACGCTACGCCCTGTGCATCCAGGCTTGTGGCGATGAGCGCAGCAAAACCGTGCAGCAGCACCTGAAGGCCGTATTTCGCCGTTACGGATTGCCCGAACGGATCACCGCGGATAACGGCCCATCCTGGGCATCGGTGCGCGGCCTGGGGCTGACAGGCCTGGAGGTTTGGCTCATGCGGCTGGGTGTGCGTATCAGCCACAGTCGTCCTCGCCACCCGCAAACCCAGGGCAAGCTAGAACGCCTGCATCGAACGCTCAAGCGCGAGTTGATCCAGGCCCGGGGGTTTAGCAGTCTGCTGGACTGCCAGCAAGCCATGGATCAGTGGCGTGAACAGTACAACCACGTCCGGCCCCACCAGGCGTTGGGGCAGATGCCGCCCCTGTCGAGATATAGACCTAGCCCTCGTCGCTATCCTGCCTCGTTGCCTCCGATCGAATACGAGCCGGGCGATCGAGTGCTCAAGGTCAGGACCAAGGGGCAGATCATTGTGAACGGACGCGTCGTCTTCGTCGGAGAGGGAATGGCGGGTCTGCCGGTCGCGGTCAGACCCTCCTCGCAAGACGGCGTGCTCGATGTCGTCTTCCTGTACAAAATTGTCCAACAGATCGACCTCAGAGCACGCCAATAGGATAAAAACCTATGTGTTACCCATGTCCCCGAACATGTGTCACCCATGTCCCCGGTCCATACA
>NZ_JBCGCS010000078.1:0-1389 GCF_038594925.1 Achromobacter sp. JD-1 | reverse complement strand
GGGACTGTCAGAAATTTTGTGTTCTAGGCGTTGTTCTGACGTTGCATCATTTACTCGCTGGCCCACTGGGCGTTGGTACGGATGCGGGTAAATCGCTCGTCGTAGAGGATGGCGAACTGGTGCATCGCGTCGGTCCAATGGTGTGTGGCCGTGCCCCATTTGACGGTAATGTTTCGCAGCGCCAACCAGAGCAGCTTAATCGCCGCGTCGTCGGTAGGGAAGTGGCCGCGCGTTTTGATGATCTTGCGTAGCTGCGCATTCACGCTCTCTATCGCGTTCGTCGTGTAGATCACACGTCGGATCGCGGGTGGAAACACGAAGAAGGGGATGACCTGTTCCCAGGCGTCTTTCCAGGCTTTGACGATCATTGGGTACTTCAAGCCCCAAGCGCCTTTGGCAAACTCATCAAGGGCCTGTTGCGCGGCCTGGGCGTTAACGGCAGCGTAGATCGGGCGCAGCGCCGTGGCGATCGCGCGGCGATCCTTCCAGCCAGCGTAGGCCAGGCTATTGCGGATCAGATGCACGATGCACGTTTGTAGCGTGGTGGCTGGGAACACGACCTCTAGCGCCTGGGGCATCCCTTTCAGGCCATCGGTCACTGCGATCAGGATGTCCTGCACCCCTCGGGTCTTGAGGTCGTTGAACACCCGCATCCAGAACTTCGCGCCCTCGGTGGTCTCGACCCACAGGCCGAGAATCTCGCGCGTGCCATCGGGCAGCACACCCAAGGCCAGATAAACCGCCTTGTTCTGCACCAAGCCTTCGTCGCGGATCTTGACCCGCAACGCGTCGAAGAACACCACGGGGAACATGGGTTCCAGAGGGCGGTTCTGCCACGCCTGCACTTCATCCATGACCTCATCGGTCACCGAGCTGATGAACTCCGGCGACACGTCAGTGCCATATTGCTCGTCCAGGAACGCTCGGATCTCGCGCACGCTCATGCCACGGGCGTACATCGCGATGATCTTGTCATCAAAACCGGTAAACCGGCGTGCGTGCTTGGGAATCAGGATTGGGGCAAAACTGCCATCCCGATCCCGCGGGATATCCAGCTTGAGCGGGCCGTCGTCGGTCAGCACGGTCTTGCTGCTCTTGCCGTTGCGCTGGTTGGTGGTGTCTTCCGGGCGCTCGCCGCCTGCGGGATAACCCAGGTGTCGGCCCAGTTCAGCGCCCAGAGCACGCTCGATCAGCGCCTTCTTCAGCAACATGAACGTGTCCTGGACCGCCTCGGCTGTCATCGGCCCCGTTACAAGTTCATCGAGCAACTGCTCGGCACTGGCCGGTAGCGCAGACGTGCTGGACTGCCTCGTGGACTTCGGGTTGCGTGCCATGGTCGGTCTCCTTGAAAACCATCATAGGCCTGCACACAAAAATCCTGACAGTCCC
>NZ_JBCGCS010000077.1:0-1430 GCF_038594925.1 Achromobacter sp. JD-1 | reverse complement strand
TGAACTGACCCCCGAAAGTTGGACTTTGATCCATCCTTCGGGGGTTTTTTGCATGGCAAAGTACGACGAGCAGTTCAAGCTGGAAGCTGTCCGGCGGTATCTGTCTGAACAGCATAGTTATGCGGAAGTGGCGCGGGAGGTCGGCGTGGACTATGCGTTGCTGCGGCGATGGGTGGCTGTCTACCAACTGCATGGACGGGCTGGTTTAGTCAGGCCGCGCAAGCGGTATTCGGCGCAATTCAAATTTGAGGTGTTGAAGCGCATCGAGCAGGACGGCTTGTCGGACAGGCAGGCTGTGGCGGTTTACAACTTGGGCGATTCCGGGCCATCGGCAAATGGCGTCGTGGGTATGATGAGGGCGGAATGGGCGCATTGGCGCCCAGACGTCGAGATAGCCCCGCCATGCCACACAAGTATCCACCCGAGCCAACAGCCAAGGACATGACAGAGAAGCAGTTGCGCGAAGAGAACGCGTACCTGCGAGCGGAGCTCGATTACCTAAAAAAACTCGATGCCTTGATCCAAGCGGAACGGACCGAAGCGCTGGTGAAAAAGCGCAAATGGTCCAAGGGTTGAGGCATCGTCATCCGCTGGCGCTATTGCTGAGAGCAGCCAAGCTGTCGCGCAGCACGTTCTATTACCACCTGAAGGCGCTTGGCGCCGTGGACCCGTACGCCGAGCTCAAGCAGCGCATCGACGCGGTCTATGCGCAGCACAAGGGCCGCTATGGTTACCGCCGGATCACGGCGGTGCTGCGCCAGGCAGGTGAGCTGGTGAATCACAAGACGGTGCAGAAGCTGATGCAGGCGCTGGGCTTGAAGTCGCTCGTGCGCGCCAAGAAGTACCGGTCATACCGAGGTCAGTCGCATCATGTGGCGGCCAACGTGTTGGCGCGTCGCTTCGAGGCCGAGCGTCCGAACGAGAAGTGGGTCACCGACGTGACCGAGTTCAACGTGCGTGGCGAGAAGCTGTACCTGTCGCCGGTGATGGACCTGTACAACGGCGAGATCGTGGCCTACGAGACCGCTCTGCGGCCGGTGTTCAAGCTCGTGGGCAGCATGCTGAAGAAGGCGCTGGCGCGGCTGCGGCCGACGGAGCGCCCCGTGCTGCACTCCGACCAGGGCTGGCAATACCAGCAGCCCATCTACCGGCGCATGCTGGCCGCCCGGTCCGTCACGCAGAGCATGTCACGCAAGGGCAACTGCCTGGACAATGCCGCCATGGAAAGCTTCTTCGGCACGCTCAAAGCAGAGTTCTTCCACCTCAACCGCTTCGAGAGCATCGAGCAGTTGCAGGCCGGCATCCGGCAGTACATCCATTACTACAATCACAACCGCATCAAGCTCAAGCTAAAAGGCCTGAGCCCGGTGCAATACCGAGCTCAGGCCTTCGGGCTTTAGTTGACCGTCCAACTTCTGGGGGTCAGTTCA
>NZ_JBCGCS010000076.1:0-1497 GCF_038594925.1 Achromobacter sp. JD-1 | reverse complement strand
GATGGTTTCATCGTGCTCAACCTGTTCGCTACGGTCGTTGCCAACGAAGGTGGTTTCGTTGTGGTTGACGTGGATGTTCTGGTCTTTCTGCGCGTGGATGTAGATCTCTTCCTGATCGCGTTCGTCCTCGAAGCGCAGCTCGTTATAGCCCTCGCCCTTGTGCGTCTGGCTCTTGATGGTCATGCGCGTTTTGTGGCGCGGCAGTTCGTAGGGCGGCGGGTTGATCGACCGGTGGGTTCGGCCCGTGACGATCGGCTGCGAGCTATCGCCGTCCAGAAAGCTGACGATGACTTCCTGCCCGATGCGTGGAATGGCCATGTGGCCCCAGCCCGCGCCCGCCCAGTTCTGCGACACGCGAATCCAGCACGAGCTGTGTTCGTTGTTCCTGCCCAGCCGGTCCCACGGAAACTGCACCTTGATGCGGCCGTATTCGTCGCAGTAGATCTCTTCGTTGGGCGGGCCCACCACGCTGGCGATCTGTGGGCCGTCGACCACCGGCTTGCGGCTGGGCGCGGGCTTCCAGTCGACCTTGTCGGGCACGATGTCGGCGGTGTAGCCGTAGCGTGTGCCCTGTTCCGCGCCCGCGCTGTCTTCTTCCTGGCTGGTGTGCTGCACGCCATGATGGTGCATGCGTACCGGGCGCCATCCGTGGTTCCAGTCTTCGCGCGGGTGGCCGGTCAGGTCGAAGGCCACGCCGGGAATCAGGCGGGCGTCGTCGCCCTGCTCCTGCGCCATGCGCGCGTCGCGGCGCAGGCCCAGCAAGCGGCTTTGTGTGAAGGGCTTGCCGGCTTCGTCGCGCTTGTAGCGGCCGGGATAGTCGTAGCGTTCGTAGTGGCGGTCTTGGTGTTGCAAGTCGCTGGCGACGTGCGTGTGTTCCTGGTCGTACTGCGGATGCGTGTAGGTGTAGTCGCGCTGGGTTTGGCGCGCGGTGCGCAACTGTTCGGTGTAGGTGAAGCGGCGCAGCGCGGGCTGGGCCGGGTCGCCGCCCGCCAGCGCTTGATAAACGACGGGGCCGCCAGCGATTTCACCATGGATGTAGATGCGGTCGCCGTGGATCAGGCGGTGGCTTTGTTCGGTATGTTCGTAGCGATGAAAATAGCCTTCTTCGGCGGCCAGCCGAGCCGCGAAGTCCAGATCGGTTTCCCCGGCCTGCACGCAGTATTCGCGTGGCAGATGATTGTTCGTGGTGACCTGTTCGTAGTCGGTGATGTGGTGGCGCTTGAAGACATCGGCCAGGATTTCCGGCACGGACAGCTGCTGATAGATGCGCCAGTCCGAACACAGCGCCAGGCGCGCCAGCGACGGTTCCAGCACCGCGCGGTAGCGTGTGCGCCGAAAGCCGGTGTCGCCTTGCTCGAAGGCGGTGACGATGCCGTGCACATGGCGCACGGGCGTGTCGCCCCGCCACAGCGTGAAGAGCGCCGTCTGGTCCAGCATGGCGCCGAAGTCGATGGCGGGGTTGAAGCTGGACAAGTCCAGCTCCAGCCGATAGGTCTC
>NZ_JBCGCS010000075.1:0-1644 GCF_038594925.1 Achromobacter sp. JD-1 | reverse complement strand
AACCCTGACCCAATCAAATTAGGGCTGGGTCAGTTTTCGATGCAAACGCTGGGTCAGTTTTCAGTGCAAACCAACAAACGTGATGCCGATCCTGAACATCGCCACGTTCGCGGCAAGAAGAATCATCATCGCCGTACACCGTATGAATGTCAGCACGGCGCGGGTCTTGTTGTGGCGTGCTCTATCGGCGTCGTTCGATGGCGTCGTGCCCCAGGCGACCAAATTGGCCCAGACAAATACGGCTACGCTGGTCAGTCCAACTGAGATGGCGCCCCAGAACTTGCCTCCGGCGGACGCAGCCCAAAGAACTGTTTCCCATTCTTCGATTAGTTTTCCCGCCGCCGCGAGCATCGTGACGAGCACCGCGGAGTCTTTAACCACTTTCAGCGCTGACGCCAGCATCAACGTGCGCTGCTGGCTTCGGTGAGTGAGCTGTTTGTTGTGCAAGATGCGCTCCATTTTTCAGCGGGCAAGCCATTTCTGATCAGGGGGCATACCCGACGAAGACAAAGATTGGCTGACCCCTTCTGCTACTTCCGCTCGACCGCGCAAAACGTGCTGCTTACGTAGGGCTGCTTGTAGCAATCTTCTTTGGCGGAGGAGTAAAGCTCGTACAGCGCGTAGCCGACGGCGAAGATCGCGATTGCGATCCCCCAGATGATCATGTGTTTTTTCATTGTGTTTTGTCTGAAAAGGAAGGTCCGCGTTTGCGCACTCCTGTCGCGCGCGAACGGCACCATTTGTGGCAGACCAATATGCTCCGCGTCAGCATGGCGATGCCTCTGGTCACCATGGATATGCAGACGGATATCGAGACAGCAGCCGAAGAGAACGCCAACATGCCAAGGATGCCGTTGTTAATGAACAGCGCGTCAGAGCTAGCACCTGTTGGGTCGATCTTCAGCCTGGCCAACTGGACGACTACGCCGGTGAGCGGGGCCAGCGCCGGCTGCTGCATCACCCAGGCGTAGATTTCCTGGCCGTGCAAGGCGGTTATGGCAAAGGCCCCAAGGCTTACTGTCACGACTAATATGCCGAGCAGTAGGTAAATTTGCATGAAAAGGCCGGCCGCTAGGCCACCGATAAATTTATGCACGTTGCCCTCCCTATGCGAGGTTTCAAATCAGCGACGTACCCAGCTTTGAGAGTTCGGATGCGCGGACGTAGACAGCCTTCTTGCCGCCGCGCAATCCCGCGAGCGTCGACATCAATGCAAGGGCAATTAGAAGTTGCGCATCCAGCAGGACGGCCATGAACGCGCCCCGGAACGCTTCGACGATTGGTACTTCGTGGTTGTGCGCATGCCAGATAGCCGTTCCAAGGATGGTAAGGGCCAAAAAAACTAGAAGGTGCGCGGCGGCACTCTTCGCTAAGGCCTTCGACCATCGTTGGTTTGTTGCGCGGCTGCCATCAGCCTGACTACAAAATTGGTACTTGCCGGTGAAGTCGCGCTTTCTTTGAAGAGCGTTCATGTGTGTGTAGACCTCCGTGAGATGGAGCCATGTGCCATCCGAATCGGAGCGCTCGATTTCCGCAGTGTTTAGCAGCTAAACACCGGGAAAAATCTTGGTGAACGCCGATTCGGATGCCGCCGCCGAGATACCACAACGTTGGCGGCTTCCTGCCGACTTGCACGGCGCAGGC
>NZ_JBCGCS010000074.1:0-1738 GCF_038594925.1 Achromobacter sp. JD-1 | reverse complement strand
CGGAGCTTCAGACCGGGAAGCACGTTCTCGATCTTGGCTTGCATCGCCGGTGCGGCCTCTTCGGCGGCAGGCGTATTGAATGCTCGCCAACCCATCGTGGCGATCACCATCAACGCCATCAACGTGATGAGCCACATGAAGGCCTTCGCACCCTGTTGCATCGGCCTTGCAGTACCCGACAGGTCCGGGCGGCCGCGGCCCTCGATCTGCGCCTGGTGCTCTTCGATCTCCGCCACCGCGTCTATGGTTTGACCGGGTTTTTTTCGCCTTTTGAAGAGATTCATGGCGCAGTTTCCTCACGAATGACGCGCTCGACCTGCGGCGAGACGGTACCGGTGGCCAGACTGCGTGTAACGGGCGCCCCGTCGTTGTGGACGGCCAAGACCTGGTTTCCAATACGCAAATGCCAGCGCTTAGCGACCCGATGAAGCACGACGGTCTGCTCGTCCTCCATATGCCGGTTCACGATCACCTCCTGGCCGTCAGCGTCTACGAAATAGATCGCAGGCAGATCCTGGCCAGGAGCAAACCGAAGCCATGTCTGCGCGCCGTCATCCCATGCGGCGATCGGCGCCAGGCTGGTGTCGCCGCTCATCGAATAGGCCTGCCAGTTGATCGCGACGTCGGCAGTGGCCAGATCGCGCTGCACGCGGTCGCGCTCCTCCTGGGCCGCAGATTTTGCCTGCTCCAGTTCGGGATAACGCAGTACCACGCGAAAGACGCCGCCGTTCTTACGCGCCTTTTCATACTTCAGCAGGAACGAGTAGTTTCGCTTGGTGGTGATGTAAAGGAGGTTGGTGTCGGCTTGCTCGACGATGGGCTTGAGCAAGAGGTGCTTGCCCACTTGCTGGAAGTCGTACGCCGCCGAATCGCCAAAGGCGTGCGTCACGTAGTCCTCATCATCGTTCAGTTGGACTTGAGTGGCCACACCAAGCGTTGTATCGACCTGAATGACGTCGGCGGCGTCATAGTCCGTCCAGCGGATTCGCTGATCCTTGGGCGAAGCTGCAGGTCGGTCAAGCGACCAGGCAGGCGCTGCGGCCGCGCAAAGCGCGACCGACAGCACCCCCACGGCCAAAGGCCTGAAGCGGATGTTCATCGGGCGTGTCCCATCTCGAGGTTGCTTTCACGTTGGCGCGCCGACTCGTGCGTACGTTGATGGTCCATCCCCATCCCCGCCTGCTTGTCGTGGTCAGCGTCGCGCACCAGGCCCACGCCGCCTACCGCCTTGAAGGGGTAGCGGATGGCGAGCGCCTCTTCCTTTCCGCTCATCTCAAAGGATCGGTTCAGCGTGTTGCGGGCATGGACGATGAGGTCCCCCGTTTCGTTGTCACGCTGGATCAAGCAGTTTGGCGTTGTGCCTACGATCGGACCCTTGTACTCGCGCCCATCTTCCGGCTGACGGATTTGGCGGTCTTGTTCGCCGTACAGCTCCACGGGCCGACGCGCTTCGCGGATGCGCTCTTCAAAGTGCTTGCCGATACGATCGGCAGCCAAGACAGGCGTGGGAAGACGAAGGTTCGCGTCCTTGTGAAGATGGTCCTTGCAGAGGCGCGCGGCGCCGTAGAGATCGCTCTTCGCGTACCGTTCGATGTCGCGCAACAGTGCCGTGCGCTCTGCGTTGCTCATGCGCCCTGCATCTTCGAGGCGGCGGGCGAGTTCGTTGATCTGTGCTTTTTGCATGACGATTACCTCAGCGTTTCGACAGCGGTCGAGTAGGAAATGACTTGAAAGCCCA
>NZ_JBCGCS010000073.1:0-1799 GCF_038594925.1 Achromobacter sp. JD-1 | reverse complement strand
ACGGCCCTTGACTGGGAACAGGCCCTGGCCACTACCTTCACCGGCGACACCGCCGTGCTGATGGCCGGACGGGACTTGACCGTGGCGGGCTCGAACGTTGGCGCGCAGAAGGATCTGGTGATGTCGGCCGATCGCGACGTCAACATCCTGGCCGGCCAGAACGCCGAGGACAGCTACGACTACAAGATGGTCAAGAAGTCGGGCTTTGGGGCCATGGGTGGTTTCAGCTATGGCTCCAGCAAGCAGACGGATTCGCTCGACAGCAAAAAGGTGTTCCACAGCGCCAGCACCGTGGGCAGCGTCGAAGGCGACGTGCTGGTCAACGCCGGCAACGCCCTCAATATCACGGGCAGCAACGTCATTGCACGGCAAGGCGACATCACGCTGATCGGCAAGGAAGTCAACATCGGCGCGGCGCTGGACACCACGCAAGAGAAGGAATTTCATGAGATCAAGCAGACGGGGTTGACGCTTACCGCGAGCAATCCCATTGTCAGCGCCGTGCAGACCGGCACGCGGATGGGGGATGCGGCGGGCAGGACGGACAACGCCGTCATGAAGGGCTTGGCAGGCGCCACGACGGCCTTGGCAGCTACCAATGCCTATGACGCCGTTCAGGCGGCGGGCAACGTCGAGGACCCTAGTGCGATCGACAAAGCGGGCGGGGTGAGCATCAAGCTCAGTCTGGGAACCAGCAAGAGCAGCAGCACGACGGACCGTAGTTCGTCCAGCGCCTTCGGTTCGACGGTCGCGGCCGGCAAAGACCTGACCATCGTCGCCCAAGGAGCCGGCAAGGACTCGGACATCACCGTTACGGGTTCGAACCTGTCGGCGGGTAATAACGCGGTGCTCAAGGCTGAAGGCGACATCGTGCTGCAAGCGGCGCGCAACGTGTTCGAGCAGAAGACGGACAGCAAGAGCAGTAGCGCCAGCATCGGTATCGGCTATTCCACGGGCGGTCAGCAAAACGGCTTCACCCTCGAACTGGGCGCCTCGGTTGGACGCGGAAAGGCCAACGGTCGCGACGAAAGCTGGACCAACAGCAATATCACGGCAGGCAACGTACTCGCCATCCAGTCGGGCGGGGACACGACATTGAAGGGCGCGGCGGGCAAGGCCGACCAGATCATCGCGTCGGTCGGTGGCAACCTGCTACTTGAGAGCCTGCAAGACAGTAGCAAGTACGACTCCAAGAACAAGAGCGCGGGCTTTGGCGTGAGCCTGTGTATCCCGCCGTACTGCTACGGTTCAAGCAGCGCATGGGCCAACGCCGGCGCCGGCAAGATGAACAGCGACTTCAAGACGGTCACTGAACAGACGGGCTTGTGGGCGGGCGACGGCGGTTTCCTGATCGACGTCAAGAACAACACCACCTTGCTCGGCAGCGTCATTGCCAGCAGCGACCGCGCGGTGGCTGACGGCCTGAACAAGTTGACGACGGGGACGCTGGTCGCGCAGGACCTGAAGAACACCGCCAAGTACAGCGGTAGCCAGGTGTCGATTGGTGGGGGCTTCGGGTTCGGCGGAAGCGCCAAGGCGGGCGACTCAGGGCTGGGCACGACCAAGGGCGGCCAGGTAGCCGGCGGCGCATCGAAGGACGCGGGTTCGTCGATATCGACGGGCAGCAGCGGGTTCGGCATGGGTACGCCCGTGGTGGTGGCGGCCAGCGGCAACAGTAGTTCGACCACACAAAGCGGCATCAGCGGCGGCACGATCGTCATTCGTGACGAGGCGGGGCAGTTGGCCCTGACCGGCAAGACGGCAGCGGAGACGATCGCGTCGTTGAATCGGGACACGAC
>NZ_JBCGCS010000072.1:0-1843 GCF_038594925.1 Achromobacter sp. JD-1 | reverse complement strand
CGTGTTGCGCACCGGTTTCTTGCAACGCGCGGGCGCACCGCTACAGTGGGTGGCGCGCGACGTGGCGCTGCCGTATACGGTGATTGATGCGCGTCCGGCGCAGCCAGCGGCCTTGCGGGCCAGGCTCGACGCTATCGCACAGGACGACTTGAGGCGCGGTTTCGACCTGAGCCTGCCGCCGCTGCTGCGCCTGACACTGGCGCGCATATCGGACACGGCCTATCACTTGGTATGGACGCATCACCATTTGCTGCTTGACGGTTGGAGCGTGTCGCAGTTGCTGGGTGAAGTGCTGAGTGCGTACGCGGGGCAAGCCGTGCCGCGCGGCGCAGGCCGTTACCGCGACTTTCTGGCGTGGTTGACGACGCGTGACGCCCTGGCGACCCAACGCTATTGGGAGCAGGCGCTACGCAAGCTGGACGCGCCCACACTGCTTGCTGCCGCTTCGGGCGGGGCGGCCCAAGGCACGGGTCATGCCGATGTGCTGGCCTCTTGGGATGCGGCGCGCAGTCAGGGCCTGGCGGTCTATGCGCGGCGCGAGCGCGTTACGGTCAACACCGTGGTGCAAGCGGCATGGGCGCTGGTGCTGGCGCAAGCGACGGGGCAGGGCACGGTGGCGTTTGGCGCAACAAGCTCGGGGCGGCCCGACAGCCTGCCGGGCGCGCAGCAAACGCTGGGTCTGTATATCAATACGCTGCCGGTTGTGGTGCCGACGACGGCAGCCGCCACGGTGGGCGATTGGCTGCGGACGCTTCAGGCGCAGAACGTTGCGTCGCGCGAGGTGGAGCACACGCCGCTTGCCGACGTGCAGCGCTGGGCCGGCGCCAACGGGCAGGCGCTGTTCGATACCTTGCTGGTGTTCGAGAACTATCCGGTCGACGCCGCCTTGCAAGCCGGCGCGCCCGCTGGCCTGCGATTTGTCGGTTTGACGCATCGCGACCAGGCCAGCTACGCGTTGTCGCTGGTGGTGGCGATCCGCGACACGCTGGAACTGCGCTTCACTTACGACCAGGCGCAATTCACCCGGTCCACCATTGATCGCCTGGCCGAGCGCATGAGCCTGGCCTTGCACCAGCTGATGCAAGCACCGGCCGAACCCGTCGCAGGCGTTCGGATTTTGCCGGCAGACGAGCTGCGCTTGCTGTCCCAATGGGAAAGCGGGGAGCCACTGGCCGACGAAGTGACGGCGGAATTTGGCGCCTTGCCGGTGCATCGCCAGTTTGAACGACAGGCGGGCCTTTGGCCGGACCGTGTGGCGGTGACGTGCCTTGATGCGTCGCTGACCTATGGCGAGCTGGACCGCCGCTCGAATCAGTTGGCGCATCGCTTGCAGCGCATGGGGGTAGGGGCGGAGCACCGTGTGGGGATTGCTGCTGAACGATCGCTGGAACTGGTTGTAGGTTTGCTGGCGGTGTTGAAGGCGGGGGCCGCCTATGTGCCGCTGGACCCGGACTATCCGGATGATCGGCTGGCGTACATGCTGCAAGACAGCGGCGTGTCGCTGCTGCTGACGCAGTCCGGTTTGGCGGCACGGATGGGCATGCTGTCCTCGACGACAACGCTACTAGCCTTGGACCAGATCGACGTTTCGTCCGAACCGGTCACGCCGCCCGACGTTTCCCATCACCCCGAGAACCTTGCCTACGTCATCTACACCTCGGGCTCCACTGGCAAGCCCAAGGGCGCGGCCAACCGGCATATCGCCCTGACCAACCGCTTGGCGTGGATGCAGCAGGCCTATGGTTTGACGGCAGACGATGTGGTATTGCAAAAAACACCGTTCAGCTTTGATGTATCGGTGTGGGAATTCTTCTGGCCCTTGATGACCGGCGCGCGGCTGGCG
>NZ_JBCGCS010000071.1:0-1846 GCF_038594925.1 Achromobacter sp. JD-1 | reverse complement strand
GCGGCGGTTGAAGCGGCGCGTGCCGGTGAGCAGGGCAAGGGTTTCGCGGTGGTGGCGGGCGAAGTGCGCTCGCTGGCACAGCGCAGCGCGCAGGCCGCCAAGGAAATCAAGGGCCTGATCGAAGACTCGGTCTCCAAGGTGGGCGCGGGCTCGCAGCAGGTGGAACGCGCTGGCGCGACCATGCAAGAGATCGTGGCCTCGGTGAAGCGCGTGACGGACATCATGGGCGAGATCTCGGCGGCGTCCGAAGAACAGTCCAGCGGTATTGATCAGGTCAACCGCGCCGTGTCGCAGATGGACGAAGTGACGCAGCAGAACGCGGCGCTGGTGGAAGAAGCGGCCGCTGCGGCCGGCTCCTTGCAGGAGCAGGCGCAGCGCCTGGCCGAAGCCGTGGCGGTGTTCAAGATCAATGCGGGCGAAGTGATTGAAGTGCCGGCGCAGCAACTCGCCAGCCAGCAGGCCGCGCCGCGGGTGTCGTCGCGCGTGTCTTCGCATGAGTCGTCCGGGCAAGCGACGCCTCGCGCGCAGGCGCCGGCCGCACATCTGCCGCATTCGGCGCAGGCTGCGACAGCGCCGGCCGAGACGGCGACGCAAGATACGGACGAAACACCGGCCGCGCCCAAGCCCGCGCCGCGCAAAACGCAGGTGGCGCGTCCCAAGCCAGCCGCTACGGCGGCCACCGTGGTGCGCCCGCTGCGTCGACCGGCCACGCGCGCGGACAGCGCCGCCACCCGTGCCGATGCGACGCCGGCCGCTTCGGCGGCCAGCCGCCGGGCCGCGCCCGCGGATGATGATTGGGAGTCCTTCTGACGAATCCCGCGTCAGTGTATTGAACAGGCAGTTGCTTAAAAACAGTACCCCCCCTTTACGGACTGGCGGCCATTGCGTGCCGCCGGGACGACTACCGGAACTATTGAAAAATGTTCAGCAATCTGAAGGTGCGTACGGGCTTGATGCTCGCTCAGTTGGCAATTGCCCTGGCCGCACTGGTTGCAATTGGTTTGGGCTGGAACAGCATGCGTGCCAGCGCGGTGACGATCAATACGCTTGACTCGTTGAGCGTGCAACAGAGCAACCTGATCAAGGATGCCTACACGCAGATGCTGCGCGCCACGATCCGCGCCGACATCGCCGCCGCACAGCGTGCGGCGGGTGACGCCAACGGCGCGGCCGACAATGCGCGCACGGTGCAGCAACTGATCGGCGACGCAAAGAAGAAGATGGATGCCTTCAAGGCCATTCCGAAAATGACGGAAACGGGCAAGGAGTCCGAAGGGCAACTGATCTCGTCGTTCAACGGTTTTTCGGATGCGCTGCAGTCGATGATGGCTGCGTTGGACAAGGGCGACGCCGCCACCTACCTGACCTTGAAGAACACCAAGGCAGGCGCCGCCAGCGGCGCCTTCTTTAAAGAGCTGACGGGCTTTGCCGACAACATCAGCACCTACAGCGAACACGAAGTGCAAGCCGCGCGCGCTCAGGCTTCGTTGATGACCTACGTATACCTGGGCCTGGCCGCGTTGATCGTGGCCGTATCCCTGGGCGCCTTCCTGTTCATGAACCGCGTCGTGCTGCGTCCCTTGCGCTCGGTCAGCGACAGCTTCGACAAGATCGCGGGCGGCGACCTGACCGTGCGCGTGGAGGCCACGTCAACGAACGAAATCGGTCACCTGATGGCCGCTGTGAAACGCATGCAGGAAAGCCTGACGCGCACGGTGGCCACGGTGCGCCGTGGCGTGGACGAGATCAATGTGGGCGCGCGCGAGATTTCCGCGGGCAATACGGACCTGTCCAGCCGCACGGAACAGCAGGCGGCATCCCTTGAGGAAACCGCGGCATCCATGGA
>NZ_JBCGCS010000070.1:0-1855 GCF_038594925.1 Achromobacter sp. JD-1 | reverse complement strand
CGCCAGCCGCGCGCCGGTCATCAAGGGCCAGAAGAATTCCCACACCGATACATCAAAGCTGAACGGTGTTTTTTGCAGTACCACATCGTCTGCCGTCAAACCATAGGCCTGCTGCATCCACGCCAAGCGGTTGGTCAGCGCAACGTGCCGGTTGGCCGCGCCCTTGGGCTTGCCAGTGGAGCCCGAGGTGTAGATAACGTAGGCAAGGTTCTCGGGGTGATGGGGAACGTCGGGCGGCGTGACCGGCTCGGACGAAACGTCGATCTGGTCCAAGGCCAACAAGGTTGTCGATGACGACAACCCGCCCATCCGTGCCGCCAAACCGGACTGCGTCAGCAGCAGCGACACGCCGCTGTCTTGCAGCATGTAGGCTAGCCGGTCATCCGGATAGTCTGGGTCCAGCGGCACGTAGGCCGCACCTGCCTTCAACACCGCCAGCAAACCTACAACCAGTTCCAGCGATCGCTCGGCAGCAATCCCCAGGCACTGCTCGGCACGTACGCCCATGCGCTGCAAGCGATGCGCCAATTGGTTCGCGCGGCGGTCCAGTTCGCCATACGTCAGCGACGCATCAAGGCACGTCACCGCCACACGGTCCGGCCAAAGGCCCGCCTGCCTCTCAAACTGGCGATGCACCGGTAGCGCGCCAAACTCCGACGCCACCTCCTCCGACAGCGGCAAGCCTCTTTCGTTCGGACTCAACAAGGCCAACTCGTTGGGCGGCGTCAATGGCAGCGCGCCCACGCGGCCCTCGTGCGCCGCCAGACGCGCCAGTATGTAATGCAGGCGCTGCGCCAACGCCTGCGCCACCGCTTCTGATAGGCGTGATCGGTCATAGCTCAGTTGCAAGGACAGGCCAGGCTGCTGCGTCACGACCAGCGTCAGGGCGTAATGCGTCTGTTCATGGTTCTGCAAGTTGGCAAACCGCACCCCCGCCGATGCCTGCGTTTTCAGCGCCGCATCAACCGGATAGTTTTCAAAGACCAACAGCGTGTCGAACAAGGCGCTGCCGCCGTGGCCTGCCCAACGCTGCACGTCGAACAGCGGCGCGTGCTCGTGTTCACGCGACGTCAGGTTTTGGTCCTGTATGCTACGCAGCCAGTCGCCCAGCGTGGCATCGGACGCAATCGTCACCGCCAACGGCAAGGTGTTGATGAACAGCCCAAGCATGTGCTGCGCACCGGCCAAGGTGTCGGGCCGGCCAGACGTCGTGACGCCAAACACAGCCGTGGATTGCCCCGTCACCTGCGCCAGGACCAGCGCCCAGGCCGCTTGCACCAAGGTGTTGACCGTGACGCGATGATGCCGGGCGCGCTCGGCCAATGCCGACGACGCGGCAGGGTCCATCCGGGCATGCAGGTCGGCGTAGCCGGTGGCTGCCGTGCATGCGCCTCGAAGCCGCAATGCCGGCGCCAGCAGGCTGGGTTCACTCAAGGCTTGCAAGCAGCCACGCCAATACGCCTGCGTATCAATTTCGCTTCTGGTAGCCAGCCACGTCAGATAGTCGCGATAGCGGCCCACTCCCGCCGCCACGGGCAGCCCTTCGTGCGTCCGCAGCACTTCGCCCAGCAACTGCGACACGCTCCAACCGTCAAGCAGCAGATGATGGAACGTCCAGATCAAGTGATAGCGCTGCTCGGCCGTGCGCATCAGCGTCACGCGCAATAGCGGCGGCGATGCCAGGTCGAAGCCCTGCATCAGATCGGCGCGCGCCTGAGCATCCAAAACCGTTGCGACAGGATGCGATGCATCGTGATGGTTGCGCGCATCGATCACCCTATACGGCAGCGCCACGTCGCGCGCCACCCACTGTAGCGGTGCGCCCGCGCGTTGCAAGAAACCGGTGCGCAACACG